>NZ_BMHO01000002.1 GCF_014640975.1 Microbacterium faecale
TGAAACTGACCAATAAAAATGTCAACTGACATCAATTGATCCAAAGGAATCTCCATAACCCCAAAAAAGGGCTACAGGGACAAAATTTGGCATTTGACAAGTGCACGCTGTTGAGTTCTCAAAGATCAGACGCACCCAGCCCTCGACAACCAAGCCGAGCCCTCCGGGGCAACTTCTCAATCCTAACCACACCACAACCAACAGTCAAAACAACACGCCGGTCTGTGGAAGGTGAGGATCTGTCGTCGTCATGGGGTGGGGAGCTTCTCAGCTCAACCTCACCGCTTGGCGGCGACAAGTGATTACATTACGCGCCGGAGGAGGCCGGCGCCAATCCAGTCGATCGCCGGGCGTGTCGCCGCCTGGGCGACCGTGTCCGCTCCCCCGTCGAACAAGCTGCCGAGCAACGCGACAGCTCCGATGAGGATCCCCACGAGCACGACGATGAGCACGATGCCACCGATGAGCAGCCCGCGGCCGAGCCGTGCGGCGCCGCCACGCAGACGGTCGTTCTCGAGCAGCTTCTGCACTGCTTCTCGGCGATCGCCGATCGAATCGCCGCGCCCCGTGATGTACCGCATGAGGTCGCTGTCCGCACCGTCGGTGTACTCCGCCATCAGCGCCCGTCGGCCTTCCGGAGTGCGCAGGGCACGTGACGCCTCCAGCAAGCGGGCGGCCTCGGCGTCCTCGACGCCGTATCGTTCCGCGAGGTGACCCGACATGTGCACGCCGAGCTCACGCATCGCGGCCGCACGGCCTTCGTCGGTTGCGAGAGCCCGCACCGAGGCGTCGACACCGGCTGGATCGATATCGAGGCCGGCGCGTTCCGCGTACTCCTCCGACATGTGCACGCCGATGTCGTTCAGCGCCTCGCGGCGACCCTCAGGCGTGGATGCCTGGCGCGCCCACCGTTCCGCAGTCGCCGGTTCGACACCGGCGGGAAGTCGCTCTTCGATCGCGTTCACGGCGCCGTCGGGCATCGACCAGGAGCCGGCAGGAAGTTCTGCGGCATCCGCGGGTGCGTCTGAGGAAACGGCGCGGTCGTCGCTCACGAGCTCCGGCACGTCGCCGGCCCCGTCCGGCCGCGGCGATCCATCGACCGCGTCGAGCGTGGCGTCGCCCGTGACGGATCCCTGCCAGGGCATGCGCTCGGCCCATCCGCTGCTGATGCTCATCCGCGCCTCCTCCGACATCGCCGCCGTCAGGCGATGAACACTCCTGCGAGAGCTTTCTTTCCTCGCCGCAGAACCGACACGTTGCCGGGAAGCGACGCCGGGAGCCGTGCATCGTCGGAGCCCACGCGTTCGCCGTCGACGGAGACGCCCCCCTGCGCGATCGCGCGCCGCGCTTCAGAAACGCTCGCGACGAGTTCCGTCGCGACGAGCGCATCGATCACCGACGTTCCGTCTGCGACCGTCGCGTGGGGAAGTTCCGTCAACGCAGCCGCGAGGGTGCTCGCATCAAGCGATGCGAGATCCCCCTTGCCGAACAGCGCCTCGGACGCCGCGATCGCCTTCGCCGTCGCCTCTTCACCGTGCACCGCCGTCACGACCTCGACAGCCAGCCGCTTCTGCGCCGCACGACGGAAGGGCTCATCCGCCACCAGCCGTTCGTACTCGGCGATCTCTTCGCGCGTCAGGAACGTGAACACCTTCAGGCGATCGACGACGTCGGCATCGGCCGTCCCGAGCCAGAACTGGTAGAACGCGTATGGGCTCGTCATCTCCGCGTCGATCCAGATTGCGTTGCCCTCGCTCTTGCCGAACTTGGTGCCGTCGCTGTTCGTGATGAGCGGGGTCCCGAACGCGTGGGCGGAGACGCCCTCGACGCGGTGGATCAGGTCGGTGCCGCTCGTGAGATTGCCCCACTGATCGGACCCGCCCGTCTGCAGCACGCAGCCGTACTGCCGGTACAGCTCGAGGAAGTCGAGCCCCTGCAGGATCTGGTAGCTGAACTCCGTGTAACTGATGCCCGCATCGGAGTTGAGGCGCGCGCTCACCGCGTCCTTCTTGATCATCGTGCCGACACGGAAGTGCTTGCCGATCTCCCGCAGAAAATCGATCGCCGACAGCGGTGCCGTCCAGTCGAGGTTGTTGACCATGCGCGCGGCGTTTTCCCCCTCGAAGCTGAGGTACTGCTCGACCTGACCGCGGAGCTGGTCGACCCACTCCGCGACGGTCTCGCGCGTGTTGAGCGTGCGTTCCGCCGTCGGACGCGGATCTCCGATGAGGCCGGTGGATCCGCCGACGAGGCCGAGCGGACGGTGACCGGCCAACTGGATCCGGCGCATCGTCAGCAGCTGCACGAGATGGCCGAGGTGCAGGCTCGGAGCCGTCGGGTCGAACCCGCAGTAATAGGCGATCGGATCCCCGTCGAGCAGCTCGCGGAGGGCGTCCTCGTCCGTCGAGACGTGGACGAGCCCGCGCCAGCGGAGCTCATCCCAGAGTGTGTCGAAGCTGTCGTCGAGCCGCTGTGGCGCGACGGAGATCGCGGGGGTCGTCATAGGAGATGATCCTACTGACGTTCGACGGCCGCGAACGCCTGCTGGGCGCGTTCGATGAGCTCGGCGCGCTGCTCGGCCACTCGATCGGGTGCCGTGCCGCCCGCTCCGGCGCGCGACGCGACGGATCCCTCGATCGACAGCACACTGCGCACGCCGGGCGTCAGGTGATCACTGACGGACGCCAGCAGCGCGTCGTCAGCGTCCTCGAGCCCGATGCCGCGTTCCTCGCACGCGCGAACGAGGGATCCGGAGATCTCGTGCGCGTCCCGGAACGGGACGCCCTGCTTCACGAGCCACTCCGCGACGTCGGTCGCGAGGGAGAATCCCTCGGGTGCCTGCGCCGCCATGCGCTCGGTGTGGAACACGAGGGTCTGGATCATCCCGGTGAATGCGGGCAGGACAACCTCGAGGGTGTCGACGGAGTCGAAGATCGGCTCCTTGTCCTCCTGCAGATCACGGTTGTACGCAAGCGGGAGCGCCTTGAGCGTCGCGAGCAGCCCGGTGAGGTTGCCGATGAGTCGCCCGGCTTTGCCGCGCGCGAGCTCCGCGATGTCCGGGTTCTTCTTCTGCGGCATGATGCTGGAGCCGGTCGAGTAGCCGTCGTCGAGCGTGACGAAGTCGAACTCCCGCGTGTTCCAGACGATGATCTCCTCGGCCAGTCGGGAGATGTCGATGCCGATCTGAGCGGCGATGAACGCGAATTCCGCGACGACGTCGCGTGCCGCGGTGGCGTCCATCGAGTTCTCGGCGGGCCGGTCGAGCCCGAGCTCCTGCGCGACGAGCGCGGGGTCGAGTCCGAGCGTGGACCCCGCGAGCGCTCCCCCGCCGTATGGCGAGACACCCGCGCGCACGCGCCAGTCGCGCAGGCGCTCGAGGTCACGCACGAGCGGCCACGCGTGCGCCTGGAGGTGGTGCGCAAGCAGCACGGGCTGCGCGTGCTGGAGGTGGGTGCGACCCGGCAGGATCGCGGCGGCGTTCGCCTCCGCCTGTGCGACGAGCGCATCGACGAGCTGGAGCACCTCGCGTGCGATGACACTCGCGTGATCGAGGAGGTACATCCGCACGAACGTCGCGATCTGGTCGTTCCGGCTGCGCCCCGCACGGAGACGGCCGCCCAGCTCGGATCCGACCTCGTCGAGCAGCATCTGCTCAAGCGCGCCGTGAACGTCCTCATCCCCGGGACGGGGGGACAACTCGCCCGATCGCACCTTCTCCGCGAGCCGGTCCAGACCCGCGTGCATGGCGGCGGCATCGTCAGCGGAAAGGTAGCCAGCGGCCTCGAGCGCAGTCGCGTGCGCGTGCGATCCGCGGATGTCGTAGAGCGCGAGCCGCCAGTCGAAGTGCGTCGAGCGGCTCAGCGCCTCCAGAGCCGCACTCGGGCCGGACGCGAACCGCCCGCCCCACAGTGCGCCTTCGTTCGTTCCGTGCGGCGTCGTCGGATCCTCAGTCACCCGTCCAGCCTAACGGCGCGCGTACCGCAGCAGCGACCGTTACCGGCCCCGCACGACCGCGTGCGTGATTCCGCGCACCGCCCACTCAAGCGGCCCGCGGCCGATCACGACCGCCCACAGTGAGCAGCCGATGATCGTCGCGATCGTCAGCACCCAGAACACCCCGACTCCGCGGAAATCGAACATCGCCATCTCCGGCGCGGGCTGCATCAGCGCCCACACGCCCCAGGCGACAAGCTGCGCCGCGTATGCGGTCAACGGCATGGACCCGACTGCGCGCAGCGGCCAGACGACCCACGACACGACGGTGCGACACAGGAGCACGCACGCGCAGATCGCGGCGATCGCGAGGCCGCCGGAGCCCAGCATCTCCCCGATGCCCGTCTCGTGCGGCACGGCGGTGAATGCCGGATGCGTCACGCGGCCGAGGACGGCGAACCCGACGGCCGAGACGATGCCACCGCCGAGCCCCATGGCGGCGACGCGGCGGGGCGAGGCGAACCCGATCCGCGACACCGCGAGACCGGCTGCGACGAACGCGATCCACGCGATGAACGGGTAGTGCCATCCGATGAGCGCAGAGACGACCTCCCCGCCGTCCGTCGACCAGAAGGGCGACGCGTTGATCGTTCGCACGAGGAAGGGCGCCGCGACGGCGACGACGCCGGCGAGGATCAGCAGCGCGGCCGGCCGCAGCGCGATCAGCGGCAGCGCCAGGAGAAACAGGATCGCATAGGCGGGAAGGATCACGTAGACGGGCGTCGGCAGGATCCAGAGCGCGATACCGAGAGCGAAGATCACCGCGGCGCGCACGGCGATCCGGGCACGCTCCCGCGCGCGCGGCGCACCGAGGCGGGGCGCGGATCCGCCTGTGACGAGGCCGAGCGAGACGCCCGCGAGCGTCGCGAACAGGATCGACGAGTTGCCGTTGACGACGGCCGCCCAGCTCGACGGATCCGACCAGGACAGCGCCGTCGGCGTCGCGAGCGTGTGCGCGGCGAACATGCCGAGCACGGCCAGCCCCCGAGCGAGGTCGATACCGGGTTCGCGCCTCGGAAGCATGGCTCGCGTCCCGGCTACCCCTGGCGCAGCAGCCAGACGAGCAGCGCTTTCTGGGCGTGCAAGCGGTTCTCTGCCTCGTCCCAGATCACGCTCTGCGGTCCGTCGATCACCGCACTATCGACCTCGTAGCCGCGATCCGCGGGCAGACAGTGGATGAAGATCGCATCGTCCTTCGCCCGCGCCATGAGCTCGGAGGTGACCTTATAGCCGCCGAGCTCGAGCAAGCGCTGCGCCTTCTCCTCTTCCTTGCCCATCGAGACCCAGGTGTCGGTGACCACGACGTCCGCGCCGACTGCTGCCTCGTCGACGTCGCCCGTGAGACTCAGCGATCCGCCCGTCTCCGCGGCGATCCGGTGGGCGTCGGCCACGATGTCTTCGCGCGGGCGGTACCCCTCGGGGCTCACGACGCGCACATGCATCCCCGCCATGACACCGGCGAGCACGTAGGAGTGCGCCATGTTGGAGCCGCCGTCGCCGTAGAAACTCATCGTCAGGCCGGCGGTGCGCCCCTTGTGCTCACGGATCGTCAGCAGGTCGGCCAGCAGCTGGCAGGGGTGGAAGTCGTCGCTCAGCGCGTTGACGACGGGGACCTGCGTCCCCTCGGCCATCTGCTCGAGCCCCGCCTGCGCGTACGTGCGCCACACGATGGCCGACACCTGCCGCTCCAGCACGCGCGCCGTATCGGCCGGAGTCTCCTTGCCGCCGAGCTGACTCGACGCCGTCGTGATGATCAGCGGCGACCCGCCCAGATCGGCGATGCCGACCGCGAACGAGACGCGCGTCCGCGTGGAGGACTTATCGAAGATGACCGCGACCGTCTGCGGACCCTCGAGCGGCTTCTGCGCCCAACGATCCTTCTTCAGCTCCGCGGCGAGGTCGAGGATCTCGGCCTGCTCGGCCGGGGTGATGCTGTCGTCGCGTAGGAAATGGCGCGTCATTACGGCTCCGTCGAGGTCGGGGTGCGGTCGGCGACGGCGGCGAGCGCCTGGCCGAAGAGGTCGAAGAACTCGCGGACCTCTTCGTCGCCGAGCGTGTACGCGGGTGCGAGACGGATCACGTCGGGCGCGGGAGCATTGACGATCAGGCCGCGCGCGAACGCCTCGCCGGCGACGTCAGCCGCCACCGGCTCGGTGAGTTCGATGCCGATGAGGAGGCCGCGCCCGCGCGTCGAGCGGACGAGTGGGAGGTCGGCGACGCCCGCACGCAGCTCGGATCCGCGGGCGGTGACGTTGTCGAGGATCCGCTCGCGCTCGATGTGATCCAGCACGGCGTTCGCCACCGCGCTCGCGAGCGGGTTGCCGCCGAACGTGCTGTTGTGCGTTCCCGGGAAGAACAGCTCGCTCGCCCTCCCGAAGGTGATCATTCCGCCGAGGGGGAAGCCCGCGGCGATCGACTTCGCGAAGGTCACCGCGTCGGGCGTGATGCCCTCCGTCTGGAAGGCGAACCAATCGCCGGTGCGCCCGGATCCGGTCTGTACCTCGTCGAGGATCAGCAGCGCGTCGTGCTCGTCCGCGAGCGCGCGCGCCCGAGCGAGGTAACCGTCCGGCAGCGGGACGACGCCCGCCTCGCCCTGGATCGGCTCGGCGAACAGCGCAGCGACGCCGCCCGCGGCGAACGCCTCTTCGAGCGCCTCGATCGTCGGGTCGATCGCCTTCGTTCCCGACATCATCGGGGCGAACGGATCCTGGTAGGCGGCCTTCGGCGTGATCGCGAGCGCGCCCATGGACCGACCATGAAACGCGCCGTTGAGGCACAGGATGGTCTCGGCGCCCGTGGCGTTGCCATGCAGACGCGCGAGCTTGATCGCCGTCTCGTTCGCTTCCGTGCCCGAATTCGCGAGGAAGACACGTCCATCCTCGCCCGTCCCGGCGAGACGTTTCAGGCGCGCGGCGAGCTCCAGCTGCTGCGGCGAGGCGAAGAAATTCGATACGTGCACGAGGCGGCCGGCCTGCTGCGTGACGGCGTCGACGAAGACCGGGTGTGCGTGGCCGAGGCAGTTGACGGCGATGCCGCCGAGGAAATCGAGGTAGCGCGTGCCGTCGACATCCCAGACGTGCGATCCGCGGCCGCGCTCGAGGTTCGCCAGTCGCCCACCGAGGCTCATCAGGTCGCGCCCCGCCGCATCCTTCCAGTCGTGACTCATGCTGCCGTGACCTCCGTTCCGATGCCGTTGCTGGTGAAGAGTTCGACAAGGACCGAGTGGGGCACTCGGCCGTCGATGATGGACGCCTTCTGCACGCCGTCTTCGATCGCGTCGAGGCACGCCTGCATCTTCGGGATCATGCCCGCCTCGAGCTTCGGGAGCAGCGTGCGCAGCTCGGCGGACGTCAGGTGCGAGACGAGCGAATCGCGATTCGGCCAGTCGGCGTAGAGGCCGGGCACATCCGTGAGGATGACGAGCTTCTTCGCGCCGAGCGCGCGCGCGAGGGCCGAAGCGGCCGCATCCGCGTTGATGTTGAGCGTGTGTCCGGGGTTGTCGAGATCTGGCGCGACTCCGGCGACGACAGGGATCCGGTCGGCGCGCAGGTGGTCGAGCACGGGCTTCGGATCCACGCGCTCCACATTGCCGACGCGCCCGAGGCTCTCCTCACGCCCCTCGATCACCACGCCGCGGCGTCGACCGCCGAACAGCGCTGCGTCCTCGCCGGACAGCCCCACCGCGAACGGGCCGTGCGAGTTGATCTTGGCGACGAGCTGCGGGTTGATCTGGCCCGTCAGGACCATGCGCACGACGCTGATGGCCTCGGTCGAGGTCACGCGGTAGCCGCCCTTGAACTCGCTCGGGATCGCGAGCCGGTCGAGCATGTTCGAGATCTGCGGGCCGCCGCCGTGCACGACCACGGGCTTGATGCCGACATAGCGCAGGTACGCGATGTCTTCCGCGAACGCGTCCTGCAGCTCCTCGGAGATCATCGCGTTGCCGCCGTACTTGACGACGACGATCTCGTCTCGGTACTGCTTCAGCCACGGGAGCGATTCGATGAGCGTCGAGGCCTTGAACTCGGCCTCTTCCGCACTCGTCTGCTGCAGGTCGATCGGTGTCATGAGGAATAGGCGCTGTTCTCGTGGACGTAGGCGTGCGTCAGGTCGTTGGTCATGATCGTCGCTTCAGCGTCGCCCGTGCGCAGATCGATCTCGATGTCGGTACGGCGCGGCGTCAGGTCCACGTCTTCGCGCGGCCGGTCCGGGCCGCCCTTCGTGCACACGCGCACGCCGTTCATCGTGACATCGACGTCGTACGGGTCGAACTCCGCATCCGTCGTGCCGATCGCCGCGAGCACCCGCCCCCAGTTAGCGTCGTTGCCGAAGATGGCCGTCTTGAAGAGACTGTTGCGCGCGACCGAGCGGCCGACCGTGACGGCGTCGTCCTCGTTCGCCGCGCCGATGACGCGGATCAGGATGTCGTGGCTTGCGCCCTCGGCATCGCCCATCAGCTGCTCTGCGAGCGAGAGACACACTTCGCTCAGCGCGGCACCAAACGAGGCCGGGTCCGGGCGTACGCCGCTCGCGCCGCTCGCCAGCAGCGTGACCTGGTCGTTCGTCGACATCGCGCCGTCGGAGTCGAGGCGATCGAAGCTGACCCGCGTCGCGTCACGGAGATACTGGTTCGCCTCGTCAGCCGAGATCTCGGCGTCGGTCGTGATGACGACGAGCATCGTCGCGAGGCCGGGCGCCAGCATTCCCGCGCCCTTCGCCATGCCGCCGACGGTCCAGCCGTCCCGCGACACGGTCGCGATCTTCGGCACGGTGTCCGTCGTCATGATCGCGTGCGCTGCCTCGTCGCCACCACGCTCGGAGAGCTCGGCTGCGGCGCGCGTCGCGCCGTCGAGGACGCGGCTGCGGAAGGTCGCATCGCCGGTGCCGATCAGACCGGTCGAGCAGACGAGGACATCACCCGCTCCGACGCCGAGGGAGCGCGCGACCTGCTCGGCCGTGTGGTGCACGGTCTCGAATCCGAACGACCCGGTGAAGCAGTTGGCGCCGCCGGAGTTCAGGACGATCGCCTCGACGACGCCGTCCGCGACGACCTGCTGCGACCAGATGATCGGGTTGGCCTTCGCGCGGTTGGTCGTGAAGACGGCTGCGCCGACCTTCTGCGGTCCGCCGTTAACGATGAGTGCGACGTCGGGTTTGCCGGTGCTCTTGAGTCCCGCTGCGACGCCGGCCGCGGTGAATCCGGCCGCTGCCGTGACGCTCACGGGGCGACCCCGTCCACGGGGAGGGCCGTCGCCTCGTCCAGGCCCAGCGCGATGTTCATCGACTGGATGGCGGCTCCCGCCGTGCCCTTCGCGAGGTTATCGACGGCGGTCACGACGACCACGCGGTTCGCCGAACGGTCGATCGCGAGGCCCATCAGTGCCGTGTTCGCGCCCGTCACATCGACGGTGCGCGGAAAGCGTCCTTCGGGCAGAAGCTGCACGAACGGCTCGTTCGCGTACGCGGTCTCCCACGCGTCGCGCACCTCGGCGTCGGTCACACCCTCCGCCATCGGCGCGGAAGTCGTCGCGAGAATCCCGCGCGCCATCGGCACGAGCACCGGCGTGAACGACACGCGCGGGTCGGAAGCACCCGCCGCGCGCAGGGCCTGCTGGATCTCAGGGATGTGACGGTGCGTTCCGCCGACCGCATACGGTGTCGCGGATCCCATCAGCTCGGCGCCGAGAAGGTGCGGCTTGACCGCTTTGCCCGCGCCGGACGGGCCGACCGCCAGCACGGTGACGATATCGGTCGCATCGACGACGCCCGCGGCGACGCCGGGCGCCATGCTCAGCGACACCGTAGAGGCGTTGCACCCCGGCGCCGCGATGCGCGTCGCGCTGGCGAGGCGCTCGCGCTGCTTGCTCCCGTCGACGAGCAGCTCGGGCACGCCGTACGTCCACGGCTCATGGAACAATCCGCCGTAGAACGCGTTCCAGTCGTCTTCCGAGGTGAGCCGGTGGTCGGCGCCCGCGTCGATGATCAGCGAGGCGCCGCCGAGCGCATCCGTGTACTGGCCCGACTGCCCATGCGGCAGCGCGAGGAACACGATGTCGTGGCCCGCGAGCACCTCGGGTGTCGTGGGCTGCAGGGTGAGGTGCCGCAGCGAACGCAGGTGTGGCTGGTGATCGACGAGCGCATCGCCCGCGCTCGAATGTGCCGTGACCGTGCGGATCTCGACATCAGGGTGGCGCGCGAGCAAGCGGAGGATCTCGCCGCCCGCATAGCCGGAGGCGCCGGACACGGCGACCGAATACGTCATGGGGTCTACTCTATTGCGTCGTGGCTGGTCGACCGTGTCCGGCATCCGTCAGATGATCTGCTTCCCTCGCTCACGCGCGGTCCGGGCGTCCTTCACGAACGCTCGGATGAGCACGGCGAGGGTGCCGGCCACGATGACCGGCCACACGAGCACGTACAGGGTGAGCGCGATGGTCATCGCGTGACTCCTTCCTTCGTCTCCTGCTCTTCATGCGCGGGGTCGAAGTCACCCGTGCGGACCTTGATGAGCGAGAAGTCAAACGACTTCGAGGTGTTGAACATCGTGATCGCGACGCAGACGATCGTGCTGACCGCATAGGCGATCAGTGAGCCCGACAGCACGGAATACTGGTGCAGGAATCCGATGGCGAACGGTGCGCTCGCCAACGTCGCGACTGTTCCGATGATCAGACCGGCGCGACGCCCGAGGAAGCCGAAGGCCATGAGGCCGAGCACAACTCCGACGCCGACGGTCGACAGCACGTCGCTCGTAATCGCGATTGCCCCCGTCATCGGGATCCATTCGAAGCGCACCGGGATGAATGCCACAAGCGCGACGAGCACGGAGACGGTGAACGCGACGTTCGTGACGCGCTTCCAGTAGAAGCTCGAGATCACGGGGAAAACGAGCGCGCCCCACAGTGCGCCGACGAACACGAGCAGATCGAGAATGCTGAACTGGATCGATGCGAAGCCGAGTGCGGCGACGACCGCCACGACCATCGTGACGCGACCGACGAATAGCATGACCTTCGGGTTCGCGTTGCGCTTCCCCGCGACGTTCTGACCGTAGACGTCTGCCATCATGATCGACGACAGGGCCGTCAGATCGGAGTCGGCGGTCGACGAGAGCGATCCGATGATCATCACGAAGAACACGCAGATCAGCACCGGGCCCAGGTAGGTCGCGGCCATCTGCGGGATCAGGTTGTTGACGTCGCCGCCCAGCGGCTCGATCCCCGCGTACAGCGCGATCACGCCGAGCATACCGACGCCGATAATGGTCGCGCCGTAGCCGACGGTCGCCGTGACGAAGGTCTTCTTGATCAGGTCCTCACGCACCGCGAACAGGCGCTGCGCAATCGTCTGGTTGCCGATCGCATAGGCGAGAACAGCGGCGATGTACGGAGCGCCCTGCTCGAAGAACGCCTTCGAGGAGAAGAAGTTCCCCTGCTCCGGCGTGAGGTTGTCGGCACCCGCCTCGAAGAGCCCGGGACCGCCGGCCGCGAAGAACACGACGGGCACGATGATGACGACAGCGCCGAGCATCGCGATGACCTGCGCGAAGTCGGTCAGCACCGATGCGCGGAAGCCGCTCCACAGCGTGTACAGGAGCACGCCCGCGCCGATCGCGAGGATCCCCTGCGTGAAGGTGAACGGCGACAGCAGCGAGATGAGAGCGCCGCCCGCGATGAGGTTCGACGTCAAGCTGATGACGCTGCCGAGAACGTTCGATCCGGCGAGCATGAGCTGACTGGAACGACCGTGACGAGCGAACATCACCTCGGCGATCGTGTGCGCGCGCGGTGCCACCTTGCGGATGCGGCGACCGAACGGGTAGATCAGGAGGATCATCAGGGCTCCCCAGAGCCCATAGTGGATCGGTCCGGAGATGCCGAACTGGTAGCCGGAGGTTGCGGACGCGTACATCGACGACGCCCAGATCCAGGTGGCGGTCATCGAGGCCGCCGAGATGCCGAAGCCGATCTTTCCGCCGCCGGTCATGTATCCGTCGGCGTTCTCGCGTTTGCGGGAGATGCGCGTCGACATGTAGAAGCTGCCGCCGTAGAAGGCCAGCATGAGGATGACCACGACGGGCCATGCGATCTGTTGAAGTTCGCCCACGAAGGCGTTCCCTTTCTCGAGTCGCGCGAGCTCGTCGCGCAGGAGGATGAGTACGAACCTGGGCCACTGCTGCGGTCACAACGCCGGCGAACAGCCCGGGGTGCAGCTCCTTTCCGGCATGGTTCAGTCACTGCTGCGCACAGAGGCACAGCGGTGCGAGGGGATCCTCACGCGAGGCGATTCGAGCCGTCTGTGACACGGCGATCGCGGCCGGAGGAACGAAGCCGTCGTTCCACTCCTGCCCTCGCGCTGATGCGCGAGCACCACACCACCCTAGCAAATGGATGGTTTTTCACTGAACCTTAGCTGTGCGTGCACGGAACGGACGCCCGGGGGCGTGCCCCGGGCGTCCGTTCCGTCGTCGCCGTCAGTCGCGGATCCGTGCTCCGAAGCGCTGCTCAGCGACCGCGACACCCGCCATCTTCGCCTCCGTGGCCTCCGCAGCGGTGAGCGTGCGATCCTCGGCGCGGAATCGGAGCGCGAACGTGAGCGACTTCTGCCCCTCATCCAGGCCCTGGCCGCGGTAATCGTCGACGAGGCGTACCTGCTCCAGGAGATCCCCTGCGCCCTGCACGAGCGCGGCGCGCACGTCGGCCGCCGGGAGCTCCGCGGGCACCACGACCGACACGTCCTGCGTCGCGGCCGGGTACGTCGACAGCGGTCCCGCGGTCACGCGGCTCGGTGCGAGGGCGATGGCGCGATCGAGGTCGAGTTCCGCGATGGCGACGCGTCCGACGAGGTCGGCCTCGCCCGCGACGTCGGGGTGGAGTTCGCCGACGTACCCGACGTCCTCCCCCGCGACTGTCAGCATGCCCGCACGGCCGGGGTGAAGAGCGACGCGCTGCGTCTGCGCGACGTCGATGGTAACGCCCACCGCCGCGCCGATGACGCGAATCGCGTCGAGCGCAGACGCGAGGCCCGCGGCCTCCGCGGGTCGTCCCGGCTGCTTTGGAGAGACGTCGCCGGCGAACAGCACGGCCACGTGACGCGGCTGCGGCGGAATTGACGCGTGGATCCGGTCGAGGTCGTCATCCGAGGGACGCGCCGCGCGCGGCGGGTTGAAGTCCGTCCCGTAGGTCACGCCGTCCTCGGGGAGGAACACCGCGCCCGTCTCGAAGAGCGACAGGTCGGTCACACCGCGCGCCAGGTTGCGGTGCGCGGTGGCGACGAGCCCCGGGATCAGCGAGCGCCGCAGGAACGGCGCGGTCTGGTCGAGCGCATTCGCGATGCGCACCGCGGGCGCGCCGTCACCGGAGGCCGAACCGTACAGCGCGTTCGACTGCTCATCGACGAACGGGAAGGAAATGGTCTCGACGAGACCCGCGGCGGCAAGCGCATCCGCGACGCGGCGGCGAGCCTGTTGCGCGCGCGTGTAGCCGCGGCCGGAGGGCGGAGTCGGCAGGATCGACGGAACCTTGTCCAGACCGTCGACGCGCGCGATCTCCTCCGCGAGGCTCCACTTATCGACGATGTCGGGGCGCCACGAAGGCGGCGTGACCGCGAAGCCTGTCTCGGTGCGGGCCACGCCGCATCCGATCTGCTCGAGGATCCGCTGCTGCAGGTCGGCGTCGTAGGGGACGCCGATGAGGTCAGCGGCGAACGTTTCCGGGAGCGCGATGCTCAGCGGTTCGTACGCGTACGTGAGGTCGGTGCCGACCGTGCCGGCGGTGCCGCCCGCGAGCTCGACCATCAGGTCGACCACACGCTGAGCGGCTGCGTGCGCGACCAACGGATCCACGCCCCGTTCGAATCGCTTGGAGGCCTCGCTCGGGAGGCGATGACGTCGCGCCGTGCGCGCGATCGACACGGATTCGAACGCGGCCGCCTCGACGACGACGTTCGTCGTGTCGTCGCCCAGCTCCGTCGTGGATCCTCCCATGACTCCCGCGAGACCGATCGGCCCCGAGTCGTCGGTGATGAGCAGGTCCTCGGCACTGAGCGTGCGCTCGACGCCATCGAGGGTCGTGAGCTTCTCCGCCTCCGCCGCGCGCCGGACCGTGATCCCCCCGGTGAGGCGGTCGGCGTCGTAGCCGTGGATCGGATTGCCGAGTTCGAGCATCACGTAGTTGGTGATGTCGATGAGCACGCCGAGCGGTCGAATGCCCGCCAGCAGGAGGCGTGAGCGCATCCAGGTCGGGGTCGGGCGCGATGGGTCCACGCCGTTGACCGTCCGCACGACGAACTGCGTGACGCCCTGCTGTCCCCGGATCGGGTTGTCGTCGGCGATGGTCAGCGCGAACCCGGATCCTGGCGCAACCTCAGCCGGCTCGCGCATGCCCGGATCCGCGAATGCCGCGCCGGTCGAGAGCGCGTACTCCCGCGCGAGGCCTCGAATGGACAGCGCGTAGCCGCGGTCGGGCGTGACGTTGACATCGACCGCGACGTCGTCGACGCCGAGCAGCGCGATCGCATCCGTACCGACCTCGGGATCGAGGCCCCATTCGGCCAGCCGGATGATGCCGTCGTGGTCGTCGCCGAGGCCGAGCTCTTTCACCGACGCGATCATGCCGTCGGACACGTGTCCGTACGTCTTCCGCGCGGAGATGGGGAACGGTCCCGGCAGCACCGCGCCGGGGAGGCTCACGACGACCTTGTCGCCCGGGAGGAAGTTCTGTGCACCGCAGATGATGCCGCGCGGCTCCGACTCACCGACGTCGACCTGGCACCAGCGGATGACCTTGCCGTTCTTCTGCGGCTCGGCGTCGAATGACTCGACCCGCCCGACGACGACCGGTCCGGTCACGTCGAAGCCGATCAGGTCTTCCTCCTCGAAGCCGACGGCCACGAGCGACGCGTACACGTCGTCCGGCGTCGCATCCGCAGGAACCTCGACGAACTCACGCAGCCACGAAAGGGGGACGCGCATCAGACCACCATCCCGAACTGCTCGCTGAAGCGGACATCGCCCTCGGCCATGTCGCGCATGTCCTGCACGTCGCTCCGGAACATCAGCGCGCGCTCGATCCCGATCCCGAAAGCGAACCCGCTGTACACCTCGGGGTCGATGCCCGCGGCACGAAGCACATTGGGGTTAACCATGCCGCAGCCGCCCCATTCGATCCATCGGGCGCCGCCGGAGAACGTCGGATGCCACAGATCGAATTCGGCGCTCGGCTCGGTGAACGGGAAGTGGTTGATGCGCAGGCGGGTCTCCGCCGCGTCGCCGAACAGCTGCTTGGCGACGTGATCGAGCGCGCCCTTGAGGTGCGCCATCGTGATGCCCTTGTCGACGACGAGCCCCTCGGCCTGCGTGAAGACGGGCAGGTGCGTCGCGTCAAACTCGTCGGTGCGGGCAACCTTGCCGGGCGAGAGGATGTAGATCGGCACGTCGCGTTCGAGCATCGTGCGCATCTGCACGGGGCTCGTCTGAGTGCGCATCACGAGGTGACGTTCGGGCGGATCCACGAAGAACGTGTCCTGCTCCTGGCGCGCGGGGTGATCCTCGTCCAGGTTCAGGGAGTCGAAGTTGAACCACTCGTGCTCGAGTTCCGGTCCGTCGGCGATCTCCCACCCCATCCCGACGAAGAGGTCGGCGATGCGCTCCTGCATGAGCGCCACGGGGTGGCGCGCACCGGTGCGCGTACGCTGGGGAATCGCCGTGATGTCGAGGCGCTCGGCCTCGAGACGCGCCGCGTCCTCCGCGCTCTTCAGGGTCTCTTCGCGCGCCTGGAACGCCTGAGCGACGCGGCCACGCGCCTGTCCCACAATCTTGCCGAATTCCGCCTTGCGGTCCTTCGGCACGTGGCGCATCTGCGCGTTCAACGCGGCGAGCGCGCTGCCGTCGCCCTGGTGCGCGGAGCGCGCCTTCTTCAGCGCGGCCGTATCGGGGGCATCGGCGGCCGCAGCGAGGGCGTCCGCGACGGCGGCGTCCACTCGCTCGGGAGTGATCTCGGGTACGTCAGACACGAGAGACAAGTCTACCGGGAGGACCCGCTCATCCCCGCGGCGCGAAGAACGCGACGCCCTCGTACGCCCAGTTGGGGTCGTTCGTCCGCAGTCGATTCGCCTCGGTGACGTTGGCTGTGTAGAAGTGCTTGCCGAACTTCGTGCTCCAGAAGCGGTGCACCGGCGCTGTGCCGGACGGTCCCGACGCCGCGCAGAACCCCACGCCCTCATACGCCCAGTTGCGGTCACCCGTGCGCACCTGCTGCGCCTCGGACGCGTCCGCCGTATAGAAGTGTGACGCGAACTTCGACGACCAGAACCGGTGGACGCCGACCGACCCGGCGCGGCAGGATCCGTTCGACGCGGTCCACACGCGGAAGTCGCGCCCCTCGTACGTCCAGTTCCGGTCTGTCCGGCGCAGGGTGTTCGCCTCGGCGTCGTTCACGGTGTAGAAGTGCGCGTTGTCGAACTTCGCGCTCCAGAAGCGGTGCACCGCCACGCTGTCACGCGGATCGGCCTTCCCGCCGCCTCCCCCGCCCTGCGTCGAGCCGAACCAGTCGGTGAAGTAGTTATAGAAGTTTCGGTTACCGTACGCCGAACATCCATCACCGGTGCCGTAGCCCGCGTTGAGGGCCGCACGGTTCGGCTGGTACGGCGTGTAGTAATACAGCGCGGCGGTGGCGTTGTTCCGGATCGTGACGGGACCGGATCCGCAGGCCGCGTTCGGGTGCCAGCGCACCTGCGAGGTCTTGCCTACGGGGTACCAGCTGAAGTAGGGATCCTTGGTGTACCGCTGCAACTGCTTCGCCGCCATGTACACCTGGTTCTGGAACCCGAAGTACTGCGAGTCGCACGCCGCGCCGTCCGGGCAGCCGAAGCCCATCGCGATGTCGTATCGCCAGTCGCTCGGCCACGTGTGCGTCACGAGACCCTGCTCCTTCTGCAGGGTCACCAGCAGCACGCGCTCGCTGACCTGGCACGCCTTCGACACCTTCGAGATGATCTGCGCCGCCGTGTCCCTCGCCGCGCCGCGGTACGTGCCGCCGCAGTAAGCGTTCGCCGGCTTCGTCGCCGTGCGCATCGCGAAGTCCTTGAGGCACGTGTAGTTGGGGTCGCACCTGGCGACCTTCCCGTTGAGGAACCGCTGGATCGCGTCCGCCGACATCGTGCCGGAGCGGTACATCGTCTTGTCGTTGATGATGTTGCCGGGGTCGAAGCCCTTCAGCGTCGCGGGCTGCACGCCCGGCATCGTCTGCGCGTACCCGCCAGGGTCGGCCTCGTCCTCGGTCGTCGACCCGAGATAGTCGCCGTTCTCCGGCAGCGGGATCTCGTCGACTGGCGGCGTCGACTCCGCGGCCGACGCCGAGGCAGGCAGGAAAGCGACGGCGAGAGCACCGACGGCGAGGAGGGCGAACGCGAGGCGTTTCAGGGACATGCGAGGCAGCGCAGCGGGCACGGCTCAAGTATGCCAGTTGCGCATCGTCGACTCAGAACTTCCCGGTCGACTTCTGCGCCGCGATCGCCTCGGTCATGGTCGACTCGTCGTCGGCGGCGGGGTCCGGCTCTTCGTCGTGCCTCTTCGGTGACCGTCGACTGCGTTTCTCTACGACATTCGCGAGCCACGACAGCAGCAGACACATCACGATGTAGATGCCGCCGATCACGAACGCCGCCTGCAGGATCGGACGCCCGAGCTCTGCCTGACTCGCGAGCAGCTTCACGTAGTAGAGGAGCTCGTGATACGTGATGATGAAGCCGAGCGCGGTGTCCTTCAGGGTCACGACGAGCTGGGCGATGATGACGGGAAGCATCGCGCGCACCGCCTGCGGCAGCAGGATGAGCGTCATCACGCCGCTCTTGCGCAGCCCGATCGCGTAGCCGGCTTCCTTCTGGCCGCGCGGGATCGCCTCGACACCCGCGCGCAACGCCTCGGCCAGCACGGACCCGTTGTACACCATCAGCGCGAGCACGACGGCCCAGTAGGGCGACATCGCGATGCCCAGCGTCGGAAGGCCGTAGTAGAGGATCATCATCATCACGAGCACGGGGACAGCTCGGAACCCCTCGGTGATGACTGTGGCCGGGATCCGGATCCAGGAATGATCGGAGAGGCGACCGACCGCGAGCACGAAGCCGAGAGCGAGGCTCAGTACTCCCGCCAGCAGGAACGCGCGCAGCGTGCCCCACGCGTACTCGAGGATCGACATCCATACCGTGGTGTAGGAGAAGACCTCCCACTTGGCGGCCGTGAACTGGCCGGTCAGCGCGAGGCGCCAGCCGACGAACGCGACGACCGCGAGAACGACGACGATCGTCGCCGTGGCGAGGATGCCGTTGCGGCGGCGAGCTCGGGGCCCGGGCACATCGTAGAGAACGGACGTCATCGTGCGATCCTCCATCGGTTCTCGAGCGTTCGCTGCAGCCAGGTGAGGAGCATCACCACGGCGATGAAGAACGCCGCCACCCAGAGCAGCACTTCCATCGGACTTCCCGGGCGCGTGTGTGAGTTCGAGATCGACGCCTGCAGCGCGGGGAGCACCGAGATCGAGAACCCGGCGGCGACGGTGGTGTTCTTCAGCAGGGCGATGAGCACGCTCATCATCGGCGGCACGACGGACCGGAAGGCCTGCGGCAGGACGACGACGGACATGACCTGACCGAACGGCAGGCCGATCGCACGCGCTGCCTCGGCCTGACCGACGGGAACCGTGTTGATCCCCGCGCGAAGCGTCTCGGCGACGTAGGTCGCGGTGTAGACGCCGATGGCGAGGGTTCCGAGCACCGTGTTCGACAGGGCCGGAAGCGCGAGGGCGCTATAGCCGAAGATGAAGAAGAAGAAGACGAGCGTCAGCGGCGTATTCCGCACGAGGTTGACGTAGGCCCAACCCACCGCCCGAGCGATCGGTACCGGCGATACGCGCATCGCCCCGACGATCGTGCCGAGCACGAGCGCGATGATGCCGCCGAACACGAACACCGCGATCGTGAAGGTGATCCCCTCGCGCCACAGGTCGAGGTTGCCGAAGATGGCGTCCACGCGTTTCCTCTCTCTCCGCCCATCCGGGTGCGGGGCCGGCCTGGCCCCGCACCCGTGGTGATCACTCGACCGCGTCGACCGCCGGCTGGTCGATCTCGATGCCGGACTGACCGAGCGTCGCGTCGAAGATCTCCTGCCACGTGTCGCCACCATCGGTGAACATGGTGTTGATGAACTCCTGCAGCTCCGTGTCGCCCTTCGGGACGCCGACGCCGTAGCGCTCCTCGGTGAAGAGGCCGTCGAGCACCTTCAGGTTGTCCGGGTCCTGCGCGGCATAGCCGATGAGGATCGCCGCGTCGGTCGTGACCGCGTCGACCCTGTCGTTGAGCAGGTCCTCGACACACTACGAGTAGATGTCGTACTCCTCGGTGCTGACCTCAGGGAAGTTCTCCTTGATGTTCTGAATCGGCGTCGATCCCGTCGCCGAGCAGACGGTCATCCCGTTGAAGTCCGACACATCGTTGACCTCGGTCATCTCGCTGTCGCCGGCGACGAGGAAGCCCTGGCCCGTGACGAAGTACGGTCCGGCGAAGTCAATCTGCTCCTTGCGCTGGTCCGTGATCGAGTACGTGCCGACGTAATAGTCGATGTCGCCGTTCACGATCGCCTGCTCGCGGTTGGCCGACGCGATCGGCTCATACGAGATGTCGTCCTCGCTGAAGCCGAGCTCCGCGGCGATCCAGCGTGCGATCTCGACATCGAATCCGCTGCGCTCGCCCGTCGTGGCGTCGAGGTATCCGAGGTTCGGCTGATCCTCCTTGACACCGATGACCGGTCCACCGCGCTCGACCATCGCATCGTAGGTGGGGCTGCCTTCGAGAGCGACGTCCTCCGAGACCTCCTGCTCGGGGGCGTCATCTCCTGATCCGCCCGTCGGCGAGCCGCTGTTGCACGCCGTCAGCGCGAAGAGCGCGCCAGCCGCGATCCCGACAGCGGCCGCGTTACGGAACTTTCGCATGTTTTCCTCCTGGTGTGGTGGTGTGATGGCGCCGCCTGCTGTGTGTGATGCATGGCGCCGTGGGGTCATTGCGTGAGCAGCTTCGAGAGGAAGTCTTTCGCGCGTGACGACTGCGGGTTGGTGAAGAAGTCTTCCGGCTTCGCCTGTTCGACGATCTCGCCATCGGCCATGAAGACCACGCGGTCGGCGGCCTTGCGAGCGAAGCCCATCTCGTGCGTGACGACGACCATGGTCATGCCGTCGTGCGCGAGATCGACCATCACGTCAAGCACCTCGTTGATCATCTCGGGGTCGAGCGCGCTGGTCGGCTCGTCGAACAGCATGATCTTGGGATGCATCGCCAGCGCGCGGGCGATCGCGACGCGCTGCTGCTGGCCACCCGACAGTTGAGCGGGGTACTTCTCGGCCTGATGCGCGATCCCGACGCGGTCGAGCAGGCGGCGCGCCTCCTTATCGGCGTCGGCCTTCTTCATCCCCTTGACCTTGATCGGTCCGAGAGTCACGTTCTCGAGGATCGTGAGGTGGCTGAAGAGGTTGAACGACTGGAACACCATGCCGACTTCAGCACGGAGCTTCGCGAGCTCCTTGCCCTCCGCGGGAAGTTCCTTGCCGTCGATCGCGATGGACCCGCTCGTGATCGTCTCGAGGCGGTTGATCGTCCGACACAGCGTCGATTTACCGGATCCTGACGGCCCGATCACGATGACGACCTCACCCGGATCGACGGTGAGGTTGATGTCCTTCAGCGCGTGGAAGTCACCGTAGTGCTTCTCGACATGGTCAATGACAACGAGCGGCTCTGCCATGGCGGTCAGCCTAGACTGAGATCCCCCGCCGCGCCACGCTCCCGCGCCGACGAATTCTTCAGCGTTATCGGACCGTCACGCAGCGCGATGCGCGAACGCTGACTCGTACAGACACACGCTCGCGGCGGTCGCCAGGTTGAGTGACTCCGCTCGCCCATAGATCGGCAGCTTCAGCGACCGGTCGCAGAGGGCGACGGCGTCGCTCGTGAGCCCCCGCGCTTCGTTGCCGAAGACCCAGGCCGTGGGGTTCTCGAGTGCGCCCTCCCGGCGCGCGCCGAGCAGGTCCTCTCCCCGCACATCGGCGGCGAAGACCTGGAGCCCTGCCGCACGGGCGCGACCGGCGACATCCGCCAGATCCGCATCGACGGCGAACGGGACGTGGAACAGCGAGCCCGTTGTCGACCGCACGACTTTCGCGTTGAAGGGATCGACCGTGCGACCGGTGAGCACGACGCCGTCGGCGCCGACCGCGTCCGCCGCACGCAGGATCGTGCCGAGGTTCCCGGGGTCTCGCACCTCTTCGCAGATCACGATGAGTCGTGGGGCGCCTGCGAAGATGTCCTTCAGCGCCGTGGGGTTCTGCCGCGCGACGGCGACGACCCCCTGCGGCGTCACCGTGTCCGACATCGCGTCGATGACGGTCTCGTCGGCGTACTCCCACACGAGCTCCGGGTTCTCCGCCACAGCGTCATCGATGAGTGTGCGGATGTCGCGGTGCTTCTCGAGAGCCGTCGGCGTCGTATACAGCTGCTCGACGAGGTCGGGACGGGCGGTGAGCGCGTCTCGAACCGCCTGCGGGCCCTCGAGGACGAACCGCCCGGTGTCACGGCGCACACTGCGCTGGGAGAGCTTGCGGATCGTGCGGACACGCGCGGCGCGGGGGTTCTCGAGCATCCCCCCAGTCTACGAAGACCGACCACGTCGCGGAGACGCGAAGAGGGGCGCTCCCGAACGGGAGCGCCCCTCTTGTGAGACCTGGTTACGCGGCCTTCGGCGCGTTGACGTCGGAGGGCAGAGCGCCCTTGGCGACCTCGACGAGCTTCGCGAACGTCGCGGGCTCGTTCACCGCGAGCTCCGCGAGCATGCGGCGGTCGACCTCGACACCCGCGGCGTTCAAGCCCTGGATGAAGCGGTTGTACGTCAGGCCGTTCGCGCGTGCGCCGGCGTTGATGCGCTGGATCCACAGGCGGCGGAAGTCGCCCTTGCGCTTACGACGGTCGCGGTACGCGTAAACGAGCGAGTGAGTGACCTGCTCCTTGGCCTTGCGGTAGAGGCGCGAACGCTGACCGCGGTAGCCGGAGGCACGCTCGAGGATGACGCGACGCTTCTTGTGCGCGTTTACCGCGCGCTTGACTCTTGCCATGATATTTCCTTAACGAATTCGGTTCGAGCGGCTCAGCGGCCGAGGAGCTTCTTGACGGCCTTGACGTCGGAACTGGCGACGATCTGGTCCTTGTTCAGGCGACGCGTCCGGCGGCTCGACTTGTGCTCAAGGTTGTGGCGCATTCCCGACTGCTGCTTCTTGAGCTTGCCGCTGCCGGTGATCTTGAAGCGCTTCTTGGCTCCCGAGTGGGTCTTCTGCTTCGGCATTGTTCTTTCCTTGACGTGTGCGCCCCTGGAGGCGACGTGGGTCCTGCCCGCACATGCGGCGGGAAGACATTCTGCGTGACTACTCGCTCGCGGATTCCTTGTCAGCGTGCTTCGCGTCGCGCGCTGCTCGCTTGTTGGCCGCGCGCTGTGCGTTCTGCTCGGCCTTCGCCTCAGACTTGTTCTTCGTCGGGGCGATGATCATGACCATGTTTCGCCCGTCGATCTTCGGCCGCGACTCGACGACTCCGAGCTCAGCAACTTCCTCAGCGAAATTCATCAGCAGGCGAACGCCCATCTCGGGACGCTGCTGCTCGCGCCCACGGAACAGGATCATGGCCTTGACCTTGTCGCCGGCCTTGAGGAACCCCTCAGCACGCTTGCGCTTCGTCTCATAGTCGTGCTGATCGATCTTCAGGCGGAAGCGGACTTCCTTGAGGACCGTGTTGGCCTGGTTGCGGCGTGCTTCCTTGGCCTTCTGCGCGGTCTCGTACTTGAACTTCCCGTAGTCCATGATCTTGGCGACGGGAGGACGTGAGTTGGGTGCCACCTCGACGAGGTCGAGGTCGGCTTCCTGCGCGAGGCGCAGGGCCACCGAGCTTGCGACAACGCCGATCTGCTCGCCTCCGGGTCCGATGAGACGGACCTCGGGAACGCGAATGCGCTCGTTGATACGGGGATCGCTGATGCGGAACTCCTAGTGTGCGGTAGTCGATGAGCCACCGTGATGCGAGGATCGCGCCACGGGCGGGAGAGAGATCACCAGCCACCCGTGCGACGCGACAGACCGCTCGCGCACACCTTCACCCTCAGGCGAGCAGATGCCCGCCCCTACCCACCTTGCGGCGGGCGGAGTGTCATGTGGACCCGGTAGCCTGGAACGGCAAGCGCGGGTGGGATGGAGATCCTCTTTCGTCCGAACAAGGTTCGGAGCCCGCAACAGTCTAGCAGAAGGCAGTTCATGAGCACGACGACCGGCGACCACGCACATTCCTTCGACGCCGAGCGTCACGCTCACTGGGAGGAGCAGCAGCGCGCTGCGGCGGCAACCGACGCCGTCCGCGACATCGCCGACGTCGCGGCCGTCGAAGTCATTGCGTCGGGGTGCGTGCACCTCATGAGCGCCGCCGCCGTCAAGCTCGGGCTCGGCGAGGATCCCGATGCGGAGCGGTTCACCGACCTGGACGAAGCGCGCAAGCTGATCAACGCCCTCGCCGGCCTCGTCACCGCCGCCGCACCCGAGATCAGCGACATGCACGCGCGTCCGATCCGCGACGGGCTGCGCTCCCTGCAGCTGCGCTTCCGTGAGATCTCCGCCATCCCCGACCCCATCGGCAAGGGCCCGGGCGAGAAGTTCACGGGCCCCGTCTCCTAGGGTGCGTTGCTCAACGGCGTGCCTCGGCCAGCGCAGTAGGTGCCAGGTTTAGCGACGCGCCCCAGCGGCCGCAGTGCTCCTCAGCGGGGCGTCAGCGAAGGGAGACCTGCATGGAATCGACGAGAACTGCGATCCGGTCGTCGGCCGCCCACCGCTTCGCGAGTCGCTGCATCACCGTGTCGAGCTCGCTGCGGTCCAGTCCCTGCATGAGTGTGAGTGTCACGGTGACCTCGGGGCCGCGGAGTCGCGCCTCGGGGTCACCGGGCTCGACGCGCAGGTCGTGAACGGCGAGCTCGGATCCGATCGACGCGTGGAATGCGCCCACGACCTCTTCGCTCAGCCACGCGGGAACCCACGGTTGATCCTGTGCGATGGCCCAAACCGCCGGGCGGCGCACGACGAACTCCGTCGGGCTCGTCGGGTCGAGCACGACGAGGTCGGTATCCTCCCCCGCGGCCGCGAGGGCCGCGCGCGTGCCCGCGACCGGGATCGGACGCGCGTGGAGATTCCACGCGCGCATCGTCTCTACACAACTGAAGGCCGGAAGCACCTTCCGTCCGTCGGGTGCCCACACCGTGACGATGGACAGTTCCTGCGTCTTGTCGACGGTGAGTCCGGTTGGGCCGACGCCTTCCTCGCCCTTTTCGGCGACGAGCGGCACCAGCACGCGTGCCTCGCGCAGCGCATCGACGACGTCGGTCATCTCCGCGGTTCCCTCACGGAATCGCGTCAGCGCTGCCCACAGTGCGGGATCCGCGGATCCGTCGTCGCCGGCTGCCGGGTTCTGCTGGAACGTACGGCCCGCCCACGGCTGCCCCGCCGAGTCGGCGAGGTGCGGCGGGAGTGGCCGCGCGTCGCTGCCATCACTGTCCGGCGACATCCAGTGCCTCGGCGAGCGTGAACGCACCCGCGTAGAGCGCCTTGCCCACGATCGCGCCTTCGACTCCATGGGAGACGAGGTCGCGGATCGCGACGATGTCATCGAGACTCGAGACGCCGCCGGAGGCGACGATGGGCTTGTCGGTGCGCTCCGTCATCTGCTTCAGCAGGTCGATGTTCGGGCCGCGAAGGGTTCCGTCCTTCGTCACATCGGTGACGACGTAGCGCGCGCATCCGGCGCGCTCGAGACGATCGAGCACCTCCCAGAGGTCGCCGCCGTCCTTCGTCCAGCCGCGTGCGGCGAGCGTCGTGCCGCGCACGTCGAGCCCCACGGCGACGGCCTCGCCATAGCGAGCGATGACCGCTTCGGTCCAGTCGGGGTTCTCCAGCGCGGCGGTGCCGAGGTTGACCCGCTCCGCTCCGGAGGCCAGCGCGGCCTCGAGCGACGCGTCGTCGCGGATGCCGCCCGAGATCTCGACGTTGATGCCCTTCATGTGCTTGATCACCTTGCGGAGGATCGCGGTGTTCTCACCGCGCCCGAAGGCCGCATCGAGGTCGACGAGGTGGATCCATTCGGCGCCCTGATCGCGCCACTGCTCGGCGGCTTCGACGGGATCTCCGTAACTCGTCTCGGATCCCGCTTCGCCCTGAGTGAGGCGGACCGCCTTGCCGTCTGCGACGTCAACGGCGGGCAGGAGGGTCAGGCCGGGTGTAGAAGCGAAGTCGTTCATCTCTCCTCGATCGCCGCGGGAATCTCCTGCGGATGCACAATCGCTAAGGCTAGACGGCTCTCCCGGTTCCGCACAATCCGAGCGGGGTGCACCGGTCAGAGGGTTTCGATCCAGTTGCGCAGCAGCGCGATGCCGGCGTCGCCGGACTTCTCCGGGTGGAACTGCGTCGCCGTCAGCGGGCCGTTCTCCACCGCCGCCACGAAACGGGATCCGTGGGTCGCCCACGTCACCGCGGGCTCCGGGAACGGCGGGTCGACCTCGAGCGTCCAGTCCTGGGCCGCGAACGAGTGCACGAAGTAGAAGCGCTCGTCCTCGATCCCCGCGAACAGGCGAGAGTCAGCGCCGGGTTCGACGCGGCTCCACCCGATGTGCGGCACGACGGGTGCATCGAGCTCGGAAATCTCTCCCGGCCACTGTGCGAGTCCATCGGCGCCCTCGCCGCGTTCGGTGCCGCGCTCGAAGAGGATCTGCATCCCGACGCAGATGCCGAGCACCGGTCGGCCACCGGCGAGACGACGTTCGATCATCATGTCACCGTGCACGCCGCGCAGCTGGTCCATCACCGCACTGAACGCGCCGACGCCGGGGACGAGCAGTCCATCGGCCGCTGCGATGAGACCAGCGTCTCGCGTCAGACGCGCGTCCGCCCCCGCGGACTCCAGCGCCTTGACTGCAGAGTGGACGTTGCCGGACCCGTATTCGAGGATCGCGACGACGGGGGCTTGGGCCATTACAGGGCGCCCTTGGTCGACGGGATCCCATCAACAGCGGCGTCGAGCGCCTTCGCCTGACGGAACGCCCGGGCGAACGCCTTGAACTCGGCCTCCGCGATGTGGTGAGGGTCGCGGCCAGCGAGCACGCGGACGTGCACCGTGAGGCCAGCGTGGTACGTGACGGCCTCGAAGGCGTGACGCACCATCGAGCCGGTGAAGTGGCCGCCGATGAGGTGCAGCTCGAATCCGTCCGGCTCACCGGAGTGCACGAGATACGGGCGCCCCGAGATGTCGACAACCGCCTGGGCGAGCGCTTCGTCGAGCGGGACGAGGGCGTCGCCGTAGCGCGAGATGCCAGACTTGTCACCGAGCGCCTCGCGGATCGCCTCGCCGAGCACGATCGCGGTGTCCTCAACCGTGTGGTGCACGTCGATGTGCGTGTCGCCCGTCGCGCGCACGGTGAGGTCGGTCAGCGAGTGCTTCGCGAACGCCGTGAGCATGTGGTCGAAGAACGGAACCGTCGTGTCGATGTCGCTCGCACCCGTGCCATCGAGGTTGATCTCGAGCTCGATCGAGGACTCGCTCGTGGTGCGGGTGCGGCGCGCGGTGCGGGCGTTGGTCATATCCGAATCCTAGACGCTCAGGCGTCGCCGACGGCCGCGAGGGCGTCGAGGAACGCGGTCGTCTCGCTCTCGGTGCCTGCCGAGACGCGGAGGTGGCCGGCAACGCCGACGTCGCGGATCAGCACGCCCCGGTCGTACAATCGGCGCCACGTCTCCTGCGGGTCCTCGACGCCGCCGAACATGACGAAGTTGCTCCAGGATGGGTAGGGGTCGTAGCCGAGCGCTTCAAGCGTCGCCGAGATGCGATCGCGCTGCACGACGATGTCGTCCACGGTCCGCAGCATCTCGTCGCTGTGGCGCAGCGCGGCCACCGCGGCCGCCTGCGTGAGCGCACTGAGGTGGTACGGCAGGCGCACCAGACGCAGGGCGTCGGTGACGGCGGCATCCGCCGCGAGGTATCCGACGCGCGCCCCCGCGAAGGCGAACGCCTTGCTCATCGTGCGAGACACGATGAGTCGCTCCCGTCCGGGAAGAAGGGTGAGTGCCGACGGCGCCTCGGACGGCGCGAACTCGAAGTATGCCTCGTCGACGACGACGATCCCCCGCGCGGCCTCATAGACGCTCTCGACGACCTCGATCGGCAACGGTGTACCGGTCGGATTGTTCGGCGCGCAGAGGATCACGACGTCCGCGTCGGCCGCGCGCACCTGCTCCGCGGCGTCCTCGGGTGTGATCTCGTAGCGCGGGCCACGCGACCCGGCCACCCACTCGGCGCCCACACCGCGCGTCAGCAGCGGATACATCGAGTACGTCGGCGAGAAGCCGAAGACGCGGCGCCCCGGTCCGGCGAAGGCCTGCAACACCTGCTGGAGGACTTCGTTCGAGCCGTTGCCCGCCCAGATCTGCTCGGGAGTCAGTCCGTGACCGAGGTAGGAGGCGAACGCCTCGCGCAGGTCGGTGAACTCACGGTCGGGATACCGGTTCAGCTCGGAGATCGTCTTCGCGATCGATCCGGCGATGTCATCGGCCACATCCTCGGAGATCACGTGAGTGTTCTCGTTGACGTTGAGTGCGATGGGAAGCGGCGCCTGCGGAGCTCCATACGGGCGCTGGCCCCGGAGGTCGTCGCGTATGGGGAGGTCGTCGAGTGTCGCGGTCACCCCTCCATGCTACGACCGTGTGGTCAGCTTCCGGTCGAGTAAGCCGCCGGAATGGAGAGCTTCTGGCCCGCGTCGACGCCCGAGCTCGACAGCTGGTTCAGCGAACTGATCTCGGCAACGACGTCACGCGGGTCCTGCGCTGGCGCGACGCTCTGGGCAATCGACCACAGGGAGTCCCCCGGCATGACGGTCACGGTGTCGAACGTTCCCGCCGGAGCGCCGCCGTCTCCGGACCCAACGGCGGACCCGCCGCCGATGATTCCGACGGCGACCGCCGCGGCGATGGGAAGGGCGGCAAGCGATGCGAGGACGCGGCGACCGCGCGTCGTGAGACGCAGTCGCGTGCGGGTGGCCGGAATGTGCGACGCGGGTGCCGTGAGGGTAACCGTGCTCATCAGATGACCTTCTCTCGTATTGATGTACCGAATGTATCTTCGAATGTTCGAATCCGTCAAGCGGTTTTTCGAATAATCCGGAGATCAATTGGCGACACACTCGAACAAATCTCCCGAAGATCGCCCCGTTTCCGGTAGCGTCTCCTTCACGCAGCACACCTCACCAGCAACCACTGACATTCGAAGAGGAACGAGCGGATGAGCGCCGACATCACCCCGCAGACCGCCCCGAGGGGGCGCCGTCGCAAACAGTTGAGCGAGAAGCAGATCGCCATCCTCGAAGTCATCCAGCGCTCGATCCAGGTGAACGGCTATCCGCCGAGCATGCGCGAGATCGGCGACGCAGTGGGCCTCAAATCGCTGTCGAGTGTCACTCACCAGCTCGGTCAGCTCGAGCTCAGTGGCTATCTCCGACGCGACCCCGGCAAGACGCGCGCGATGGAGGTACTCGTCGAGCTTCCCGGCACATCGACCGAGAGCCCGGCCGACGCGGCTCCGGCCGTCGGGGACGCGGCGATGGTGCCACTCGTCGGCCAGATCGCGGCCGGCGTGCCGATCACGGCGGACCAGCACGTCGAAGAGGTCTTCCCCCTGCCCCGCCAACTGGTCGGCAATGGCGAGCTGTTCATGCTGAAGGTGTCCGGCGATTCGATGATCGACGCTGCCATCTGCGACGGCGACTGGGTCGTCGTACGCACGCAGAACACGGCAGAGAACGGCGAGATCGTCGCGGCCATGCTCGATGGCGAGGCCACAGTGAAGACCTTCCGCAAGCGCGACGGGCACGTGTGGCTCCTCCCGCGCAACACCGCGTTCGAGCCGATCCTCGGCGATGAGGCTGTCGTGCTCGGCAAGATCGTGGCCGTGATGCGCGCCGTATAGCGCATATCTCACAATCGCTCGCCTCTGCGCAGGCTCCGAGCGCGCGACGGCTCCACAACCCGGCGCCCCGGGTGCGATCGGCCAGGCGCGTGCCATAGCGTGGAGACATGGCTGATCTCACCTCTCGCCCATACGGCACGTGGCCCTCGCCGATCCATCCCGAGGACATGCCGCTCGGCACGCTTCGGCTGGGACACGCGCAGTACGTCGCCGACGAGGTGTGGTGGGCCGAGTCGGTGCCTTCCGAGAAGGGGCGTACGGCGATCCTCGGATCCGGCCACGATGCGCCGATCCTGCCTGCGCCGTGGAGCGCGCGATCGCGCGTGCACGAGTACGGCGGAGGTGCGTGGACCGTCATCTCGCAGGAGCAGGGACGCTTCGTCTTCGTCGAGCAGAGCGATCAGCGCGTGTACCTGGCCGCGCCCGGCGTCGAGCCTGCCCCGCTGACGCCCGCAGACTCACGATTCGTGCACGGCGATCTCGTGTGGGCCGATGACGCACTGTGGGCCGTGCGCGAGACGCACGAGCGCCCGCACGAGACCCCGCGACGCGAGATCGTCCGCATCCCTCTCGACGCTTCCGGCGCCACGGATCCGGTCGCCATTACGTCAGTCGTCGCGGGAAGCGATTTCCTCGCCTTCCCCTCCCCGCGGGGCGACCGCCTTGCGTGGGTCGCGTGGGACCACCCCGACATGCCATGGGACGCCGCAGAGCTGCGCGTCGGCACGCTCGCCGACGACGGCACAGTCACCGACTGGCGATGCCTCGCCGGCGGGCGCGAAGCGAGCCGCGGTGAGAACGTCTCGGCCCTGCAGCCGGAGTGGACCGGCGACGACGAGCTGTTGTTCACCCAGGATCCGCCCACGACGGCCGCGCGCGCCGACCGCACGTGGACGCAGCGATGGAACCTCTTCCGGATCCGCTTCGATGACGGGCTCGCGACGAGCGCTCCGGAGCCGATCTACTCGGTCGATGGCGACACCGGCGGCCCGCTCTGGAGCCTCGGGTCGCGGTGGTTCGCCGAGCTCGAGGACGGAAACGTCGTCGCGGTCGTCACGAACGGTCGCTCGCGTCTCATGCTCGTCGAGCCCACGTCGGGGATCGTGACCGAGCTCGAGACGCCATTGACGGGCGACATCCAGCTCCAGGACGTGCGTGGGCGCACGGCGCTCTTGACGGGCGGCGGAGCGACGGTGCCCGGCGGGCTCTGGGAGCTCGACGTGTCCGCGCGTTCCCTTCGACCGCTGCGCGGTGGCGAGGCCGATCTCTCCTCGGGCATGCAGTCCGTCGCCGAGCCGCTGACCTTCCCCGGTCCACTGGGTCCGGTCCATGCCTTCTTCTATCCGCCGGCGAACGCGGCCGCGACCGCGCCTGCCGGAGAACTGCCGCCGGTTCTCGTGCTCGTGCACGGCGGCCCCACGGGTCACGTCACGGGCGACCTCTCGCAGAATGCGTCGTTCTTCACGAGCCGCGGCATCGGCGTATTGGATGTGAACTACGGCGGATCGAGCGGCTACGGACGCGCCTACCGCGAGCGGCTCAACGGCGCGTGGGGCATCGCGGACGTGCAGGACGTCGCGGCCGCCGCGAACGGACTCGTGGAAGCCGGGCGCGCGGATCCGAAGCGACTCGCGATCAAGGGCGGATCCGCGGGCGGCTGGACCGTGCTGTGCGCCCTCGCCGACACGGATGTCTTCGCCGCAGGCATCAGTCGCTACGGAGTCGCCGATCTGCGCATGCTGCTCGCCGAGACGCACGACTTCGAGGCACGCTACCTCGACGGCCTCGTCGGGCCGTGGCCGGAGGACGAGCAGGAGTACATCGTGCGCTCGCCCCTCTCACGCCCCGAGACGCTCACCACCCCGCTGCTGATCCTGCAGGGTAGCGAGGATCCGGTGGTGCCGCCGTCGCAGTCCGAGGCTCTGCGGGACGCGGTCGCGAAGAACGGGGTGCCGCACGCGTACCTCTTGTTCGAGGGCGAGAGTCACGGATTCCGACGCTCGGAGACGATCGTGCGCTGCTTCGAGAGCGAGCTCGCCTTCCTCGGTCAGGTGCTCGGTTTCGAGGCGCCTGGCGTGGATCCGATCACGCTCGACTGAGCGTGCTCAGGCCGCGAGGAAGGGCCCGAGCTCCGCGGCAAGACGCTGCCCGACGCGCGCATGCACCAGCGTTCCCTGCTCCTCGTGACGCTGGTCGAGGAACTGCCCCGACTCATGGATCTGCGCGAGCAGATCCCCCCGCCCGTACGGGATGAGCGCGCGCACCTCGACCTCGGGGCGCGGCAGAGTGTCCTCGACGAGGCTCCGCAGCTGATCGATTCCCTCACCCGTGCGCGAGGAGACGAACGCCGCGCGCGGCGCGAGACCCGCGAGGACGAGCCGCTGGGAGTCGTCCACGAGGTCGATCTTGTTGAACACGACGATCTCGGGGATGGCCCGCGCGCCCACCTCCGTGAGCACGTCGCGGACGGTCTGCAGCTGGCCTGCCGGGTCGGGGTGATTGCCGTCGACGACATGGACGATGACGTCGGCCGACGCCACCTCCTCGAGCGTCGAGCGGAATGCTTCGACGAGCTGGTGCGGCAGGTTGCGCACGAACCCGACGGTGTCGGCCAGCGTGAAGACGCGACCGTCGGCTGTCTCCGTGCGGCGCACAGTCGAGTCGAGCGTCGCGAACAGCGCGTTCTCCACGAGCACACCCGCCTGCGTGAGGCGGTTCAGGAGGCTCGACTTGCCGGCGTTCGTGTAGCCGGCGATCGCGACAGACGGGATCGCGTTGCGGCCGCGCTCCGCACGCTTCGCCTCACGCGCGGGCGCGAAGCTGCGGATCTGCTTGCGCAGCACCGCCATGCGCGTGCGGATGCGGCGGCGGTCGAGCTCGATCTTCGTCTCACCCGGGCCGCGGGATCCCATGCCGGCGCCGGCGGCACCGACCTGGCCACCGGCCTGGCGGCTCATCGATTCACCCCAGCCGCGCAGTCGCGGCAGCAGGTACTCGAGCTGGGCGAGCTCCACCTGCGCCTTGCCCTCGCGGGTCTTGGCGTGTTGAGCGAAGATGTCGAGGATCACCGCGGTGCGATCGATCACCTTGACCTTGACGACGTCCTCGAGCGCGCGACGCTGGCTCGGCGCGAGTTCCGTGTCGGCGATGACGGTGTCCGCACCGACCGCGTTCACGACGTCTCGCAGCTCCTCGGCCTTGCCGCGACCGACATAGGTCGCCGGATCCGGGTTCGGACGGCGCTGCAGCATACCGTCGAGGACGACGGATCCCGCGGTCTCGGCGAGCGCCGCGAGCTCACGGAGGGAGTTCTCGGCGTCGACCTGTGCGCCGGTGGAGTAGATGCCGACGAGGACGACGTTCTCCATCCGCACCTGGCGGTACTCGACCTCGGTGATGTCCTCGAGCTCGGTGGAGAGACCTCCGACGCGGCGGAGCGCGTGGCGGTCGGCGAGATCCCACTGCTCGTCGTCGACGACGATGGAATCGTCGGGCTGCAGCGCCTGCGCGGCACCGAAGATGCGCGCCTCGCCGCGTGCACGGTCGCGGGCGAGGACACGTTCGACGACGTCGTCGGTCTCGATGTCGGGGTGGTTCTCAGCGCCTGTGGTGTCGGGCACGAGGGTCCTTTCGCGGATGGTCAGCCCTCCAGTTTAGCGCGGGAACGGCACGCGGGGGCAGGTACCGCGACGCCGCGTGCTCCGGTAGGCTCGCCGCCTATGGCGGATCACTATTTCAGCGCGGCGCCCGCGAGCCCTGAACAGACCCGCCGGATCCGTGTGACCCTCGATGGCCGCGAGGTCGGGGTCACCACGGCGAACGGCGTCTTCAGCCCCGACCGCATCGACCGGGGCACCGACGTGCTGCTGTCGAACTCACCCGATGCGCCGCCCGGCGGAGATTTCCTCGACCTCGGGTGCGGCTGGGGCGCCATCTCGCTGACGCTCGCGATGCAGGCGCCGCACGCACGCATCTGGGCCCTCGACGTCAACGAGCGCGCGCTCGACCTCGTACGGCGCAACGCCGAGGCGCTCGGCCTCGACAATGTTCGCGCCGTCACCGCCGATGAGATCCCTTCGGACGTCGCCTTTCGGACGATCCGGTCCAACCCGCCGATCCGCATCGGCAAGCCGGCCCTGCATGAGCTCCTCGAGACGTGGATCCCGCGCCTCGATCGCAAGAGCGATGCATACCTGGTCGTGCAGAAGAACCTGGGCAGCGACTCCCTGCAGCGCTGGATGGAGGCCACCTTCACCACCGATTTCTCCACCCGCCGCCACGCGACGGCGAAGGGGTTCCGGGTCATCAAGGTGCGCCACCACAGCGACCCGCGAACCGGTCCGATCGCGACCAGCTGACTCCGCTCAGTCGCAACGGCTCGGCGAAGTGCCGGGCAGGCTGCCGAACGCTACACGGCCGCTTCGCCGAGCGTCGGGAAATTCGACCGCAACGGGCCGGATCGGCGGAGCACTCGAGATACTCGGCGAATCTCGAGATGCTCGGCGAGGTGCCACAGTAGAGATCTGCGACGATCGAGAAATGCGAACCATCACGCTCGTGCGTCACACGATGCCGGAGGTCGATGCCGCCACCGATCCCTCGCGTTGGCGCCTCACGACAGCCGGGCGGGCGGCCGCGCTCGGTAGGGCGCTGTCGTCGAGAGGCACGTGTTCGATCCTCGCGAGCGACGAGGTCAAAGCCGCGCAAACCGTCGCCCTCATGACCGGTCACGATGTCGCCGACGTCATCGTGGATCCGGACTTCGGCGAGGCACGGAGGAAGGAAGCCGTCGACGAGGGCTTTCGCGAACGTCGTGACGCGTGGATCCGCGGCGAGACAGACGATCGGCATCACGGCTGGGAGTCGTTCTCGAAGGCGGGCGCACGGTTCGACGCGGCGGTCGAACGGCACGAGGGCGATCTGATCATCGGAACGCACGGCATGGTGCTCACAGCGTGGCTCGTCCGCATCGGGATCGTTTCACCCGGCAACGCGGCCTCTGCATACTGGCGTGCGCTGGGTCTCCCCGAGGTCATCACCATCGATCGATAGCTTCCCGCTCGCCGAGCGTCGGGAAATTCGGCCGCAATGGGCCGGATCCGCGAATTGCTCGAGATGCTCGGCGAATTTCGAGATGCTCGGCGAAGGGGCCGGCCGGCCGTGGCTCAGCCGAGAGCGAGGGCGGTGGCGAGGCCGAGCATCAGCACCGCGACGGCGGCATCGAGGATCCGCCAGGAACGCGGCGAGCCCATCCAGCGAGCGGCGGCGCGCGCCCCGAAGGTGAGGACCGCGAACCACACCGCGCTGCCGAGGATCGCGCCGACCGCGAAGAACCATCGCGCGTCGCCGTAGGTGGTGGAGATGGATCCGAGCAGGAGCACGGTGTCGAGGTAGGTGTGCGGGTTCAGCCACGTGATGGCGAGACACGTGAGCACGGCCGGGAGCAGCGTGCCGCGCGTGCGCTGCGCGCGAGCGACGATCGTGGCGGTCGCGACGTTCCCGTACGCGGGATCCTCCGACAACGTGCCGGCGTCGGCAGACACCTCCGCGGATCCGCCACGTGCGTGGCCCTCTCCCCCGACATCGATCGCCGATCCGCCGCGAAACGCGCGCCATGCGGCGAGCAGGCCGTACCCGGCGAGGAAGACGACACCGGCCCAGCGCGCGGCGTCAAAGAGCCACGGCACCTCCTCGACGACGATGCCGAATCCTCCGACCCCCGCGGAGACGAGGACGACGTCGCACGCGAGGCAGATGATCGCGAGCACGATCGGGTGCCGCGTGGTGCCGTCCGAATGACGAATGCCCTCCCGCAGGAGGAACACGTTCTGTGCGCCGGGCGCGGCGATGATCGACAGGCACAGACCGAGGCCGGCCAAGAGAGCGGTGAACACGCCCCCATCCTTCGCGGATCCGTGCGACAATCCAAAGCAGATACGGATATTTGCAGGATGGTGAAGCAACGCTAATGTGGATCGCACCGGAGCTCGCCGAAACCGTGGCGATGATCGTCGATGAGGGATCCTTCGAGCGCGCGGCACAGCGCCTCAAGGTCTCGCCGTCGGCCGTGAGCCAGCGCCTGCGCGCGCTCGAATCGCAGCTGGGGCGGGTGCTGATCATCCGGTCGCGCCCCATCCGCGCGACACCGGCGGGCGCGACCGTCGTCCGTCTCGCCCGCCAGTACGCGGCAGTCGGCCATGACGCGTCGGTCGCGCTCGCGATCGAGCGCGAGGAGAGAATGCACGTGCCGATCGCTGTTAATGCCGATTCACTGGCCACGTGGCTGCTGCCGGCGCTCGAGGCGGTCACCCATGCGCACGATCTCACGTTCGAACTGCTGCGAGAAGACGAGGATCACACGGCGCGGCTGCTGGAATCCGGATCCGCTCTGGCCGCGATCACGTCGCAGCGCACGCCGATCGCGGGCTGCGTCGTCACGCCTCTCGGCGCGACCGAGTACCTCGCGGTCGCGACCCCGACGTTCGTGCGGAGGTGGTTCCGCGGCGGCGTCACTCCCGCGGCGCTCGTGTCGGCTCCTGTGATCGAGTTCGACCGCACGGACGATGTGCAGTCAGACTGGCTCCGAGCCAACGGCGTCGAGGCCGACACTCCCCCGCGACACTACGTGCCGGCCTCAGAGGACTACGCCTCGGCGGTGCGCCTCGGTATGGGCTGGGGCATGCTCCCACCCGCGCAAGCGCAGCCGTCGCTCGAGGCGGGGACACTCGCTCCGCTCGGCGGACCCGATATGACCGAGCCGCTCTTCTGGCAGCAGTGGAACATCGCCTCGGAGGCACTCACCGCGATCCGCGAGTCGGTCGTCTCGCACGCTCGCGCCGCGCTCGCTCCGCTGTAACCGGCGTCAGGCCAGCGATACGGTGCCGGAGAAGACGAGCGTCGCCGGACCGGAGAGCGCGACGTGTTCGCCGCCGGCGCCCTGGAACATCCTCACCCCGAGCGTGCCGCCGGGCACCTCGACGCGCCATTGGTCCGGTGCACCGTCGCCCGCCCAACTGCGTACGGCGAGTGCGGCGGCGACCGTGCCCGTGCCACACGACAGCGTCTCGCCGACGCCACGTTCGAACACACGCATGCGGATCCGTCCGACGCCCGCCGTCACAAGCGGGTCCGAGGGCACCACGAACTCGACGTTCGCGCCGTTCGCGGGCACCGGATCGAGCTGCGGGATGACCGTGAGGTCGAGCTGATCCAGCTCCTCCTCGCTCGCGAGGGCCACGACCGTGTGGGGATTGCCGAGATCGATGTTCATGCCGGGCCGGGGAACGTCCAGCCCTCGGGCGCGCACGAGCGGATCCGCTCCGTCCGACGACCAGGTGCCGAGGTCTGCCTCGAACCCGTCGCCGCTGCGGGTCACGAGTTTCACACCATCCCGGGTCCCAACCGCAAGGGCGGCGCCCTCGGCGAGCGTCGCGAGGCCCGTGTCGAGGAGGTAGCGGGCGAAGACCCGGACGCCGTTGCCGCACATCTCAGCGATCGACCCGTCCGCGTTGCGGTAGTCCATGAACCACTCGGCCTCTGGCGTCGCGGATCCGGCGCCGAGCGCACGCGAGCGGACGACCCGCAGGAACCCGTCACCGCCGATCCCGAAGCGCCGGTCGCACAGCGCGGCGACCTGATCGGCGGACAGGTCACGCTCGCCATCCGGGTCGGCGACGATGACGAAGTCGTTGCCGGTGCCGTGGCCTTTCGTGAACGCGATCTCGGGCATGCAGACGAGTCTACGGTCCGATCTCGGGGTCGTCCCCCGGTACGACGAGCCGGCCCCGAGGATCATCCCGACCGCCGATGTGGCACCCCTGATGTCGGCGAATGATGGAAGACATGATCACCGCACAGAACCTCACCAAGCGTTTCGGCGCGCACACCGCCGTCGACGACGTGTCCTTCACGATCAAGCCCGGGCAGGTCACGGGCTTCCTCGGGCCGAACGGCGCCGGCAAGTCGACCACCATGCGCATGATCATGGGGCTCGACCGCCCGACGCACGGCTCCACCACCGTGAACGGCCGGCCGTTCGGCGAGCACACGGATCCCATGCGGCAGGCGGGTGCCCTGCTCGATGCGAAGGCCGCCCACCCCGGACGCCGCGCCGCCGACCACCTCCGCCTCCTCGCCGCCACGAACGGCATCGCCCGCTCGCGCGTCGACGACGTGCTGGAACTCACCGGCATCGCCTCCGTGGCGCGCCGCCGCATCGGCGGGTTCTCCCTCGGCATGCATCAGCGTCTCGGCATCGCGGCCACGATGCTGGGCGACCCCGAAGTACTGATCTTCGACGAACCCGTCAACGGCCTCGACCCCGAGGGCGTGCACTGGGTGCGCGGATTCGCGAAGGCACGCGCGGCGGAAGGTCGCACCGTCTTCATCTCGTCTCACCTCATGAGCGAGATGGCGCAGACTGCCGACCACATCATCGTCCTCGGCAAGGGCCGCGTGCTCGCCGACGCTCCGATCGCGCAGTTCCTCGGAGGCGCGGGCCAGGAGCGAACGCGCGTTCGAGTGTCGGACGCCACCGTGCTCGGCTCGATCTTGTCAGCCGATGGCGTCTCGATCACGCAGACGGACGCCGAGTCCCTCGAGATCGCCGGCCTGCCACCCGCCCACATCGCGCGACGCGCGGCGCTCGAGAACCTCGACCTGCACGAGCTGACGCCCCTCAACGCCTCGCTCGAGGAGGCGTACCTCGCTCTCACGGACGACGCCACCGAGTACCGCTCCGACCGCACGGCCGTTGCCGCGTAACCCGCACCTGACGTCTTCACGACACGAAAAAGGACTCTCACCATGACTACTGCCGTCGCTTTCCCGGGCACCGCGACCCGGACCCCGACATCTCATGTGAGCTTCGGCTCACTCCTCCGCGCCGAGTGGATCGGCCTCACCAGTCTGCGCGGCACCTACGCCGCCCTCATCGTCGGCTTCGCGCTCATCCTTCTCCCCGCAGCGGCGTTCTCCCTGGTCTACGGCATCGACTTCGCCGGAGCCTCGGCAGCCGAGCAACAGGAGATGCTCGCGTGGATCCCGCCTGCCGGGATGCTCGCGGTCAACGGCGCGATGTTCTCCGTCGTCGTCGCAACGATCGTCGGCGCATCGATCTTCGCGAAGGAGCACTCGACGGGCTCTCTGCGGACGCAACTGTCGGCGGCACCTCGTCGGCTCCCGATGTTCACGGCGAAGGCCGCCGTCGTCACCGTCGCGACGCTCGTCGCGTCGCTTGTGGCGTTCGCCCTCGCCTTCGCGCTCGCGGCCGTCGTCTACGGCGCGTTCGAGATCCCACTCGCTCTCGATGACGCGCTGGTCGGCGTGGTCGTGCCGATCGTCGGAGCGGCGCTGTTCACCGCATGCACGGCGCTGTTCGCGCTCGGGATCGCCGGACTGCTCCGTTCGGAGACCTGGACGGTGACGCTGGTGATCGCGTTCCTTTTCGTCGTGCCGACGATCCTGATGACGCTCCCGTGGGCATGGGGCGCGGAGGTGTCCGAGCTCCTTCTCGGCACGACCGGCCAGTCCCTCGCCTTCGCCGCGAACGGGGTTGACGCGGCGTACTGGACAGACCTCGCGCTGACGGTCGGTTGGGCGGCCGTCGCGTTCTTCGGTGGCGCGGCCATTATGAATCGCCGGGACGCGTAGGTTCGTACACGTGACCGGAACCACGCCTGCCTCGCCCGGCCCCGCACAGGGGTCGGGCGAGCTCGCGCTTCCGCGTCCGCCCGGGTTCTTCCGCCGCTGGATCGACCGCCATCCGCGCACGGTCGACATCGTCATCGCGACGGTCACCGTTCTGATACCGGCGGCACTGATCCCCATCATGGCGGCCACCGTCAGTGAGTGGCCACTCCTCCCGGTCGGCTTCGTGTGCGCCGCCGCGCTCTTCGCGGCGACACTCCTCCGACGCCGGATCCCGTTCGTACTGCTCGTGATCGCGATCATCACCGGCGCGATACCGGTCGTCGGCGAGCCCCTCGGGGTGCTCTCGGCCTGGGTCGCGTTGTACTCTCTCGCGGTCTTCGCGCGCTCCAAACAGGCGTGGATCGGCTTCGCGCTCACGACACTCGTGTGGTTCGTCACCTTCCTCATCGACAACACCGATTCGCTCGACTTCGCGCCGGACGCCGCGGCCCCGGCCGTCTGGATCCAGGTGGTCGCCTTCTTCCTGCAGGCGGCGTCGGCATTCATCGTTCCGACGCTTGTCGGGCTCTGGGTCGGCGGCAGGCGCCGCTACGAGCGCGCCCTCATCGCTCGCGCCGAAGACCTCGCGCGCGAGCGCGACCAGCGCGCACAGCTCGCGGTGAGCGAGGAACGCACCCGCATCGCGCGTGAGATGCACGACATCGTCTCGCACAGCCTCACGGTCATGATCACGCTCAGCGAGGGGGCGGCGGCACAGGCCGAGGCCGGATCGGATCGGGCGCCCGCGGCCATGCGTCGCGTCGCCGACACGGGGCGCGACTCGCTTGCCGAGATGCGACGTCTGCTGGGCGTGCTGCGCGCACCCGACGCCCCCGCTGAACTCGCCCCGCTGCCCGTGAACGGGTCGATCCAGACCCTCGTGTCGCAGTTCCGCGACGCCGGACTCCCCGTGCGCTGGCATGGTGAGGGCGACCCCATCCCGTCCGGCGGCGGCGTCGCCCTGACCACGTACCGCATCGTCCAGGAGTCGCTCACCAACGTGCTGCGCCACGCTCCGCACACGCGCCATGTGGACGTCACCGCCACGAACATCGACGGCACGATCACGCTCACCATCGACAACGAAACGACGGCGGCCTCGCCCCCTGCTGATGGCACGGGGCGTGGTCTCGTGGGAATGCGCGAGCGTGCGGCTCTGCACGACGGTACGGTCGAAGCCGGGCCGCGCCCGGATGGGCGCTGGCGCGTCCGCGTGACGCTCAGCACGAAGGGAACGACATGACCGAGGCTGCGGTGATCCGCGTCGCCATCACGGATGATCAGGAACTCGTGCGGATGGGACTGCGCATGATGCTCGAGGCGCAGCCCGACATCGACGTCGTCGCTGAGGCCGACGACGGGCACGCGGCCGTGGAGCTCGCCGAGGCCGGCGGCATCGACATCATGCTCATGGACGTGCGCATGCCCGGCCTCGACGGCATCGCCGCGACGGACCGCATCACGTCGCGCGATGACGCCCCGAAGATCCTGGTGCTGACGACCTTCGATCTCGACGAGTACGCCTTCGGCGCGCTCCGCGCCGGCGCCAGCGGCTTCCTCCTCAAGGACGCTCGGCCGCCCGAGCTGCTCGGGGCGATTCGGGCGGTGCATTCCGGAGACGCCGCGCTCGCACCGCGCGTCACGGCCCGGATGATCGAGCAGTTCGTCTCAGCGCCCGAGCGGACCACCGCCGACGATGAACGCCTCGCCGTCCTCACCCCGCGTGAGCGCGAAATCCTCGTCGCGATCGGCGCGGGGCTGACGAACGATGAACTCGCCGAGAAATTCTTCCTGTCGATCTCGACGGTCAAGACCCACATCGGGCGGATCCTGCAGAAGCTCGGGGCGCGCGACCGCGTCCAGCTCGTGATCCTCGCCTACGAAGCTGGCCTCGTCGGTCGTTGAGCGCGCTCGTCTCGCACGCTGCGTTGCACGGTGTCACGGAGCACAGCGATCGTGCCCTCGCCGACGCTGGCTCGGGCCTGGCGGGCGGAGCCGCGCAGCGGGTTCGCGGGATCGCGTCGGCGAGGGCACGATCGCGGAGCGACACGTCACGACCGCAAAGAACTACCCGAGCACATCACGCGCGGATACGGCCCCCGCATCGAACCAACGAACGTCGGCGTATCGCTTGAACCAGCTGACCTGGCGACGCGCGTAGCGGCGCGTGAGCGCCTGGGTCTCCGCGATAGCTTCGTCCTCGGTCTTGTTTCCGGCGAGCTGGTCGAGCGCCTGAGCGTAACCGATCGCGCGACTGGCGGTCTTGCCCCGTTCGAGGCCGCGGTCGCGGAGTTCGGCGGTTTCTGCGAGCATGCCGTCGGCCCACATCTGCGTTACGCGCGCGTCGAGGCGCTCGACGAGCTGTGCGCGTTCCATGGCGAGACCCACGAGGTCGGTCTCACGCCAGGCCCGGGGTTCGGCGGGGAGGGCGGCGCCGTGGCCCGTGCCGCCCTGATCGAGCACCTCGAGCGCGCGAACGACGCGACGTTCGTTCCGCGGATCGATCCGCTCGGCGGTGGCGGCGTCGCGCTCGCGGAGCTCGGCGTAGAGCGAGCCGATGCCCTCAGCGGCCAAGCGGCCCTCGAGTGCGACGCGGCGCTCGGGGTCGCGGGGCGGGAAGCGGAAGTCGTAAATGACGCTCGAGACGTACAGCCCGGACCCACCCACGAGGATCGCGTGACGACCGCGCGAGAGAATGTCATCGATCACCCCGCGGGCACGCGTCTGATAGTCGGCGACCGCCGCCTCCTCGGTGACGTCCAGCACGTCGAACAGGTAGTGCGGGATGCCGCGCTGTTCATGGGCCGACAGTTTCGCCGTACCGATGTCCATGCCGCGATACAGCTGCATCGCGTCGGCGTTGATGACCTCGGCGGCTTCTCCTCGTGCGGCGAGACTCTCGGCGAGACCGAGAGAGAGCGAGCTCTTCCCCGTCCCGGTCGCGCCGACGATCGCCCAGAGGCGGGCATCGGCGGACACCGTCAGGCCCCGGCGCGCAACGTCGGCAGGCCGAGGCTCACCGCGCCGTCGGCTGTTGCGCCGCCGGTCGCCGGCACGGCGCACGATGAGGACTGGCGGCGGTCGTGGGCATCGCCTGCCTGCGTGCGGCGGATGATGAGCGGGGAACCATCGATACTGTCGGCGAGAAGGTGCGAGGGCGCGGCATGCGTCACAGTAACGGTCACGACGTCGCCCGGACGCGGGGTCTCGCTCCCTTCGGGGACGGCGAAGTGCACGAGGCGGTTGTCCTCCGCGCGGCCCGTGAGGCGGTGCGTTGCGGCGTCCTTCTTGCCTTCGCCCGTCGAGACAAGCAGATCGAGCGTGCGACCTAGCTGCTTCTCGTTCTCCTCCAGCGTGATGCGCTTCTGCAGGGCCATCAGGCGGTCGTAGCGCTCCTGCACGACCTCCTTCGGGATCTGGTCGGGCATCGTGGCCGCCGGAGTCCCTTCCCGGATCGAATACTGGAACGTGAAGGCGCTGGCGAAGCGAGCCGCTTCGACGACGCGCAGCGTGTCTTCGAAGTCCTCGTCGGTCTCCCCCGGGAACCCGACGATGATGTCGGTCGTGATCGCCGCCTCGGGCATTCGCTCACGCACGCGGTCGAGGATGCCGAGGAACTTCTTGGAGCGGTACGAGCGCCGCATGTCCTTCAGAACCTTGTCACTGCCCGATTGCAGGGGCATGTGCAGCTGCGGCATGACGTTCGGCGTCTCCGCCATCGCGTCGATCACATCGTCGGTGAATGCCGCCGGGTGCGGGCTGGTGAAGCGCACGCGCTCCAGGCCGTCGATCTCGCCGCAGGCGCGGAGGAGCTTGCTGAAGGCGTGGCGGTCACCGAACTCGACGCCGTACGTGTTGACGTTCTGTCCGAGGAGCGTGACTTCGATCGCGCCGTCGTCGACGAGCAGCTTGATCTCCTCGAGGATGTCGCCGGGGCGGCGGTCCTTCTCTTTGCCACGCAGGCTCGGCACGATGCAGAAGGTGCAGGTGTTATTGCAGCCGACCGAGATCGACACCCAGCCGGAGTAGTGCGACTCGCGCTTCGTCGGAAGCGTCGAGGGGAACACCTCGAGCGATTCGAGGATCTCGAGTTCGGCCTGCTCGTTGTGGCGCGACCGTTCGAGCAGCTGCGGAAGTGACCCCATGTTGTGCGTACCGAAAACGACATCCACCCAGGGCGCCTTCTCGGAGACGGCGTCTTTGTCCATCTGCGCGAGGCAGCCGCCGACGGCGATCTGCATTCCCTCGTGACGGTCCTTCTTCGATTTCAGGTACCCGAGGGTGCCGTAGAGCTTTCCGGCAGCGTTCTCGCGGACAGCGCACGTGTTGATGATGATGACATCGGCGTCTTCCCCCGCGTCCACGGGCACGTACCCGGCGCTCTCCAGCGAGCCAGACAGACGCTCGGAGTCGTGCACGTTCATCTGGCAGCCGAACGTCCGCACCTCGTAGGAGCGTGCACGGCCCGTCTCGTCGAACGCTGCGGGCGAGGTGTCGATGAGCGTCGGTGCGCTGGATGGCGTGGTCATAACGCCTGCAATTCTACGTAATGCTGCGACACCGCGCGCCGTCACCTACCGGAAGCGCACCGATGCCGTGCCCGACTGTGCCTCGTCGAGCGCCTGCCGCGCGACGCTCATCACGAGCGACCCTCCGAACCCACGCCGCGAGAGCTGCCCCACGAGACGACGCAGCGCCGTCTCGTGATCGAATCGCGCCAGCTGCGGCGCCTTCCCGCGGGCGAACTCCAGCGCGCGCTCGTAGTCGTCATCTGGCAGATCCTCGAGCGCCGCATCGATAGATTCGCGCGCGATGCCCCGTTTCGCGAGCGCCTGCGCGATCGCACGCCGTCCCTGGTTCTTGCGCGTGAGCGCGGCGTGCAGGAGCTGCTCGGCAAGACGATCGTCATCGATCGCACCGACGCGCAGCAGACGGTCGATGATGTCCTCGACCGCGTGCGGCTCGACGTTGTCGCGCCGCAGCCGATCACGTGCTTCGCGTTCGGACATGCCGCGTGCGGCCAGCGCGCGCTCAAGCCGCCGCGTCGCGCGGTCGGCGATCACCTGCGATTCGTCACCGTCGCCGTCGCTCTCGTCATCGATATCGTCGGCCGGCGCGGCCTGCTCGTCGGCCACGGGGGGCGCGGCGGCGGCGCCGCGCCACGTCGTGTGCCAATCGTCAGCGCCGTCCGAACCGACGTCAGGCGCCTCGTCAGCGCCGGCAACGGGGCGATCCGGCACCGTCCCACCGAACAGGGGCACGACAGGGGCGAGACGCTCGCCCCCGTCCGTGTCGTGGTCAGACATGATCAGCTCAGGCCGTTCGGCGTGCCGCGATGTCGTCGACCGGGGCCTCAGCCTCCGCTGCCGCCTCCGGGTCCTTGAGGAGACCGATCTTGACCTTGATCTTGTCTTCGATCTCCTGGGCCACATCGGTGTTCTGCTTGAGGAACCGACGAGCGTTCTCCTTGCCCTGGCCGAGCTGGTCGCCGTCGTACGTGTACCAGGAGCCCGACTTCTTGACGATGCCGTGCTCCACGCCGAAGTCGATCAGCGACCCCTCGCGCGAGATGCCCGTGCCGTACAGGATGTCGAATTCGGCCTGCTTGAACGGCGGCGCCATCTTGTTCTTGACGACCTTGACGCGCGTGCGGTTTCCAATGGCCTCCGCGCCTTCCTTCATCGTCTCGATCCTGCGGATGTCGAGACGGACCGACGCATAGAACTTGAGCGCCTTACCGCCGGCCGTCGTCTCGGGCGAGCCGAAGAACACGCCGACCTTCTCGCGAAGCTGGTTGATGAAAATCGCGGTCGTCTTGGTCTGGCTGAGCCCACCGGTGATCTTCCGCAGGGCCTGCGACATCAGTCGCGCCTGCAGACCGACGTGGGAGTCGCCCATCTCGCCCTCGATCTCGGCACGCGGAACGAGTGCCGCCACCGAGTCGATGACGACGAGGTCGATCGCGCCGGAGCGGATGAGCATGTCGGAGATCTCAAGCGCCTGCTCACCCGTGTCGGGCTGCGAGACGAGCAGCGCGTCGATGTCGACGCCGAGCTTCTGTGCGTATTCGGGGTCGAGCGCGTGCTCGGCGTCGACGAAGGCCGCGATGCCGCCAGCGGCCTGGGCGTTCGCGATCGCGTGAAGCGTCAGCGTCGTCTTACCCGACGACTCCGGGCCGTAGATCTCGACGACGCGGCCTCGCGGAAGGCCGCCGACGCCGAGCGCCACATCGAGGGCGATGGAGCCCGTGGGGATGACGTCGACCGGGGCGCGCTCTTCGCTGCCCAGGCGCATGACGGTTCCCTTGCCGAACTGGCGATCGATCTGGGCGAGGGCCGTTTCGAGGACCTTCTCGCGGTCTGCTGCTGTTGCCATGGTGGACTCCTTCTCCGCTCGTGTACTGCCGCCCAAAGGCTGTCGTGACCCGCCTCGGAGGGGCGGATTCTTCGACAGGGCGCGTGGCGTCTGCTGCCACTCGTCACGTTACGGATGACCACTGACAAACGAAGCCGGGGCCTGCCGGAATGTGGACGAGTCGTACAGATTCCACGTTGTGCACGAGACTACGCGCGTTAGAACGAATCTTCGACAGCGACGCGCCGAAGATCGAACTCAGGTTCGAACGCGCGGCGTCAACCGCTCTTCGCCTGGCGCAGCCCGACGCCGTACCGTGCGGACGCGGGAAGGTCGGTCTCTTCGCACAGCGCCGTCCAGATGTCGCGCGGAGGGGTGCCGCCATCGAGCGCCTCTGCGGCTGTGCGGTTGAGACCGGGGAGCACCAGATCGTCGAGGATCCAGCTGGCACGCGCGCCGAAATGCTGATCGACCGCGCGAAGGAATTCGCTGCGCCTCATGCGCGCGCAATCATCGCAGCGACAGCTCGGGTTCGACCTCGGCCACAAGATCGTCGGGCACGACGTCCGGGAACGCATCCTCGATGCCCTCGAGCACCGCAAGGCGGTCGCCCACGCGGCGCATCACTTCAGCCATCGACACACCCAGCGCCTCGGTCACCGAAGCGAGGATCTCGCTCGAGACCTCCTTCTGGCCGCGTTCGACCTCGCTGAGATATCCGAGCGCAACACTCGCTCTGCTCGCTACCTGACGGAGCGTCTGCCCCTGCTGCTGTCGGAAATCGCGAAGCACGTCGCCGATCTCTTGACGTACCAGGATCATGGCGGCCCCTCCTGTCTCTCGCGTTTCTCGAATCGTCGTCCGCCTGATCGGCGGACCGTCTGATACCAGGTTAATCGAGGATCGACCGCCTGAGGCACGATTCGGTGAACGGTTACGTCGATGAAACTGTTCTCACAGCTGGTTCATTCCCGCACGGCGTCGATTGCCAGGCGGAGCGCGAGCGCGACACACGCCCGGCGGATCTGAGCGCGGTCGCCCTCGAGCACCTCGCGTACAGTGCGCACACCGTGCGGTGTCGCGACCGCGACATGCACGGTCCCCGCGGGATGCCCGTCGGCCGGACCCGGTCCCGCCACGCCCGTCGTCGCAAGGCCGACATCGGCGGGGCGTCCGTCGAGTTCCAGCGCGCGACGCACCCCGCCGGCCATCTGCCGCGCGACGTCCGCGTCCACGGGCCCGCGCGTGCGCAGCAGCTCGGCATCGACGCCGAGCAGCTGGCGCTTCAGCTCCGTGTCATACGCGATGACGCCGCCGCGCATGCTCGCCGACGCGCCGGGCACGTCGACGAGCGCGCTCGCCAAGAGGCCGCCCGTCAACGATTCGGCCGTCGCAATCGACCAGTCCCGCTCCGCGAGCAGCGCGAGCAGCGCGCGGGCATCCGGGAGCGGATCCGTCATGTCGCGGACCGCGCCCCTCGGACCTGCGCGATGACATAGTCGATGCCGCTTGCGATGGTGAGAAGCACCACGGCCCACATGAGCACCGAGGTCGTCACCGCCCACGCGTCGATCCCGATGACCGGGTGGAGCGGAAGGAGCGCCCACGACAGCGCGACGCCCTGGAGCGCCGTCTTGACCTTGCCCATCCAGGCCGCCGCGACCACGTGAGATCGCCGCACGACGAGGCGGTGCACGGTAATGCCCCACTCCCGGACGAGGATCACGACGACCATCCACCAAGGGATCTCACCGAGGATCGCCAGGCCGACGAAGGCCGATCCGGTCAACAGCTTGTCAGCGATCGGATCCCAGAGCTTGCCGAAGTCGCTGACGATGTCGTGGCGGCGGGCGAGCCAACCGTCGACCCAGTCGGTCGAGATCGCGACGATGAACAGGACAGCGGCCGCGATTCGGACGCCGAACTGCGTCTCCCCCAGCCATCCGCCGATGAGCAGGAGGACGAAGAAGAGGACCGCGAGCGGTATCCGAACGATCGTGATCGCGTTCGGAAGCTGGGGGTGGATCGCCATGGGAACAGTCTGTCAGTCGCGACCCGTGAGTCCCCAGGCGTCCTCGTCGTCGCTGACCTCGACCGTCGGCATGCCGTCGAACTGCGCCTCGATCGGGTCGGTCTCTGCGCTCGGGACGGGGGCCGTCTGCGGCATGTCGTCTGCCTCCGGTGCGGAGGCTGCTGAGGGCGCCGCGGCCGGCGGCTGCTGGCCCTTCAATCGCGCCAGGACGTTCGGGAGCTGATCCGGCGCCACCAGGACGTCTCGCGCCTTCGAACCCTCGGAGGGGCCGACGATCTCGCGCGACTCCAGCAGGTCCATGAGCCGACCGGCCTTCGCGAAGCCGACGCGGAGCTTGCGCTGCAGCATCGACGTCGAACCGAACTGGCTCGAGACGATCAGCTCGGTCGCCGCGAGCAGCACCTCGAGATCGTCGCCGATGTCTTCGTCGATCTCCTTCTTCGGTGCTTCGATCGCCTCCGCGACGTCCGCCCGATACTCCGGACGCGCCTGGCCGGTGACGTGCTTGACGACCGAATCGATTTCGTTCTCGGTCACCCACGCGCCCTGGAGTCGGAACGGCTTGCCGGACCCCATCGGGGAGAACAGCGCGTCACCCTGCCCGATGAGCTTGTCGGCGCCCGCACCGTCGAGGATGACGCGGGAGTCGGTCACGCTCGTCACCGCGAATGCGAGGCGCGAGGGCACGTTGGCCTTGATGAGCCCGGTCACGACGTCGACCGAGGGTCGCTGCGTCGCCAGCACGAGGTGGATTCCGGACGCGCGCGCGAGCTGCGTGATGCGCACGATCGAGTCTTCGACGTCACGCGGTGCGACCATCATGAGGTCGGCCAGCTCGTCGACGACGACGAGCAGGTACGGGTAGGGCTTGAGGACGCGTTCGGATCCCGCGGGAAGCTCGATCTCACCCGCGACGACCGCGCGGTTGAAGTCGTCGATGTGGCGGTATCCGAACGACGCGAGGTCGTCGTACCGCATGTCCATCTCCTTCACGACCCACTGCAGCGCTTCGGCCGCCTTCTTCGGGTTCGTGATGATCGGCGTAATCAGGTGCGGTACGCCCGCGTAGCTCGTGAGCTCGACGCGCTTCGGGTCGATCAGCACCATGCGCACCTCGCTCGGCTTGGCGCGCATGAGCAGACTCGTGATCATCGAGTTGACGAAGCTCGACTTACCGGATCCGGTCGAGCCGGCGACGAGAAGGTGCGGCATCTTCGCGAGATTGGCGATGACGAAGCCGCCCGAGACGTCCTTGCCGACGCCGATCGTCAACGGGTGCGTCGACTTTTGCGACGCCGGCGAACGCAGGATGTCGCCGAGCGCGACCGTCTCGCGGTCGGTGTTGGGGATCTCGATGCCGATCGCGCTCTTACCGGGGATCGGTGCGAGGATCCGGACGTCGTTCGATGCGACCGCGTAGGAGATGTTGTTGGACAGCTGCGTGATCTTCTCGACCTTGACGCCGGGGCCGAGCTCGACCTCGTACTGCGTCACCGTCGGGCCACGCGAGAAACCGGTCACCGACGCGTTGACCTTGAACTCCTCGAATACCTTCTCGATCTGCGCGACCATCCGGTCGTTCGCCTCCGAGGTCACGACCGCAGGGGGTCCGGCCGCGAGCGAGGCCGGCGACGGCAGCACGTACGGCGACTCCGGCGGCTGCGGACCGCGCGCTCCCGGGCCATCCGTGCCGAACCCGGAGATTCCGCCGAGCTCGCCGTCGAGACCCTCGTCGCCGTCGCCGACGAGACCGAGGTGGGCATCCTCGCCGCTCTGCGCACGCAGACGGGCAAGCGCCGGGTCGTCGAGCACCTGCGTGGCCTGATCAGCCGTGGTCGCGTCGTCGATCTCGACGACGGACTGGTCGTAGCCGCGGTCATCCTGCTCGCCGAGCAGCTCGGTGAGCTGCTGCGGATCCGCGACGCCGTCGACGTCCTCTTCTCGGCCCGACGCGTTGCGTCGCCACCACGGAAGCTCGTCCGCGCCGTCGAACAGCTGCTCGTCGTCGTTCTTCTTGCGACCGCGACGCTTCCGCGCCGGCTTCTCGTCGAGGACCTTCGTCGCCGTCTGGTCGTCGGAGGTCGACTCTTCGACCGGCTCGGCGTCGAACATCCAGGTGTACAGGTCGCGCAGGCGACGGCCGATGCGGTTCGGCGGGGTCTTCGTGATGATCAACAGGCTCAGCGCGATGAACACACCGAGCACGACGTAGGCGCCGATCGGCGTCACGAGGAGGCCGAGCGGCTCGCCGATCATCCAGCCGAACAGGCCGCCGGACTCGCTGAGCGACGGCATGCCTTCGACAGGCGCGGGCCGCAGCAGCGCGAGATGGCAGATGGCCGCAACCGAGATCGTCAGCAGCGCGAAGCCGATGCCGACGCGGCCGTTGTCGTTGACCGTCGCCGGATGACGGAACAGCCAGCCCGCCAGCAGCAGGAGCAGCACGGGGAAGACGAACGCCGTGCGGCCGATGAGCCCGCCGAACGTGTACGCGCTGATGGCGGCGGCCACCTCGTTGCCGATGAAGAACCATTCCGTGACGGCCCCGGCCACCGCGAGCAGCACCAGCAGAAGCGGGAAGCCGTCGCGACGGTCATCTTTCGCGAGCGTCTCCGAGCCGAAGGCACGGAACAGGCCACCGACAGCCCGTGCGATGCCGTTCCAGGCACGCACGGGCACGGCCGGCCGATCGGGATCGTCGATGTGGTTCTTGGGCGCGGGCGCAGATCGCTTCGACGCGCCTCGTGCGGAGGCGCGCGATTCGTTCTGCGCGTTCTTCTTGGGCGCGGTTGACGAGCGGGCCATGGGCTCTACGGTACGTCCGACCCCCGACGAACACAGGGAGGACGCGCACGGGAGGCCCCGATCGCTGTCAGATAGCGGCGATCACGCCTCGATCACGAGCGGCACGATCATCGGGCGGCGACGCAGGCGCTGGCCCACCCACCGTCCGATCGTGCGACGCATCGTCTGCGACAGGGCGTGATTGTCCCGCACCCCCTTCTCGGCCGCTTCTTCGAGCGCGGCGATGATCTTGGGCTTGATCTTGTCGAACACCCCTTCGTCCTCGGCGACGCCGCGCGCGTGGATCTCGGGGCCCGTGATGATGCGCCCCGTCTTCGAGTCCATGACGACGATGACCGAGACGAATCCCTCCTCGCCGAGCACGCGGCGATCCTTGAGGTCGGCGTCGGTGATCGTGCCGACCGACGAACCGTCAACGTACACGAAGCCGAGATCGAGCTGGCCCGATGCCCAGGCCTCGCCGTCCTTGAGGTCGATCGACGTGCCGTTCTCAATGATGAACGTCGCGGCCTCGGCGATGCCGGTCTGGTGTGCGAGCTGGGCGCTCGCGGTCAGGTGACGGAACTCGCCGTGCACGGGGATGACGTTCTTCGGGCGCAGGATGTTGTAGCAATACAGGAGCTCGCCAGCGGCCGCGTGACCGGACACGTGCACCTTCGCGTTCGCCTTGTGCACCACGTTCGCGCCGAGCTTCGTGAGCCCATCGATGACCCGGTACACGGCGTTCTCGTTGCCCGGGATGAGGCTCGAGGCGAGGATGACCGTGTCGCCCTCGCCGGGCTCGATCACGTGGTCGAGGTTCGCCATGCGGCTCAGGACCGCCATGGGCTCGCCCTGCGACCCGGTGGACATGTACACGATTTCGTTGTCGGGGATATCGTGCGACTTCTTGTAGTCGACGAGCGTGCCCGCGGGCACCTCGAGGTAGCCGAGCTGCTGTGCGATCGTCATGTTGCGCACCATCGACCGTCCGAGCAGCGCCACGCGCCTGCCGTTGGCGTGCGCGGCGTCGATCACCTGCTGCACACGGTGGACGTGGCTCGCAAAGCTCGCGACGATGACGCGCCCTGTCGTCTTGGACATCACCTGGTCGATGACCGGCCCGATGTCGCGCTCCGTGGGCGTGAAGCCCGGCACATCGGCGTTCGTCGAGTCGGGCAGGAACAGGTCGACGCCCTCCTCCCCGAGGCGCGCGAACGCGCGCAGGTCGGTGAGCCGTCCGTCGAGCGGGAGCTGGTCCATCTTGAAGTCGCCCGTGTGCAGGACGAGGCCGGCATCGGTGCGGATCGCGACGGCCAGCGCGTCCGGGATCGAGTGGTTCACCGCGACGAATTCGAGCCCGAACGGACCGACGTCCAGCGTCTCGCCCTCGCGGACGAGGTGCGTGTTCGGCGTGATCCGGTGCTCCTTGAGCTTCGCGGAGATGAGTGCGAGCGTCAGCTTCGAGCCGTAGATCGGAATGTCCGCCCGCATGCGGAGGAGGTACGGAACGGCGCCGATGTGGTCCTCGTGGCCGTGCGTGAGGACGAGGCCAACGACGTCATCGAGGCGATCGCGAAGCGGATCCATGTCCGGCAGGATCAGGTCGACGCCGGGCTGGTGCTCCTCGGGGAAAAGCACACCGCAGTCGACGATGAGGATCTTGCCGCCGAACTCGTACATGGCCATGTTGCGGCCGACCTCGCCGAGACCGCCGAGTGGCGTGAAGCGCAGCGCGCCGGACTCGAGTGCGGGGGGATCAAAAACAGGGGTGGACATAGCGCCTTTCCGCGCGTGCGCGCAGGGTCAGACGTCACCGAGTGGTGCCAGGCACCTGGGGCAGTGCCCCACCCGCGGCCGCGTTGCGGTCTGGGCGGAAGTTCGACACGTCCACGCCGTCGATGCCGTCCACGAGGGCGAATCCGTCCTCGATCACAGCGGCCTCCCATTCCTCGGGACCGACGAGCGGCAGGCGCACGCGCGGACTCGAGATGCGGCCGAGGCCGTGGAGGATGTACTTCGTGGAGACCGTTCCCGGCACGTGAGTCATGACGGCGCGGACAAGCGGTTCGAGCTTCTTGTGCTGCTCGGTGGCGGTGGTGAGGTCTCCGCGATTCACTGCGTCGACCATGGTTCGATATGGACCGGCGGCGATATTCGCCGTGACGCCGATGAGGCCCGAGGCGCCGATGGACAGGAGGGGCAACGTGTTCGCGTCGTCGCCGGAGAAATAGATCAGATCAGTCTGGTTGAGCACGCGACTGACCTCGCTGAAGTCGGCCTTCGCGTCCTTCACCGCGAGGATATTCGGATGCTTCGCGAGACGGAGGAAGGTCTCATACCGGATCGGAACGCCCGTGCGCCCCGGGATGTCGTAAAGGATCGTCGGCAGATCCGTCGAGTCGGCAATCAGCCGGAAGTGGGTGAGGATGCCCGCCTGCGTCGGCTTGTTGTAATACGGCGTGACGATCATGATGCCGTCTGCGCCGGCCTTCTCGCTCTTCTCATAGAGCTCGATCGCGTGCGCGGTCTCGTTCGATCCGCCGCCCGTGATGATCTTCGCGCGACCCGATGCCACGGACTTTCCGACCTCGACGAGTCGGATCTTCTCCGGGTCGGTCAGGGTCGAGGTCTCCCCCGTCGTCCCGGTGACGACGACGCCATCCGCTCCCGAGACGATGACGTCGTCGATGAGCTGCTCCGTCGCACCCCAGTCGACCTCGCCGTCGGGCGTCATCGGCGTGACGAGCGCGACGAGCACCTGACCGAACGGGTTCTCGGGTTGCGTCATGCCTCTAGGCTAGCGCGCGCTGAGCGTCGCGCGTACATGAGAAAGCGATATCGCGTGCCGGTGCTGCTCGTGTGCCAGCCCGTCTCCGGATCGCGCGATGAGAGGATCCACTCCGCGCCGAGCTCTGGCGCGGTCGTATCGCCGTCGACCGCGAGGTCGATCTCGGTCACGGCGACCTCGTCGAGCTCGGCCATCAGCTGTCGATAGATCTCGCCGCCGCCGATGACCCACGCGTCGACGCCGGCGATCCGGATCGCTTCGTCCGGCGATGAGACGGTCTCGCCGCCCGGCGCCTCGAACGCGGCGTCACGGGTGACGACGATGTTGCGCCTGCCAGGCAGCGGACGAAACCGGTCCGGGAACGACTGCCAGGTGCGCCGCCCCATGATGACGGCCGATCCCGCCGTCATGCGCGAGAAGTATGCGAGGTCCTCGGGAACGTGCCACGGCATGGTGCCGTCGGCGCCGAGGATCCGCCCGTGGGCCTGCGCCCAGATCGCCCGCAGCACGCGTCTAGACCGCGACCGCGCCGCGGATCGTAGGGTGGTGTCGGTAGTCGACGAGCTCGAAGTCGTCGAACTCGTACGAGAAGATGCTGTCGGCGGGGCCGATCTTCAGCTGCGGGTAGGGGTAGGGATCCCGCGACAGCTGCTCCGCGACCTGCTCGCGGTGGTTGTCGTAGATGTGGCAGTCGCCGCCGGTCCAGACGAAGTCACCGGGTTCGAGGCCCGCCTGCTCGGCCATCATCATCGTGAGCATGGCGTAGCTGGCGATGTTGAACGGCACCCCGAGGAAGAGGTCGGCGCTGCGTTGATAGAGCTGGCAGCTGAGGCGTCCGTCCGCGACATAGAACTGGAACATCGCGTGGCACGGCGGCAGCGCCATGTTGTCGACCTCCGCCGGGTTCCACGCGGAGACGATCATGCGACGCGAGTCGGGCGTCGCACGGATCTGATCGAGCACCTTCTCGATCTGGTCGATGTGCCCGCCGTCGGGAGTGGGCCAGGAACGCCACTGCACGCCGTACACCGGGCCGAGGTCGCCGTTCTCGTCCGCCCACTCGTCCCAGATCGTCACGCCGCGCTCCTGCAGCCAGCGGACATTCGAGTCGCCGCGGAGGAACCACAGCAGCTCCAATGCGAGCGAACGGAAATGCACGCGCTTGGTCGTGATGAGGGGGAAGCCCTGCGAGAGGTCGAATCGCATCTGCCGACCGAACACGCTCGTGGTACCGGTCCCCGTGCGGTCAGATTTATGGGATCCGTGGGCGAGCACGTCGCGGAGGAGGTCTTCGTACGGGGTGGGGATCGGCGCCGACATGCCCTCAGCGTATCGCCCCACGCCGAGTGTGGTTAGGCTGGCCACGACCGGGCACATTCCAACCCCTCGAGGAGGCAATTATGTCGGTAACCAGCGAAGCGACGGCAACGTGGTCCGGATCGCTCAAGGACGGGTCCGGATCCGTCGACCCGGCCTCGGGGATCGGCACGTTCCCCGTTGACTGGCGCGCGCGCAGTGAGGGCGCCGAATCGACGACGACGCCGGAGGAGCTCATCGCTGCTGCCCACTCGTCGTGCTTCAACATGGCGCTCTCGAATGAGCTCGGCCAGGCGGGCTTCACACCGGACAACGTCCGCACGACCGCGTCGGTGACGTTCGTTCCCGGCACCGGTGTGACGGGCAGTCACCTCAACGTCTCGGCCAGCGTGCCGGGGATCTCCGAGGATGAGTTCCAGAAGATCGCCGAGGGCGCGAAGTCGGGTTGCCCGATCTCGCAGGCTCTCGCCGGGATCGACATCACGATCGAGGCGTCCCTCGCGTAACCACCATCCGCGGGCACGGTGAGGTCACCCGCTGAGCGAATGTCGTGTCGCCGCCGCAGTGCCGAAGGATCCGCAGACCGGCTCCTCCCCGCCAGGCCCGATGCCAGCGGCATCCGACACGACATTCGCTCCGCGCCCCACTCGTTAGGCTCCGTGGCGCTCGAGACGGATCGCCTGACGCGTCGCCGCCCGCGCCCGTCGCCGGTCCCCCGCGGCGTCATACGCGACGCCGAGCCGGAACCACGCCCGCCAATCGTTCGGTGTCTGCTCGACGGCCGAGCGGTACGCGGGGAAGAGTTCGTCGGCGTCGCGGCGCACGACGCGGCCCGAGGGCATCAGGTCGACCTCGTCGTCGGGAAGCGCGCCTTCGGCTGCCAGCCGTTTCGCGAGCCGGTCGCCCCGCCAACCGAACCACAGCTCCCGCCCCAGAGCCCAGGCGCCGACGAGCGGGAAGACTACGAGGGCGCCTCCCATCACGACCGCGATCGGCTCACCGGTGTCGAGACCCGCTCCGATCATGGCGATGGCGCGTCCGCCGAGCAGCCAGATGTAGAGAGCGAAAACGGCGGCCATGACGGCGACGCCGATGCGGACTCTCACGACGCGGGGCCGTCCGACTCCGCCGGTCCCGATCGCGGGTCGCCGATTCCGATGTCGATGAAGTTCTCGAGCCCGACGGTCACCCCGCGCCGACCGCCGATGCCGGAGAGCGCGATGCGGATTCCCGGCCCGTACGCCTCGGCGGGGTCGGAGGTGTCGTGCACGATCGAGAGGGTCTCGCCGGGCCCGGACAGGATCGTCTGCTGCTGAGCGACGACGCCAGGACGCCGCAGCGAGTGGACGGGTACCGCCGCGACCTGCTGGCCACGGGCGCGCTGGTCGGCGTGCGGGGCTTCGACCGGGAGATCCCTGGCCGCCGAGATCAGCTCCGCAGTGCGCACCGCCGTGCCGCTGGGCGAGTCGATCTTCGTGTCCCGGTGCGCCTCGATGATCTCAGCGAAGGGGAAGAAGCGTCCGGCCGCCGCGGACAGGGCGGACCCCAGCACGGAGCCGAGCGAGAAGTTCGGCACGACGACGACGCCGACCTCGGCGGCCTCCACGGGCTGCCGCAGACCGGCGACGCGCTCGGCCGACCAGCCGCTCGTCGCGATGACGACGTCCGCCCCGCGCTCGATCGCGGCGCGGACGATGCGCTCGCTCGCGTCGGGCGTCGTGGCGTCGACGACGAGGTCGGCGCCGTCGAGCTCGTCGAGGCTGCTCGATGAGGTCAGCACGGCGTGCAGGTCGTATCCGGGCTCATCCTCGATGACGGTGCGAATGATGCTGCCGAGCTTGCCGTTTCCGGCCAGTGCCACGCGTCTCATGCTTCCATCCTACGGAGCCGTCGACGGTCAGACGGGCGGGATCTCCGGGAGGCCGGTGCGCAGCTCATACGGCAGGTGGGCGATGTCGTTGTGACTCACGAGGTTCCACGGCCGCCCCTGCTTCTGAGCGAGGACCGTGAGGCCGCAATGCGCCTGGTTCAGCGTCATCCAACGCCACTCCTCGGCGCCGAGCACCTCGCGGACGAACCACGAGATCACGAAGTTGTGCGAGATGAGCAGCTCGTGCACGTCGCCCGACTTGCGCACGAGGAACTCGCCGACGGCGTCGGCCATCTGCGCCTGGCCCGCTTCGATCTCTTCGTCGCTGATGCCCCCGAAGAACGGTTCGAACACCGACGGGGTCTCGTCGGTCATGCCCGTCGGCACACAGTCGAACAGCAGCGCGTGCGGCTGCGGATCGATCGCCGGCATACGATCCGCGAGGATTCGCGCCGTCTCAGTCGCGCGCACGAGCGGCGAATGCCACACAGACTCGAACGGCACGCCGGAAAGTCGATCGGCGAGCAGGGCCGCCTGGCGCGCGCCGCGCGCCGACAGCGGTCCGTCTTCGAGACCGTGCTCCGCGTCCTGGTGCTCACCGTGGCGTACAAGGTAGATGTAGTGCGTCACAGCCGTCCGCTTCGTCGTGAAGTTCCGAGCGCGACCAGGATGCCACGGCCGCTGCCCGTGCTCCAGCCTATCGCGAACCGATGCGGTCCAGTCGCGCGGCCTGTGCCGTCGTCAGCTCCGCGGTCGCGGCGGGGGCGAGATCGTCGATGTGGTGCACGGCGAGCACGTCGACGATCGGCGCCGCGACGGCGCGCTGTGCGCGCACCCAAGCGAGCGCCGTGGCGGCCGCCGTCAGGCCCGCCTCGCGCGAGACGGCGTCGAGCGCGCGCATCAATCGCCCACGGAAACGAGGGATCCCCGCCCGCCCGGGGCGCGGAACGTGGGCCAGCAGGCTCAGGGGGATCGCATCGACGGGCGTCACCGCCACGCGCTGCGGCACAACGACGCGACGCAGATCGCCTTCGAACCCCGCCCGGTCGCCGAGGCCGTACGGGGTCTCGAATACATCAATGCGCGGGTAGCCGCCCGACGCCAAGACCCGCGCCTCGAGCAGCTGCGTGGCGTCGAGACCGTACGCGCCGACGGAGCGCACCGCATCGGAGGCGACGAGCGGCTCGGCGGCCGCGAGTGCGTGCTCGAGTCGCGTCGCGTCATGGCCCTGCGCGGCGGTGTCGAGTGTGAGAACGTCGACGCGCTCCGCCCGCAGTCCGTCGAGCACGCGATCGAAGCCCGTGGCGAGGCGCTCGTCCCCCGTGCGCGTGCGCCGTGGTGCACCGACGCGGGCAGTCAGGAGGATGTCATCCCTGACGCCGCGCGAGCGGATCCAGCCGCCGACGAGTTCGAGGACGTCCGCGTCGCGGTCGGTGACGTGCACGGCGTTGCCGCCCGACTCGGCGTAGCGATCCAGGATCGCGGTCGCGGCGCGAGGATCGATGCGGCCGAAGCCCGCGGTGCCGAGTGCGAATGGGAACACCTGGAGCCCGGTGCGACCGAGCGGAATCCGCGGGCCGTGTGCCACGGGCGGTCCGACCTCGGGAAGCGGCGCGGACGGATGTGTCGTCGCGTGGTCATCCCGCGCGCTGTGCGTCCGTGTCGGTGCTGTGTCCATCTGGTCCCCTCGATCCATTGAACCCCGCTCCCGCCGGACCCCGGCCGCGACACGCTTACGATTCGGTCACGGATCCGAACGACGACGCGGCTCGGACGCCCCTGGGAGCGTCCGAGCCGCGTGGCGTCTCGCGTCAGATGAGGATCAGGCCTCGACAGCCTCCTCGGCCGTCTCCTGGTCCTCCTGGACGAGCTCGAGCGACAGCTTGCCGCGGTCGTCGACCTTCGAGATCCGCACCAGGATCTTCTGGCCGACCGAGACGACCTCCTCGATGTTCTCGACGCGCTTGCCGCCGTTGAGCTTGCGCAGCTCGGTGACGTGCAGCAGGCCGTCCTTGCCCGGAAGCAGCGAGACGAACACGCCAAACTTCGCGATGTTCACCGCCGTTCCGAGGTACTGCTCGCCGACCTCGGGGTTGGTCGGGTTGGCGATCGCGTTCACCTGAGCACGGGCGGCCTCAGCCGTCGGGCCGTCCGTCGCGCCGATGTACACGGTGCCATCGTCCTCGATCGAGATCGTCGCGCCGGTCTCGTCCTGGATGCCGTTGATCGTCTTGCCCTTCGGGCCGATCAGCTCGCCGATCTTGTCGACCGGGACCTGCACGCTGATCACGCGCGGCGCGGTCGGCGCCATCTCATCCGGGGCGTCGATCGCCGAGTTCAGCACCTCGAGGATGCGCAGGCGCGCATCCTTCGCCTGGGTGAGGGCGCCGGCGAGAACCTCGCTCGGGATGCCGTCGAGCTTCGTGTCGAGCTGCAGGGCCGTGATGAAGTCGCCGGTTCCCGCGACCTTGAAGTCCATGTCGCCGAGCGCGTCCTCCGCGCCCAGGATGTCCGTCAGAGCGGCGTAGCGCGTCTCGCCATCGACGTCCTCCGTCACGAGGCCCATCGCGATGCCTGCGACCGGAGCGCGCAGCGGCACGCCAGCGTTGAGCAGCGACAGCGTCGAGGCGCACACCGACCCCATCGAGGTCGAGCCGTTCGAGCTCAGCGCCTCCGAGACCTGGCGGATCGCGTAAGGGAACTCCTCGCGGGTCGGGAGCACCGGCACGAGCGCGCGCTCTGCCAGGAAGCCGTGGCCGATCTCGCGACGCTTCGGGCTGCCCACACGCCCCGTCTCGCCCGTCGAGTAGGGCGGGAAGTTGTAATGGTGCATGTAGCGCTTGGACGTCGTCGGCGACAGCGAGTCGATCTGCTGCTCCATCTTGAGCATGTTGAGCGTCGTGACGCCCATGATCTGCGTCTCGCCGCGCTGGAAGATCGCGGATCCGTGCACGCGCGGGATGACCTGAACTTCGGCATCGAGCGGACGGATGTCCGCGAGACCGCGACCGTCGATGCGTGCGCCCTCGGTGAGGATCCGGCCGCGCACGACCTCCTTCGTCACGCCCTTGTAGGCCGCGGAGAACTCGCCGGGCGCGGTCGCCGGAAGCTCCTCGGATTCGGCCTTCGCGGCGACCTCGTCCTTGATGCGCGCCTTGAGCGCATCGTCGGCGTTCTGGCGCTCCTGCTTGTCGGCGATCTGATAGATGCCCGTCAGCTCCTCGAGCGCCTTGTCGCGCACGAACGAGAAGACCTCGTCGCTGTAGGACGGGAAGACGGGGAACTCGAGCGGCTCGCGAGTCGCCTGCGACGCCATCTCGGCCTGCGCCTGGACGAGCTGCTTGATGAACGGCTTCGCGGCCTCGAGGCCGCCGGCGACGATCTCCTCATTCGGCTTCACGGCGCCGCCGCGGATGAGGTTCCACGACCCCTCGGTCGCCTCGGCCTCGACCATCATGATCGCGACCTCGCCATTGTCGAGCACGCGGCCCGCGACCATGAGGTCGAAGACGGCGCTGTCCAGCTGCTCGGCATTCGGGAACGCGACCCACTGGTCCTCGTGCTGGCCGAGGCCGGGGACGAGTGCGAGGCGCACGCCGGCGATGGGCCCGGAGAACGGCAGACCGGAGATCTGCGTCGAGGCGCTCGCGGCGTTGATCGCGAGCGCGTCGTAGAACTCGCCCGGCGCGATCGAGAGGACGGTGACGACGATCTGAACCTCGTTGCGCAGACCCGTCACGAAGGACGGGCGCAGCGGGCGGTCGATCAGACGGCACACGAGAATCGCGTCGGTGGAGGGACGTCCCTCGCGACGGAAGAACGAACCGGGGATCTTGCCGGCGGCGTACGAGCGCTCCTCGACGTCCACCGTCAGGGGGAAGAAGTCGAAGCCCTCACGCGGGTGCTTGCCTGCGCTCGTCGCGGAGAGAAGCATGGTCTCTTCGTCGAGGTAGGCGGCGACGGCTCCCTGCGCCTGCTGGGCAAGGCGACCCGTCTCGAATCGAATGGTGCGGGTACCGAATCGTCCGTTGTCAAGGACAGTTTCGGCCGCGGTGATCTCTGGACCTTCCACGAGGCCTCTCACTTTCTGTCGTGCCCGCGCATACGGGCGTGCGTCGGGAGCAGGAGAGGAGATGTGTGCTGGCCACCAGGAGAAACCCACCGGGATGTCCGGGAGATCACTTCTAGGGACCAGCTCCTGCACGAGCCTGCTCCACTGAGGTGTTGAGTTGTTCGTCGCCAGCCTATCAGCGAGGGGTGTGAGAACGCCGGTGCGCGCGTACTGCCCGCCTGGGCGATCGCGATAGCGTGAGGTGGTGGAAGATCCCAACGCTCTCATCGGCTTTCTTGCGATCGGCATCCTCCTGGCCCTCGTCGGGCTGATCATCATCGCGATCACGAAGCCGATCCAACGCCACCTGCCGTCATCACCGACGGTCCTGTTCACGCCGCCTCCCGGCGACGTCTTCGAGCACGGTCTCGCTCTCCGCGCTGACCGCCGGGTGCTCTCCGCGGCGTTGACCGGGCTCGCCGTCGCGCGTCGCATCCGGATCCTCGCGCCGCGCGGACGGCGCGGACCCGTCGCCGTCGAGGTCGTCGATAAGGCGGGTCTGACCCCGCGTGAACACGCGTTTCTCTCCGCGCTGCGCCCAGGAAAGCTGCGGCCGCGGCAGCAGCGGCGCTACCTGCGCGCCCTGCGCGACATCGGCATCGAGGTTCCCGACGCGGCCCATGCCCCCGACGTGTTCTTCGTGAAGGGGCGGGCCGCGTTTCGGCGCCGTCAGCGCAAGCAGCTGACGCGCGTGATCGACGAGACGCGGCGCGAGATGCGCCGTGACGATCTCGTCCGTCGAGGATCCGGGTCGTTCCACCTCGTGCTGCTCTCGCTCATCTTCCTCGCAACCGCGGTCCTCGGTGCCGTCCTGATCCTCGGTGCGATCCTCGAGGGCGCGTGGCTGGGCGTCGTGGTCGTTTTCGTCGACATCGCGCTCGTATTCTGGGTGCTCACGCTCGCCCCGCCGCCACTGTTGCGCTTCACCGACCGCGGTCGCGCACTGCGGACGCACCTCTCTGGCCTGCGCAGCTACGTTCGGCTCGCCGAGGGCGAGCGGATGCGCGCGTTGCAATCGATGGACGGCGCCCTGCGCACCGGCGCGGGTGAGGCGACGGCGGGCGGCCGCGCCCTCGGGATCTCCCCCCGCCCGACAGCGGCGGACCCCGTCGCGCAAGCGCAGCTCGACCGCTACGTGCTCATCGAACGCCTCCTGCCGTACGCGATCCTCTTCCGACAGGAGCGGTCGTGGCAGCGGGAGTTCCAACACGTCGGCGGCGCACCGGACCTCGCTCAGAACGTGCGCGTGCTCGGTGCGACGCTGAATGGTCTGATGGCGGTGCTCGAAGTCCTCGTCATCATCGGCAAGGTGGGGCGGGCGGTCGGTCTCGTGCTGTCGTTCTTCGCTCGATCGTGACCCCGAACGGATCTCAGAGCGCCGCGGCGCCGTCGGACCCCTGACGGTCGCCCCGGTGATTCGGGACGACGACGTACTCGCTGTGCTTCGCCGACAGGCCGTCGCCGGCGGCGCGCCCGTGCAGCCGACGCCAGATCCACGGCAGCGCGTGACGGGTGAACCAGCGCCGACCGGACGAGTCCGCGGAGTGCAGCGCATCGTCGAGGTCGCCGAGCGCCACTGCGTCAGGAACGCCGAGGATCTCAGCGGCGCGGTACGACAGAATCCGGTGCCCGCGACTCGCGAGATGCACGCGGTCCTCCGCGAACATCTCGGGATCCGCGAGCTCGGGAAGTGCCTCGACGTCGACGAGGAATGACCCGGTCTGCCACGCGATGCGTCGCAGCTCGTGCGCGAATCGGGCGAAGCGACCAGCGAACATCCGCACGGCGCGCCGGCGCGGGAGGAACGGCATCACGAGCAGCACGTCGGCTCCGCTCGCGCGCACGCGGCGCACTTCGCGTTCGAGCTGATGCGCGAGGCGCACCGGGTCCGCGACGTGCGTGACGAGGTCGTTCGCTCCCATGAAGATGGCGACGAGGTCCGGATCCAGCGCGAGCGCGGCAGGAACCTGCTCGCTCGTCAGGTCACGCACGCGGCGACTGCGCACCGCCAGATTCGCGTACTGGAACTCCTCCCGCGCGCTCTCCGCGAGCATCGTCGCAAGCCGATCCGCCCAGCCGCGGACGTGTCCCTCGTCCATGCGCGACGTATCGCACAGGCCCTCGGTCAGCGAATCGCCGAGCGCGACGAACCGTCGCCAGCGCGGTGTATCGGCACGCCGGACGGGCGTGAGCGGGCGCGTCGCGGCGCGGACGACGAGACGATCGTCGAAGCGCCGCAGCCGCGCCGCTTCTGCGTAGTGCGACACCAGCTGCTCGGTGAGCGCTCGCCAGGTGCGCTGCCGCACCCCATCACGCGCCGCGGATCCGAAGGACCGTCGCTTCGCCTCGTCGCCCAGGAGGTCCTCGACGCGCCGGCGGAGGTCGGCGAGGTCTCCCGGGGCGTAGAGCCACCCATCGATCGAACTGCGGACGAGATCGACGGGACCACCCGATCCCGTCGCGACGACCGGAACGCCGCTCGCGAGCGCCTCCTGGACGGTCTGACAGAACGTCTCTGCCTCGCCCGGATGCACGAACACGTCGAAGCTGGCGACCGCCCGGCCGAGATCGCCGCCGTCAAGGAACCCCGTGAAGACGGCTCCGTCGAGCTCGCGCTCGAGCCGGGCGCGCTCGGGTCCGTCGCCGACGATCACGAGTCGCGCCCCGGGGATCCGCGTCAATGCCCGCAGGTCGTCGACCTGCTTCTCCGGGGCGAGGCGTCCGACGTAGCCGATGATCCGTTCGCCGGGCGCCACCTGTTGCCGCCACGCATCCGACCGATGCGCGGGCGAGAACTTCACCGAGTCGACGCCACGCCCCCACCGCCAGAGACGGTCGACCTCGAGCGCGGCGAGCTGACGCTCCGCGGCGCTCGAGGGTACGAGAGACAGCGTCGCCCGACGATGCAGCCGCGCGACGTGCGCCTCCGCGAGAGCGGCGACGCCCGCCACCCCGTACTTCGAGGTGTAGGCGATGACATCAGTCTGGTAGACGGCGACCGTCGGGAGGCCGAGGGCATCCGCGGCCACGAGCCCCTGCCATCCCAGCACGGCCGGCGAGGCGAGGTGCACGACGTCGGGGACGAAGCCCGCGAGGATCCGCTTGAGCTGCGCGACCGACGCGATCGCCACGCGCACGTCCGGGTAGCTCGGCAGCGGGACCGACGCGAGCAGCGCTGTCGCCGGAAGCTCATGGTTCACGTCCGAGCCGGATCCGCCCGCTGCGCGCGGCGCGACGATGAGCACCTCATGACCGAGGTCACGGAGGTGACGCGACACGTGCAGCACGGAGTTCGTGACGCCGTTCATGTGCGGAAGGAAGCTCTCGGTGACGATCGCGACGCGCATGGCCTCATCGTGGCCCTGCGCACCGGAGGGCCACGACCCGACGCGGCGGATGTTGCGCAGAGTTCACCGTCCCGCCCTCTGCCGCCCCCGTACCGTTCACCGCGCACCGCGGATCCCCGCGAGCGCGAGTCAGGTGAGCAGATCCGCGAAGGACGCGGCGCCGCCGAGATAGGCCTCGGGCGAGTACGGATCCTGCGCGGCGCGGTGAGGCCCTCCCACCAGCCGGTCGGCGAGTTCACGCGCGGCGCGGTCGATGCGCTTCTGCAGCGGCGCGACACGATCGGCGCCCTCGCCCCAGTCGTCGGACGCGGCGAAGACACCCGTCGTGACCGGTTCGGCGTGCAGGTAGGTGAACAGCGGCCGGATCGCGTAGTCGATCGCGAGCGAGTGGCGCGGGGTGCCCGCCGTGGCGCCGATCAGCACCGGAGTGCCCTCGAGCGCGTCGCGATCGAGCGCGTCGAGCCAGCTCTTGAACAGCCCGGAATAGCTCGTCGAGAAAATGGGCGTCACCACGACGAGCGCGTCCGCGGCTGCAACAGCCTCGTTCACCTCAGCGAGCGGCTTCGGAGCGAAGCCCGTCAGGAGGTGGTTGGTGATGTCGTGGGCGACATCGCGCAGTTCGAAGATGCTCGCGGTCGCCTCGACGCCCCGGCCGGCGAGCTCGGCCGTGACCGCGGCGGTCACGCGGTCCGCGAGCATCCGCGTCGACGACGGCGTGCTGAGCCCCGCCGAGACGACGGCGATCGTTCGTTCGTCACTCATCGCTTTCCTCCGAGCCCGAACGCGCTGCCGGCTGGCGCCGGCGCGTCCTGGTACGGGGATCCGCCGGTGACGTTGTCGCCACGGTTCGCGTTGGGACGCGGCTGGCGCGGTTCGTCGTCGCCGTACTTCGCCGTCACCCGCGCGGCATGCGTGGGCGCGTCCGGGACCGTCTCGGGCCGGTCATTCTGCAGCTCGCGGCGGAGCACGGGGACGACATCCTGACCGAGGAAGTCGATCTGCTCGAGCACCATCTTCAGCGGAAGGCCGGCGTGGTCCATGAGGAAGAGCTGGCGCTGGTAGTCGCCGAACGCGTCACGCATGGAGGCGTAGCGATCGATCACCTGTTGCGGCGAGCCGACCGTCAGCGGCGTCATCTCGGTGAAGTCCTCCATCGTCGGGCCATTGCCGTAGACGGGGGCGTTGTCGAAGTACGGGCGGAACTGATCCGCCGCGTCCTGCGAGTTCTTCGCCATGAAGGCCTGCCCGCCGAGCCCGACGATCGCCTGCTCGGGCGTGCCGTGGCCGTAGTGCGCGTACCGCTGGCGGTAGAGCCCAATCAGGCGCTGGTAGTGCTCCTTCGGCCAGAAGATGTTGTTGGCGAAGAAGCCGTCACCGTAATACGCCGCCTGCTCGGCGATCTCGGGCGTGCGGATGGAGCCGTGCCACACGAACGGTGGCACGTCGTCGAGCGGCCGCGGCGTCGAGGTGAAGCCATTCAGAGCCGTGCGGAAGCGCCCCTCGAAGTCGACGACGTCTTCACGCCAGAGTCGGTGCAGAAGCTGGTAGTTCTCGATCGCGAGCGGCAGGCCCTCGCGGATGTCCTTGCCGAACCACGGGTAGACGGGCCCGGTATTTCCTCGCCCCATGATGAGGTCGGTGCGGCCGCCAGCGAGGTGCTGCAGCATCGCGTAGTCCTCGGCGATCTTGACCGGGTCGTTGGTCGTGATCAGCGTCGTCGCCGTCGACAGGATCAGTCGCTCCGTCTGCGCCGCGATGAACGCCAGGGTCGTCGTCGGCGACGACGAGAAGAAGGGCGGGTTGTGGTGCTCACCGAGGGCGAAGACGTCGAGCCCTGCTTCCTCGGCATGCGTCGCGATGCGGACGATGTCGCGGATCCGCTGCGCTTCGCTCGGCGTCTCCCCCGACACCGGGTCGCGCGTGATATCGCTGACGGACATCAACCCAAACTGCATCGCTGTGCTGTTGGTGTCGTTCATGAGACCTCCACTCATTTCCATGCATTTGAATATACATGATGCAACGCGTGCGCCGCGAATCTATTCCCGGAACGACGAAAGCCCGCCCCACACCGTGGGACGGGCTTTCGAGAAGTCGATTGAACGCTGGGCGCTCCCCTCGGCTCCTGCGGCTTATCGGCACGTTCACCGGGCAAGCCGGTGAACCAGACAGTGCTGGCCGATACGGGCTTCGTCGTTAGCGACGGAGACCGATGCGCGCAATCAGCGCGCGGTAACGCGCGATGTCGACGCGCTGCAGGTAGCCGAGAAGGCGGCGGCGCTGACCGACGAGCAGGAACAGCCCACGACGCGAGTGGTGGTCGTGCCTGTGCTCCTTGAGGTGCTCGGTCAGGTCGGAGATGCGCCGCGACAGCAGAGCAACCTGCACCTCGGGGGATCCGGTGTCACCGGGGTGCGTCGCGTACTCTTCGATGATCGACTTCTTGACGTCAGCTTCCAGTGCCATAGAAATTGATCCCCTTCCTCGTCATTGCGCGGCGCTCCACACCGAATGTGCGAGCTCTCTGTATCCGCGGCCGCTGTAACGGCAATCAGTGAGTCTACCCCACACGCACGCGCGCCCCTCCCAGGATCCAGGAAGGGGCGCGGAGGTCACGCGACGCAGATCAGGCCTGCAGCGTGCCCTGCAGGTCGAGCGTGATCTTGACGGTCTTGCCGACGAGCACACCACCGGTCTCGAGCGCGGCGTTCCAGTTGAGGCCGAACTCTTCGCGGTCGATCGTCGCCTCGGCCGTTGCGCCGCCCTTGTAGTTGCCCCAAGGGTCGGAACCGAAGCCACCCAGCTCGAGCGAGAAGGTGACGGCGCGAGTGACATCCTTGATCGTCAGGTCGCCATCGACGACGAGGCCGTCGCCCTGCTCGCGCACGCCGGTACTGGCGAATGAGATCGTCGGGAAATTCTCGGCGTCGAAGAAGTCGGCACTGCGCAGATGGCCATCACGACCCTCGTCGTTCGTGTCGACCGACGCGACGTCAGCGGTCGCCTCGACCGTCGCGTCGAGCGGGTTCTCCGGCAGCACGAGCGTCGCCTGCTTGACGAGGAACTTCCCCCGCACCTTCGAGATCATCATGTGCCGCACCTCGAAGTTGACGTCGCTGTGCGACGAGTCGAGGACGTAGGTGCCTGCCTTGTATCCGGGAATGTCAATGGTCATGCGCTCTCCTTGCCACAACGGCGATTCGATGGCGCGACTCGTTCGCGCTCCATACAAGTATTCATCTGCATGTAATTAAAGTCAAGTGAATAGATTGTGAATCGTCCGTGACGCACTCGTGGGCGGGCCCAGGCCGGACCCGCCCACGAGTGAAGGATTCAGGAAGCGTCGACGAGGTCGATGATGAAGATGAGGGTCTTGCCGCCGAGGAAGTGACCGGCTCCGGACTCGCCGTACGCGAGGCGCGGCGGAATCGTCAGGCGGCGTCGACCGCCGACCTTCATCCCGGGGATCCCGTCCTGCCAGCCCTGGATGAGCATGCCGAGCGGGAACTGCGCCGGCTCGCCGCGGTTCCAGGAAGAGTCGAACTCCTCGCCGGAGTCGTAGTCGACGCCGGCATAGTGGATCGTGACGGTCGCGCCGGGCTTCGCCTCGTCGCCAGTGCCGACGATGATGTCGTGAACTTCGAGCTCCGCGGGTGCCGGGCCCTCAGGCGGTTCGAACTCGGGCTTCGTGCGTTCTTCGGTCATGCTTACATCCTGACCGATGCGCACGCGCACGACCACCGAATGCGCTATCGGCGAAACGGTACCGCCGAGACAGAGAACCAGCGCCCGGGTCTCGGCGAGGCCGGAGAACGCATCGGGCGCTGGTCTATGGAGACAGAGTCTCCCACCGTGACGGGGAAGTCAAGACCCCCGCGACCAATCGTTACCGACCCCGATCGGCGCGAGGAGGCGCGCGCGGGTACTCATCATGCGCGCCAGGAGGGCGTGCTCGTCCGCGGCAGCGAGCGGGTCCGTCCCGGTGATCGCGCGCTGGCGGGCCCAGGCGAGTCGCGCGCCGTCATGGATGAAGTCGCGCATGATGGGGCGCCGATCGCCCGGCAGGCTGCGCGCCCACGCGAGCCCTGCCGTCCGTCCCGGCTTCGTCGACAGCATGTCTGCCTCGGGCGCCGTGAACCAACCGGCGCGCACGTAATCTTCGAGACGCTCTCGGCGCAGCAGCAGCTCCGCGCGACGGATCCGGATCGACACGGCGATGAACACGATGAACAGCGGCACCTGGAGCAGTACGTACGGCAGGAGGAAACCGGCGAATGCGGCGCTCGCGTTCCAGAAGGCGTGCAAGGCGATCGCGACCAGGAGGCCCAGCAGCCAGGGGAAGAACACCGGCCGCGCGCGGCGTACTGCGAGACCGACCGCGAAGCCGCATGCTGCCGTGAACATGATGTGCGCGAACGGCGAGAGGATCGCGCGGAGGAAGAACACCGTCGTGAGCTCGCCGACCCCGCCCGCCAGGAGCGCCTCGACGAAGTATTTGATGTTCTCGACGAACGCGAACCCGGCACCAACGAGGCCGCCGTAGATGATGCCATCGAGCGTGCCGTCAAGGCTTCGCTTCGCCATCGCGAGGATCAGGAGGATGCCGAGGCACTTCAGGATCTCCTCGACGATGGGCGCCTGCACGACCGATCCGAACCACGAGAACATGGTCGCGTACGGCACCGCCGTATAGAGGAACCCGCCGATCAGAAGGGTCAGCGCGATCGACACGAACGCGCCCCACGCCGTCGCGAAGACCAGCATGCCGACGGGTTCGGGCTCCCAGCGGTCGAGCCAGAGCAACGCGAGCACCACAGCGGCGAAGGGCAGGAAGGCGATGACCGACGCGAGCGCCGGTGCGGCGAGTCCGTACTCCCTGAGGAAGAACGCGAGCGTGGCGAGCGCGAAGAGCGCGATGAAGGGCCACGTCCACACCCAGACGGTGCGTCCCTCCTTGACGAGCGACGGCTGCGCGACCGGCAGATGCGGCTCACTCGCGGGCGCAGGAGAGATCTGCGCGCCGTCGGCGCGCGCGGGTCGGGCGAATGCGCGGGGGTCGTACTTCCCTCCGGGAAAACTCGTCATCGTCTCGAAGTCTATTCACCTGCGGCTCCGCGCCCGACGGATAGGCTGGTTCCATGCGCTTCGCCCACGTGATCCTGCCGGAGTCCACCGATCCTGCCCTCGTCCACGTGACGGATGCTGGCGTCGTCGCCGTCGCCGACCTCATCGCCGACGGGCCGGTCACCCTCGAGCAGCTCATCGCGCGTGGACCGCAGGCGACCGCGGAGATCGAGGCCGCAGCGTCGGACTACGCGGGCGAGCGAATCGACGTCGCGGACGTCTCGTTCGCGCCCGCGGTGCTCACCCCGCCGGCGATCATGGCCATCGGCCTGAACTACGCGGCGCACGCGGGCGAGCTCAGCCTGACCAGCGACGATACGCCGACCGTCTTCACGCTGTGGCCGAACTCGCTCGCCGGCCACGAGGGCACGACGACCTGGTCGCGCACGATCAGCGAGTCGGTGGACTTCGAAGCCGAGCTCGGCGTGATCATCGGGTCGCCCGCGCGGGACGTGTCCGAGGAGGACGCTCTCGATCACGTCTTCGGCTACACCGTTGTCAATGACATCTCGGCACGCAACATCCAGTACTCCGAGGCGCAGTGGTGCCGCTGCAAGTCGTTCGACGATTTCACCCCCGTGGGCCCGTACGTCGTGACGGCCGACGAGATCCCGGATCCGCAACAGCTCGCGATCTGGACGAGCGTCGACGGCGCGGTGATGCAGGACGCGTCGACGAACCAGATGATCCGGTCGGTCGCGAAGCTCATCGCGCACCTGTCGACCGGCATCACGCTGATGCCGGGCACGCTGATCTCGACGGGCTCCCCCGGCGGATCCGGCTACTCGCGCACCCCGCAGGTGCTGCTCGTGGACGGTTCCACCGTCACGGTCGGCGTCGAGGGCCTCGGCGAACTGACCACGCACTGCCGCACCGTCGCGTAGCGCGTCGCGTCAGGCCCGCCGCTCGCCGGATAGCGCGGCGTGGCTCGCAAGGCGGAGGAGGGAGGCGCACCGGGGTGCGTCGACCGACGACAACGCAGCGAGGCGCGTCGCGCTATTCGGCGATGCCGAAGATGTCGAGGATCCAGGCGAGCTGGTAGGCCCGCTCGCGCCATGAGTTGTATCGACCGCTGACGCCGCCGTGTCCGGCGACCATCTCGCACTTCAGCAGCGCGTCGGCGCCGACCTCGCGCAACCGGGCGACCCACTTGGCGGGCTCGACGTAGTACACCCGGGTGTCGTTGAGGGAGGTCGTCGCGAGGATCCGCGGGTAGGTGACGTCATCGCGCACGTTCTCATACGGGGTGTACGAGCGCATGTAGTCATAGAAGGTCTCATCGTGAAGCGGGTCTCCCCACTCCTCCCACTCGATGACCGTGAGCGGGAGCGACGGATCCAGGATGGTCGTAAGCGCGTCGACGAACGGAACGTCGGCGAGGATCCCCCCGAACTGCTCGGGGGCGAGGTTGCCGACGGCGCCCATGAGCAGGCCGCCCGCTGAACCGCCTTCGGCGACGAGGCGGTCCGGGCTCGTGTAGCCGTTGTCATTCAGGAAGCGCGCGACGTCCACGAAGTCGGTGAAACTGTTGCGCTTACGGGCGAGCTTGCCGTTCTCGTACCAGGCGCGGCCCATCTCGCCCCCGCCGCGCACGTGCGCGATGGCGAAGACGACGCCGCGGTCGAGCATCGACAGGCGCGACATGGAGAAGTGCGGATCGATCGAATGCTCGTATGCGCCGTAGCCGTAGAGGTGCACGGGCCGCGGCGACTCCCCCGGCGTGCCGAAGGAACGCTTCCAGACGAGCGAGACAGGGATCTCGGTGCCGTCAGCGGCGGGCACCCAGAGCCGCTGCTGCGCGTAGTCGTCGCGGTCGTACCCGCCGAGCACTTCGACCTGCTTCAGCACGGTGCGTTCGTCGGTGGCGACCTCGTAGTTGAGCACGGTCGCGGGCGTCGTCAGAGAGTCGTAGTTCAGCCGCACGATGGGCTGCGCCCATTCGGGGTTGCCGGACGCACCGGCCGTGTAGAGAGGCTCTTGGAACGTGATTTCGCGCACCTCGCCGCTCGCGTAGTCGAGGATCCCCATGCGCGCGATGCCGCCGGAGCGATACTCGACGATCGCGAAGTCCCGCAGACAGTCCACGTCTTCGAGTCGGACGCCGGCACGGTGCGGGATCACAGTCTCGGGCTCCGCCGCCGGGTTGCCCACGGGAACGCGCTCGAGGGTGAAGTCCTCGGCGCCGTCGTTGTGGAGGACGTAGAACCAGTCTTCGCCGTCGACGACAGCGTGGTCGACGGCGTACTCCACGCCGTCCTCGCGTGAGAACACCGTGTACGTGTCGACGTCCTGGCCCTCGTACAGGAGTGGAACATCGTCGGCGCGCATGATCGTCACGTCGGTCGTCGTGTTCGACCCCGACACGATCTGGAAGAAGTCACGACTGCGCGTATATCCGGCGCCGACCCAGAACGCCTCGTCGGACTCATGGAAGATCTCGACGTCGTCGTCCCGGCCGGCATCTCCCACGCGATGCAGCCATACTCGGTCCGGCCGCCAGGCGTCGTCGACCGTCGAGTAGAGGATGAAACGCCCGTCCGGGGTGAAGCTCGCGCCGGCCGCTATGCCTTCGAGCACGTCGGGCAGTGGTTTCCCGGTATCGATGTCGCGTACGCGCACGGTGTAGCGCTCGTCACCGGCGAGGTCGACGCCCCACAGCATGGTGCCACCGTCGAGCGTCACGCCGAAGGCACCGAGGGCGAAGAACTCGCTGTCGGCGGCCTCGACGTTCGCATCGAAGAGCACCTGCTCACCGGGGATCTTCTCGTCGACCGACAGCACCGGCGGCGTCCAGTCCTCCGGGTCCGAGATCGGCGCACGGCACTGCAGTCCGTACTGCTGGTCCTTGATCGAGCGCCCGTAGTACCACCAGTCGCCGCGGCGGATCGGCACCGACAGGTCGGTCTCGCGCACCCGCGACCGGATCTCGTCGAAGAGCTTCTCCCGGAGCGGCTCGAGGTGCGCCAGTCGCTCTTCGGCGTACGCGTTCTCGGCTTCCAGGTGCGAGATGACGGCGGGCGACTCCTTCTCGCGCAGCCACTCATACGGGTCGCGGAACACCCGACCGTGGTGCGAACGTGTCGTGAGGACCTTCTTCGCGATGGGTGCTGCCGTCACACCTCCACGTTACCGTTGGTGCCATGTCGTTCGGTCAGCACGCTCCCGCCTCCCACACTCTCGTCCACATCAGCGACACGCACCTGCTCGGCGCGAACCCGCGTCTCGGCGGCACGATCGACGTGCGGGCCAATCTGCAGGCGATGCTCGACCGGATCGAGCGCCTCGACCGTGCCGACGCGATCATCATCACCGGAGATCTGACCGACCTCGGCGAGCCCGACGCGTATCGCGAGCTGAAGCGTCTCGTCGAGCCCGTTGCCGCGCGCATGGCGGCGCCCGTGCTGTGGGTGGCGGGGAACCACGACGAGCGGCCCGCGATGCGCCGCGACCTGTTGGGCGAGGACCCGTCTGAGCGCGCGATCTACACCGCGATCGACGTCGGCGGCCTGCGCGTGATCGCGCTCGACTCATCGGTTCCCGGCTGGCATCACGGCCGCATCGACGACGAGCAGCTGCGCTGGCTGCGTGAGACGCTCGCGGCGCCCGCGCCGCGCGGCACGATCGTCGCCCTGCATCATCCGCCGCTGCCGAGCCACGTTCCGATGTTCGACATCCTCGAGCTGCAGAACCAAGCAGCACTCGCAGACGTGATCGACGGATCCGACGTGCGCGCCGTGCTCGCTGGCCACCTGCACTATTCGATGAGCGGATCCTTCGCGGGGGTTCCGGCCTTCGTCGCGGCGGCGAGCTGCTACACGATGGACGTCGCTCGTCCGCCGCGCCGGATCAACGGCATGGACGCGGGACAGACCTTCCATCTCGTGCACGTGTACGACGACCAGATCACCAGCACCGTCGTTCCCGTCGACGCCGCCGACCCGGCCGAGGTCTTCACACCCGAGTGGTACGAACAAGTGGAGCGGATGACTCCCGCCGACCGTCTCGAGTTCTTCTCGCGAAAGCGGCCCGAGCCGTTAGCCTGAGGGCATGGCACCCGCGACGACGCGAACTGAAACCGACTCCTTGGGCTCGAGGGAGATCCCCTCCGACGCCTATTGGGGGATCCACACACTCCGCGCCCAGGAGAACTTCGACATCACCCGGCGCGCGATCTCGGTGTATCCCGAGCTCGTGACCGCGCTGGCGATGGTGAAACAGGCGGCGGCGCGCGCGAACAAGGAGGTCGGGGCGCTCGACGCGGCTCGGGCGGACCTCATCGACAACGCGGCGCAGCGTGTCATCGACGGCGAGTTCCACGACCAGTTCACGGTGGGCGTGATCCAAGGTGGCGCCGGCACCTCGACGAACATGTGCGCGAACGAGATCATCACGAACATCGCGCTCGAGATGTCGGGACATGAGAAGGGCGATTACACCTCCCTCTCCCCCACCGACCACACCAACCGTTCGCAGTCGACGAACGATGTCTATCCGACGGCGTTGAAGATCGGTGTGCTGCTGGCGCACCGCACCCAACTCGACGAGCTCGACCTGCTACGACAGTCGTTTGCGCGCAAGGCCGACGAGTTCCGTGACGTCGTCAAGGTCGGTCGGACCCAGCTGCAGGACGCGGTGCCGATGACGCTCGGCCAGGAGTTCCACGGCTTCGCCACGACGATGGGCGAGGACTGGAACCGGCAAGCGTCGAATTCCGAACTGCTGCTCGAGATCAACATGGGCGCGACGGCGATCGGCACCGGCATCAACGTGCCCCGCGGCTACGGCGAGTCCGTCCGCAAGCATCTGTCAGAGATCTCGGGCCTCGACCTGCGCACGGCGACCGATCTGATCGAGGCCACGAGCGACACGGGTGCGTTCATGTCGTTCTCCGCCTCGATCAAGCGAACGGCGATGAAGCTGTCGAAGATCTCCAACGACCTGCGTCTGCTGTCGTCCGGACCGCAGGCGGGGTTCGGCGAGATCAATCTGCCGGCCCAGCAGGCTGGATCCTCGATCATGCCCGCCAAGGTGAACCCCGTCATCCCCGAGGTCGTCAACCAGGTGGCGTTCGCCGTCGCCGGCAATGACATGACCGTGACGATGGCGGTCGAGGGCGGTCAGCTTCAGCTCAACCCCTTCGAGCCGGTGATCGGCCACGCCCTGTTCCAGTCGATCATCTGGATGCGGCAGGCGATGCGCACGTTGCGGGTGAACTGCATCGACGGGATCACCGCGAACACCGAGCGTCTCGGCGCCATGGTCGGCCAGAGCGTCGGCGTCATCACCGCGCTGACGCCGTACATCGGCTATTCCTCGGCAGCGGCACTGGCGAAGACCGCGTTGCTGACGGGGCGCGACGTCGCCGATCTCGTCGTGGACGCGGGTCTCATGGATCGCGCCCAGGTCGAGAAGTACCTGCGCACGGAACGCCTGACGGGCCTCGAGCCGCCAACGACCGCGATCCCCATCATCGCCCCGGAGGATCTCCCGTAACGCACGTCGACTGAGGCCAACGTCGCGACCCGCCTCGCAAGGCGGCCGAAGGAGGCGTGCCCGCGCACGTGGACTGAGGCCAACGCCGCGAGGGGGGACTGTGGGGTCAGCCGAAGAGGGCGGAGGCTTCTTCGTAGCGGGAGTGGGGGACTTCGTTGAGCTCGCCGAGGGCGTCGTCGAAGGTGACGCGCTCGATCTCGGTGCCACGCATCGAGAGCATCTCTCCCCAGGCGCCGTCGACGACGGCGTCTGCGGCGTGGAGGCCGAGGCGCGTCGCCAGAACGCGGTCGAAGCCGGAGGGCGAGCCGCCGCGCTGGATGTGACCCAGCACGGTCGAGCGGGTCTCGATCCCGGTCTTCTGTTCGATCATCGGGCCGAGGACTTCGCTGATCCCGCCGAGGCGCGGCCGGTTGAACGCGTCGAGGCCTTTGTCGGAGTATGCCTCTTCCTGGCCCTTCAGCTTGAAACCTTCGGCGACGACGACGAGCGGAGCACGGCCGCGCTCCGATGCGGACTCGACCTGCTCGCAGATGTCGTCGATCGTCAGGGGAACCTCGGGGATGCAGATGATGTGGGCACCGGCGGCCATTCCGGAGTGCAGGGCGATCCATCCGACGTGACGGCCCATGACCTCCGCGACCATACAGCGCTGATGGGAGTCACCGGTCGTACGCAGCCGGTCCATCGCCTCGGTGGCGATATTCACGGCCGTGTCGAAGCCGAACGAGTAGTCGGTCGCCGCGAGGTCGTTGTCGATGGTCTTCGGCACACCGACGACCGGCACGCCTTCCTTCCACAGCCGGTTGGCTGCCGCGAGCGTGCCCTCGCCGCCGATCGCGATGATGCCGTCGATCTTGTGACCGTAGAGGGTCTTGGTGATGTTCTCAGCGCCGCCGCGGTCACCCTCGTAGGGGTTCGTCCGGCTCGTTCCGAGAATCGTGCCGCCGACCTTCGACAGCCCCTTCACGTCCGCACGCTGAAGGGGGAAGAAATCGGCGTCGACCAGACCGCGCCAGCCGTCGCGGATTCCGACGAATTCGATGCCGTACTTCCGCGAGCCCTTGAGCACTGCTCCGCGGATGACGGCGTTCAAGCCTGGGCAGTCTCCGCCCGATGTGAGGATCCCGATCTTCATGCTCCGAGACTATCGGTTCCGGCCGGTGCGACGTTACGCGGAAAGCGCCTCACGGAGGAGTGATTTGAGCGTCGCGAGCTGCACGGATTCGACGTCCTCTGCCGGCATCTGCGCACCGTCGAGGGCGCGGGCGGCGAGGCCCTCCTTCGAGTCGATCAGTTCGGCGATCCGCTGATCGATCGTGTTCGCCGCGACGATGCGCCACGCCGTGACGGGCTCGCCCTGTCCGATGCGGTGCACGCGGTCGATCGCCTGCGTCTGCTCGGCGGCGGTCCAGCTCAATTCGGCGAGGACGACGTTCGAGGCAGCCTGCAGGTTGACGCCGACACCGGCTGCCGTGAGCGAACACACGGCGACGCCGACGGCGGGGTCTTCGTTGAACGCATCGATTGCGTCCTGCCGCGCCTGGGCCGTCTGCTCGCCGCGGATCGACACGGAGGTGAGACCGGCTTCGCGGAAGTGCTTCTCGGCGCTGTCCATGACGTCGATGTGCTTCGCGAAGAAGACCACCTTGCCGACCGAGCGCTGCAGTTGCACCGCGTAGTCGGCAGCGAGCTGAGCCTTGCCCTGTCCGATGCGGCGCACCATCGAGAAGACGTTGTCGCCGTCGGTTCCCGCCGCGCGGGATTCGTCGAGCTCCCCCGACGCCACGAGATGCACGATGTCTTCGTCGATATCCCCCGGCGCGCGCTCGCGATCGCCGCGCGCCGTGAGGATCCGGTGGTAGCGGTCGACGAGGCGTCGCTGGAGCTCGCGCTCCGCCTGCGCGATGGAGCGGCCGAACTCGTCGTCCAACTGCACCGGCATGTCGGCGATGAGCTTGTCCGGAAGGTCCTTCGCGACGTCCTTCTTGCGGCGACGCACGATGCCGAGGTCGATGACGGCCTGGCGCGCTGCCGGGTAGAACGACTTGTCCGCGGGTGTATAGCCCGCGGCGTCGAGGCTCTCCATGAGCTCGGGGCCGGGCTTCGTGCCGTCGGCCCATCCGAGGAACCGCCAGATCGCGTCGAAGTCCTCGACGTCGTTGATGAGCGGCGTTCCGGTCAGCGCCATCAGCAGGGGGTCTCCGCCCGGCGCGGTCTCGCGGATGCGTTGGCCGAGGGCGAGCACATTCTGCGACCGCTGCGAGCTGAGGTTCTTGATGAAGTGCGCCTCGTCGACGACCATGCCTCGCAACCCGATCTCGCTCAGCCACGCGAGGTGGCGGTCGAGGATCTCGTAGTTGACGATGAACACGTCGGCGAATGCGTCGACGTCGTTGCCGTCTCCCGTGATGACCGTCGCGCGACGCTGCGGGGTCCACCGCTCGACCTCGCGCGCCCAGTTCATCTTCACCACATTCGGGACGACGACCAGCATCGGGTAGGCGTTCGCGACGCTGGCGGCGAGCACCGACTGCGCAGTCTTTCCGAGGCCCGGCTCGTCGGCGAGCAGGAATCGACGGTGCCCGGCACGCACGGCCTCGAGGAACCGCGACTGGTGGACCATGATCTCGAGGCCGCGCGGCGAAAGCCGATCGAACTCGGGCAGCTCCGGGAGCTGCATCGTCGCGGCCCCGCCGCCGGCGCCCTGAGCGAACGCCTTGTACAGCGGGCCCATCAGCTCCCAGCTGTCAAGCTGCCGACGCGGCTGAGTGATCGGCGTGAACCGGGCCGGGTCCGGAGCGAGGAACGGGTTCGAGTCGATCCGCGCCTCGACCTGAGCGGGCCGCACGGCCCGCTCAGCCGCGACGGCCGGCACGATCGGCGCCGCCACCTTCGGCTTCGCGTCGTCGATGACGAGGTCCTCGGGCGGCAGCTCGACGCCGGCGTCGAGCAGCCAGTCGCGGCGCATGCGCTTCGCGACAGGGCTCGTGGCCTGGTCGACTTCGAGCAGTTGGATCAGCGAGGTGTCGCGCGCCGCCGTCTTCGCGAGGATCGTCGCGACGCCATCGAGTCGTTTGAGCAGCTCTGCGCGCGCCGAATCGGAGAGCTCATGGTCTTCCTTCACTCGTGCGCGCTCCTCGCGCACGAGGAAGGCGATGACCTGGAACTTCACGCGGTTGGTCGGCCCCAGCTTGTTCTTCTGGGACTTCGCCTCAACCTCACGCACCTTGCGCGCGAGGATCGGGATGATCGGTGCCACGTCGTCGCGTCGTGCGGACGAGGACTTCTTGCGCTGTCGCGCGGGTGCCGTGGTCGGCATGCTCCTCCTGAGCCGAATAGCCGTTGCCGTCAGAGGCGAACGGGCCGTGAGGTCGTGCATCGCGGGTTGCGGCTGTGAGCCGGTCCGACGAACGCGGACCGAGCGTCCATTCGTCGTCCCCCGCGGGTAACGCTAAATATTCTACGCCATGCCTTCAACTCCGGCGGGTAACCTGGCCCCATGCCCACCGAGCTGACAGAAGAATATGTCGCGTCGACGATCGATCACGCGATCCTCAAGCCGGACCTCACGCGTGCCGACGTCGACCGCGAGCTCGACATCGCCGCGGAATGGGGCGTGTTCAGCGTGTGCGTTCGCCCGTCGGATGTCGCGTACGCGGTTCGGCGTCTCGACGGCACGGGTGTCGCCGTCGGCACCGTGATCGGGTTCCCCCACGGCACCACGTCAACGGCGGCGAAGATCGCCGAACTCCGTCAGGCGCGTGCAGACGGCGCGAGCGAGTTCGACATGGTGGTGCACATCGGCGCCCTCCGCGACGGCGATGACGACCGCGTCACGGACGACATTCGCGGGGTCGTCGAGGCGGCGGACGGCATGGTGACGAAGGTGATCCTCGAGACGAGCCTCCTCGACGACGAGCAGATCGCTCGCGGCTCGCGGCTGACGGAGCTGGGCGGCGCGGACTTCGTCAAGACGTCGACCGGCTTCGCGGGCGGCGGCGCGACGGTGCCGCACGTCGAGCTGATGCGAGCGACCGTCTCCTCGAAGACGCAGGTCAAGGCATCCGGCGGCGTGCGCGGCCTCGATGCCGCCTCGGCGATGCTCGCGGCCGGCGCGACGCGCCTCGGCACGAGCGCGAGTGCGGCGATCCTCGGCGAGTTGCGCACGCGACAGTCGGGCGGCCCCGCTTCATCCGCAGAAGACGGATCCAGTTACTGACGCAGCGCGTCACGCGCCGCATCGACGTCGTCGCGCATCTGCGCGATGAGGTCGTCGAGCCCCTCGAACGCGACCATCCCGCGGAGCCGCGAGACGAACTCGACGTCAACGGTACGGCCGTAGAGGTCGAGGTCGTCGCGATCCAGCACGTGCGCCTCGACGACGCGCTCGGGCACATCGTCGAATGTCGGGTTCGTGCCGACCGAGATCGCCGCGGGGTGCTGCGCGCCGGATCCGAGGACCCCTTCCGCAGGCCGAACGGAGAGCCAGCCGGCGTACACGCCGTCGGCGGGCACGAACCCGTCCAGGCTCGGAGCGAGATTCGCGGTGGGAAAGCCGAGAGCGCGACCGCGGCGCTTGCCATGCACGATCTCGCCGCGAACGCCGTGGTCGTGTCCGAGCAGCTTCGCGGCACGTTCCACGTCGCCGACCGACAGCAGCTCGCGGATCCAGGTGGATGACACGCGTCGGTCATCCGCGACGTCGGCGGAACGGCTCGCGACCGGCGGAATGACCTCGACCGTGAAGCCGTGGTCGTCGCCCATGCGTCGCAGCAGCGTCGCATCGCCCGCGCCGCGGTGCCCGAAACGGAAGTCCTCGCCGATGAGCACGCGCCGTGCGCGCAGCCCGTCAACGAGGTAGCGCAGGACGAATTCCTCCGCGGGCACCGATGCGAGTGCCGCGTCGAACGTGAGCACGAGCGTCGCGTCAAGGCCGCTCGCCGCGAGCAGGTCGATCTTCTGGGCGATCGACACCACCTGCTCCGGGGATGCGTCGGGCGCGATCGTCGCGAGCGGATGTCGATCGAACGTCACCGCGACGGTGCGCGCTTCGTCGGAGGCGGCGTCGACGAGCAGCTTCTCGATCAGCGCGCGGTGGCCAGCATGGACGCCGTCGAACTTGCCGATGGCGACGACCGTGGAGCCGAATCCCTCCGGGATCTCGGCGGGATCGTTCAGCACGATCATGCGGTGTCCTTCCGGGCGCGCTCGCGCTTGGTCGCGAGGTACCAGATGCCGACGAGCGGCAGCACGAGGGGGATCCATACGTAGCCGTTGCCGTAAAGCGACCACACCGTGGCGTCGGCGTGGAAGACCTCCGGGACAGCCCAGCTGAGCGTGCCGATCACGAGAACGCCGACGAGTTCGAAGAGCACCGCGATCCAGGCGATGCGGTACCACGCGCGGCTCGCGGACAGCAGGAGGGCGATCGTGGCGATCACATAGACGACGGCAGCGGCGGCGCTCAGCAGGTACGGGAGAGGAGCCTCACCGAACCGGCCGACGATCTGGACGAACGACCGTCCGCTCGCGGCGAGCGCCATGACGCCGTAGACGAATGTGAGCACCGTGCCGATGCCCGTGACGCGGCGAGATGATCGAATGTCAGACATACCTGGGTCAGTTTATCCGGCGCACAGCGGCGTTCAGGCCACGGCCTGGATCGTCCAGATGACGTGCATCCGGTAGAGCATCACCGCGACCGCGAGCGCGAGCACGCCCATCACGACGACGCTCCAGCGGCCACGGTCAACGAACGCCCACACGATGCCGGCGATCGGGAGGACCGCCGCGGAGATCAGGTACGTCCAGAACTCGAGCAGGCTGCCGGTCGGCGCGTTCCCGGCGAACGGAGCGATGATCGCGACGACGATCTGCGCGATGAGCAGGACCTGCACGAGCGCGAGGGATCCGACCGAGACGTCTCCGGGGCGGCGGCCGGCGAGCCCCAGTGCCACGCACAGCACGCCGGCGATGACCGCCACGGCGATCTGCGCGATCGTGAACCACAGGATCATCGGTCTTCTCCCTGCCGCTCCGGCATGTTCATCGTGCTCTTCATCGTGTCGCCTCGACGCTCGACGACGCCGATGAGCTCTCCGTCTGGGGCGATCGCGGCGCGCTGGCCATCGAACGCCTCGGGCACCGCGACGCGCTTGCCATGGCGCAGGTCGCGTGCGACATCGGACGTGACCTCGAGCGCGCCCAGCACACGAGCAGCGACGTCCGCGGGCGGCAGGATCGGTGCCTGCTCGAGCTCGTCCGCTCCGCTCGCCTCGTCGACCGAGAACTCACCGACGCGCGTGCGACGCAGCATCGTCAGGTGCCCGCCGACGCCGAGAGACGCACCGAGGTCCCGGGCGAGCGCACGGATGTACGTGCCCGTCGAACAGTCGATCTCCGCATCGATATCGATGGACCTGGCCTCGCGGCGAACCGCGGAGACGGCGAACCGCGAGACGGTCACGTGCCGCGCGGCCAGCTCGACCGTTTCGCCGGCACGCACGCGGTCGTAGGCGCGGCGCCCATCGACCTTCACCGCCGAGACGGCACTCGGCACCTGCGCGATGTCGCCCGTCAGTGCGGCGACGCCCTCGCGGATCCGCTCGTCGGAGACCGCTTCGAGGTCTGCGCGCGAGCTGACGTCGACGACGTCGCCCTCGGCGTCGTCCGTACTCGTCGCGGATCCGAGTCTGATCGTCGTGCGGTACGTCTTGTCGAGCCCGACGATGAACGTCAGCAGGCGCGTGGCCGCTTCGACCCCGACGACGAGCAGCCCCGTCGCCATCGGATCCAGCGTGCCGGCGTGACCGACTTTTCGGGTCCCGCGCGCGCGTCGCGCCCGCGCGACGACATCATGACTCGTCACGCCGGACGGTTTGTCGACGAGCAGGATCCCGGATTCAGCCACCGAGTCAGTCTAGAGCGCGAGGTGTGTGGCCGAGCTGTTCGAGGTCGTGTATCGAGCCCGTTCCTCGGGAGCGATACACGACCTCGAATCCAACAGGACAAGCGGAGGACGGTCGATCAGCCGACGTACGTCATCGTCGTCCACGGCATGCGGTTGCTCGCGGGGCGTGGTTCGTCCTGGCCCGCCCACCGGCTCGTGTTGTAGCTCGGGAACTGTCCGTTGAACCAGGCGATCGGAGCGTGGTACATCAGCTCTGCGGCACGGTTCTGGAGCGCTGCGAACGCTTCTCCGCGCTGTGCCTGGTCCGCCGTCTTCAGCGCATCAGCCGCGGCCGCATCGATCTCGGAGTCACAGATCTGCGAGGGGTTCGCCGCAGAAGCCTTCTCCTCGTTGCACGTATACCAGCGAGAGATGCCGACACTCGGGTCTGCGCCGACGGTGCTCGCCTGGAGGGCGAGGTCAAAGTCGCTCTCGGTGAACACCTTCTCAATGAAGACAGCCGCCGTCGTTCCGACGAGGTTCAGCCCGATGCCGACGTCCTGGAACATCGACTTGGCGAGTTCCGCGATGCCGGACGTATCGGTGCGCTCCGACAGATACCGGATGTCCAGTGTGAACCGCGTGCCGTCCGCATCGCGCGGGAAACCGGCCTCATCGAGTTCCGCGTTGATCGTCTCGACGTCGCGCGGGAAGTCCCGTTCGAAGTCCACGTCCGGGCTCAGCGCCCAGTCCAGAGACTCGGGGAAGAACCCGTTGGTGGGTGTCCCGAAGCCCTTCAGGATCTTCTCTCCGATCGTGTCGCGATCGATGGCCGAGAAGACTGCTCGGCGTACCGCAGCGCTCTCGAGCGGACCTTCGCCGGCGTTGAACAGAAGCGAGATCGTCTGCGGATACGCAAAATCGTCCAACAGCTCGGTCGCGGGGTCGTCCGAGATTCGCGGAAGCTGAGCGCTGGAGATGACCGTCTGGTCGATCTCACCGGCAAAGAGCGCCTCGGACCGGCTCGTCGAGTCCTTCATGATGGGGAACACGACTCGATCCACCTGGACGTCACCACCCCAGTAATCCGGGTTCTTCACGAGCACCACGTCTTCGCCGGACGAGTACGACTCGAACATGAGGGGCCCCGTACCGACCGGTGCCATGTTGGCCTCGTTCGTGGCGTAGTCCGTGCCCTCGTAGACGTGTTTCGGGAGCATGAACTGCGCCGAGACGACCTCCAGCAGCGGGCCGTATGGCTCCGTCATGTGCAGGACGACGTCCTCATCGTCGGTGATCTCGACCGAATCCAGGCGGCTGTCGACCGCCGCGCCGAACGACGACAGCGGAACGATCTCTTCGAAGTTGAACTTGACGTCCTCCGCGGTGAAGGGCTCGCCATCGTGCCAGGTCACCCCGTCCCGCAACGACAGCTCGAGCTCACGCCCGTCCGGGCTCAGCTCCCAGTCCTCCGCGAGCCCCGGTGACATCGTGTAGTCACTCGACAGGAAGATGAGCGGCTCCAGCATCTGCGCACTGAACATCGACGTCGCCGGCGCTCCGACGAGCTGCGCGTTCATTCCTCGTGGATCGTCGTCGATCGCGTACACGTAGGTCCGATCCTCGCCGCCGGAATCAGAGGTCGCCCCCGCACAGCCAGTCAGCGCGAGCATCCCCGCGGTGACGCCGACGAAAGCGGTGCGGGCCCGGGTTGTCTTCTTCACTGTCTGCCTGCCTCCCTGCCGGACTCGAGCGCGAACCGACACCATCATCGTTCGCCATCCGACCTACATGTTCACTTGATGGTAACGCGGGGTTGCGGCGTACTCAAGGGCTCACACAGGTCAACCTTCCAGGCGCCAGGTGGTTCTCCTCACCCTTGACACCTGATGACACCATTCGCCGCTCACAGGAACTGATTCACATTACGAACTTTCAAATGTTATTGTGAACATCGTTCGTGAGTGTGTGCCGGCGGCGCCCACCCCTCAAAGGAGAGCCAGGATGCAGCAGAACAACGACGATCGACTCCAGTCCCTGCTTGACCGGGAGGAGATCTTCGACCTCGTTCGGCGGGAACGGTTCGCGCGGGACCAACGCCGTTACGACGTGATGAGCGCCTGCTTTCATCAGGATGCCTACGTGCGCACGAGCTGGTACGACGGACACGGCGGTCAGGCCTATGTCGACGCCTCACGCAAGGGGATGGTGGGACGGGGGAACAGCAAGCACTGGGTGTTTCCGGCGATCGCTCAGCTCAACGGCGACCGAGCGACCGTCGAGAGCCCCGCGATGATCTTCAATCGCGTGGCGGTCGAGGACGTCGATGTCGACTTCTTCGTCTTCTGCCGATTCTTCTCCCGCGTGGTACGGGAGGACGGCGTGTGGAAGCTGCTCACCTTCGAAGTGCTCTTCGAACGCGACATCCTCGCCCCGGTCGATGCGACGATGACCGCTCCGATCGACAAGGCGCTCCTCGAGACGCTGCGCCCCTCATACAAGCACCTCGCGTACCTGCAGCAGCGGCGCGGGATCACCGTGAACCCGGACCTGCTGGGCGATGACCGGCGTGACGCCTTGGACGAGTTCTACGAGCGCGAACAGCGCTGGCTCGCCGATACGAACTGAACGACCCGGCGCGGCGCGGCCGTCATGACGTCGCGCCGCGGCCCGTTCTCACCGCGTCATTGCGCCGTTCCGATGAGTCCGGAGACGCGGCGCGACGCGACGACGAGCGCTTCGACGAGCGCGTCGAACTCGCCGCGGCTCCGCAGCTCTGAGAGGGAGGTCGCATACAGCGCGAGGACAACCTCGCCGTCGCCGAAGACGGGAACCTGGATGCCGCTCACGCGCTGCCACACCCTCTCGGGATCGTCGTCGAGTCCGCCCCCGACCGCGAACATCTCGTCCCATGTCTGCGCCAATGCGCTGCGTGACGCGCCCTCGCTGAAGAGAGTGTCGAATCGAGGTCCGGCGGGGCGACGACCCACGAGGCCATACCCTCTCTCGCGGACGCCGTCGAGCTGCCGAGCGATCTGCGCTCGCTCCACTCGCCCGATGAGGTGCCGCGCCCCCTCCGTCCACGCATGCATCCGCTCGGGCGGGGCCCAGGCGGCGAACACGGGCGCCACGGGAGCGGCAAACGGAAAGGACCGCCCGATCCTCGCGGAATCGAACTCCGCGGAGTACGGAGCGACCATTCCCACGGTGACCACGGAGTCGCCGATCTGGGTGTTGACGGTGAGGGGCACGCCCAGCGCGTCCGACACACGCTGCAGCTCATGGTCAGCTGCCTGCGCCAGATGCAGTCGCTCGACGAACGACCGCATGTCATAGGGCTCGCTCGGGGCCGCGAACGATCCGTAGCCGGCCCGCCGAAACAGCAACGGCAGCTCGGCATCGGCGCCGATGCCGAAGTCGGTGACCCGGGCGACGACCAGATCATGGTCCCCGATCTCCTCGCGACGTTCGATGACGGTGTCGAACCAGGCAACGGCATCCGCGAGGTGCGGGTGTCCCGCCTCACCGTCGACGAATCCCGCCTGGTCGAACCGACCCGGCGCCTTCGCGGCAACGTTCCGGCTGAGCTGCTCGTGCGCGGCCCCCAGCACGCTCACCGTGAACCCGCCCGCGGCGGCGAGGCGCGGGAACGTCGTCGAGGTGCGGTCGACGAAGACGCCGACGAGTGGCGGCTGCTGACTGATCGCGGTGAAGGTGCCCACGACCATGGCATGCAGCTGTGAGCCTGTGCGTGCGGTCAGCAGGCAGACCCCGGTCGAGTACTCGCCGAGGACCGCACGCCACCAGACGGTCTTCTCGTTCTGCGTCGGTTCAGGCGCCGGTCGTGCCTCGCTCGGGCCGCTCGTCCCGCGCTCTGCTCGTTGTTCGACGGACACTCGAGATCACCTACTGCGAAGCCTCGTCGACGGGAGGCTTCACGCCGAACACGGTCAACTGGGTGGCGAGCACGTCGAAGTAACCGAGGAGTGAGATCAGTTCGAAGAGTTTGCGCTCCCCCAGCACCGCGGTCGTCTCGGCGTACTGCTCGTCCGTGAGCTCACGGTGACGCACCAGTGCGAGCGCGGTTCGGAAGATCATCTCCTCCTCCTCGGACGCGTTCTCGATCGGACGTTGCGCGACCAGGGCCTCCACCTCGTCCTCGCTCAATCCGTCGCGAATCGCGATCAGGCGATGGGCGTGCAGCTCGAAGGCGCAGTCGCGTTCCGCGGCGTGAAGCAGAACCGCGATCTCGCGGCCTCGTGCTGTGAGTTCCGTCTCATAGCGCAGCGCGCGGTACATCGCTCGAAACGCCCGACCGACCTGCGGACTCAGAAGCCATGTTCCGGGAGGTCCATTCAGTCCTCCGCCTTGCGGCTTCGGGACAGCGTGCTTGAACGTGTCGGCCATGAACTCGGCATACAGGTCCGCCTGCTCCTGGCTCATGTCGTCGGGCAGGATCCGAGGCATCCGGTTCGTCATCTGTGCTCCTTCATCTGTGGCATCGCAGCCACGCTCGTCTTTTCGAGCTCACGACTCATGCCGTGAGGCCACCGTCCACGGGAAGCGTGACGCCAGACACGTGACTCGCGCGATCACTGAGCAACCATGCCGCGGCGTGCGCGACTTCCTCCGGCATTCCGGCCTTGCGCAACGGAGTGGCGGCCACACGAGCCCTCACTGGCTCGGGGACCTCGCCGTCGCCCTTCAGCACCATCGCCGTGAGGATCGGTCCCGGCGCGAGTGCGTTCACACGGATCCCGTCGGGTCCGTTGTCGTGAGCCGCCGTTCGCGTCAGCCCGAGCACGGCGTGCTTGGTCGCCTGATAGGCGCCGAAGCCGGGGCTGCCACGGTATCCGCCGATGCTGCTCACGTTCACGATGGATCCGCCCCCTGCCGGGCGCATCGCTCGGAGCTCTTCGCGCAGGCAGAACCACACGCCCTTCACGTTCACGTCGAGGATCCGTTCGAGCTCTTCCTCGGACACGTCGTCCAATTTGCCGCCCTGACCCATCGCCGCGTTATTGAACGCGCCGTCGAGCCTGCCGAACTTCTCCACAGTTGCGTCCACGGCCCGGGCGACCTCCGCGCCCGTCGAGACATCGGCGACCACGTACGCGGCGGCGTGCCCCGCGCCGCGGAGCTCATCCGTCACACTCTCAAGGAGGTGCTGGGAACGTGCGGCCAGCATGACCGACGCTCCTTCCGCCGCGAAGACACGGGCGGCGGCCGCGCCGATGCCGCCGCTTGCGCCGGTGACGAGAACTGATTTACCGGCCAGCAGACCGAGAGGAGAGATTTCGTTTGTCATGGGTGCTCCTGGGAATGGTGGCCGAGATCGGACGAAGGGTCGCTGCTCTCCGCGCGTCCGACGGCAACCGCGGTGGCGGCCGCCTCGCCGAGCAGGCTGGCGTCGTTGCTCAACATGGTGAATGAGAATCCCGCATCAGCGGCTTCTCGCACCGCGCGTCCTGTCGCTGGTCCGGAACAGCCGATCGGGGTCTGTTGCTCCCGCGCACCCTGTACGGCCTGGCTGATCAGACGAGCGACGACCGGATCCGATCCCTCGCGCTGCTCGGACATCGCAAGATCCGCCGCACCGACGAGGAGGGCGTCCACGCCCGCGACAGCGGCGATCATCTCGACGTTCTTCACTGCCACAGCGCTCTCGAGCTGGGCGATGAACACCACTTCCTCCTGGGCGAAGCGTACGTACTCATCGCGGGGAAGTGCTCCCCAGCGGCCGGCCCGACCGGTCGAGCCGACACCCCGCTCCCCCAGCGGAGGGAAGCGCATCGCCCGGATCGCCTCCTCGGCATAGCTGGGCGAGTCCACGTGCGGCAGCATGATGCCCTCGGCCCCCGCGTCGAGCAGGCGGCCCACAAGGCCGGCATCGAGATTGGGAACACGAACGATCGGCGACACTCCCATCAGCGTTGCCACGCCGATCTGCCGGTACGCCGACTCGGTACTCATCGCCGAATGCTCGAGGTCGATCACGACGAAGTCGAACCCTGCGTGAGCGATGAGCTCCATGCTCTCCATGGCCGGGATCTTGACCCACGTCCCGAGCGCGGGCGAGGTGCGACGAAGTGCCGCACGAAAGAGACTCTGGCCGCGAGCAGTCATCGCTCGACCGGGTAGTCGTCGGGGTGATCCGTATACGCGTGGAACTCGATCAACTGCGCCCGGCTGATGGGAGTCGACGGGTCGGCCGTCGCGCGTGGAGCCGTCACCTGCAGAGGCGAGCGGATGTCATCTTTGGCGTACATCATGGTGTCTTCCCTTCCTGGAGAGCGGCGGCCCCTTGTCCCTTCAACCGAAGCATCGTGCGGACGTCATCAGGGGTGGCAATCGCGAGTCCGAGATCCTCGAGCGTCGCCCTGATCTTCTGGACCTGCTGAGCGTTGCTCTGCGCGAGTCGCCCCGGGCCGATCCAGAGGCTGTCCTCGAGGCCGACCCGCACGTTCCCGCCCAGCCACGCGCTGTGTGTCGCGAAGGGCATCTGGTGCCGGCCCGCGGCGAACGCTGACAGGTAATAGTCGTCGCCGAAGAGTCTGTCGGCCACGGAGACCATATGAGTGAGGTTCTCGTGATCCGCGCCGATGCCGCCGAGGACGCCGAAGACGCCCTGAATGAAGAACGGCGGCTTCACCAAGCCTCGGTCGACGAAGTGCTCGAGGGTGTAGAGGTGCCCGATGTCATAGCACTCGAACTCGAACCGGGTCCCTGCCCCCTCGCCCAGTTGCCGCAGGATCTGCTCGATCTGCTCGAAGGTGTTCACGAACGGCTGGGAGTAACTGCGCAAGACGTACGGCTGCTCCCATTCGTGCTTCCAGTCGGCGATGCGATCAGCGATCCCGGAATACACGAAGTTCATGCTTCCCATGTTGAGGGAGGCGAGCTCCGGCGCGAAGTGTCGCGCGGCCGCCAGCCGTTCGTCGATGCCCATGGAAGGCGACCCTCCCGTGCTGATGTTGATCACCACGTCGCTCTGAGCACGAAGGGGCTCAATGACCTCGGCGAACTGCGCCGGCTCGAATGCCGGACGTCCGTCGGCGTGACGGGCATGCAGGTGAATGATCGCGGATCCGGCGGCGGCCGCGTCGAGGGACGCCTGCACGATCTGTGCCGAGTTCGCGGGCAGGTGCTCACTCTGTGACGGGACGTTGATGCTGCCGGTCACTGCGGTGGTGATGATCACCTTCTTCGCGCGACGCATGATCCGGACTCAGCTCTCGTCGGAGGCGTTCAACAGGTATGTCGGCGTGTCGACGAACATCCGCCGCACGTCCTTCTCGGGGAACCCCCGATCGAGAAGCTGCGTGGCGACGTAGATGAACGCGTCGACGGGATGCGTTCTGCCGATCTGGCCGAGGTCAGAGGCGAGGTACGTGCGTTCCACGCCGACCGCGTCGATCCATTCCACGAGGGTGCTGATGTCGAAGAACGGCTGCTCATCCGGGAGGTACATCCCGACCTCGTGCTCCATATAGACGCCCATCTCCGCCATCGCGACACCCTGCTCGACGGTGACGTCGCTGATGAAGTTGGGGTGGCTGGCGACCATCCGCTCCACCCCGCGATCCGCGCCGACTGAGAACAGCTCGAACATGTCGTCGGGATGCAGATGTCCACCGTTCAGCACCGCGCCGGCCTCCGCGACGACGTCTGCGATATGCGCGACTTCTGGGCGAAGTGCGCCGTCATCATCGTGAATCAGCACGGGCGTCGTCGTCAGCTCGACGGCGCTCGTGGGAAATCCCTGCGCGAGCGCGTGTTCGTGGAACTCGATATGACGACGAGACGAGAACGTCGGGAACCACACGATCTTGCCGCCCATCCTCACGCACATCTCGACGGCGTAGGGGTTGAGCCCGCCGACCTGGTTGTTGAGGACGATTCCGCCGTAGGCCTTCGTGCCCACCCCGGCGAATGACCGGTGGGCGGCACGAATATCCATCACCGTGCTGTGGTGGTGGGATTTCGAGACGAACGCCCGCATCTTGATACGGTCGCCTTCCTTCGCCGCATCGACGTGGTCGAACTCGCGCGGAAACGGCGCGGGCCCGGAATGGCAATGCATGTCCACGAGGCCCTCAAGAACCTTCGCGACGGCGGGACTGGCTTCCATGAACAACTCCTCGTATTACGTGCGCATGGGCGCACGGCGGACTTCCATTAGCGACGAAAAAATATGAGCTGTGTTGGCGGCGGCTCCGGCGCCGATCAATCACCCGTGTAGGTCATCGATATCCAGGGCACGCGGCTGGCGATCGGCTGGGGTTCTCCCTGCCCACTCCAACGCGTCGTATTGACGGAGGGGAACTGGCCGTTGAACCACACGAGCGGTGCGTAGAACATCAGGTCCGACGCGCGATCTTGAAGCGTGCTGAGGGCCTCCGCGCGTTCCTCGTGCTTCGCAGAGTCCAGAGCCTGATTCGCAGCCGTCTCGATCTCCTCGCCACACACCTGAGAGGGGTTCCGGCCGGCAGCCTTGTCCTCGTTGCAGGTGTACCAACGGGTGATCCCGATGCTGGGATCCGCACCGACGGTCGCTGGCAGCAGTGCGAGATCGAAGTCGCTCTCCGAATACACCTTCTCCGTGAAAACCGTCGCCGAGGTGCCATCGAGGTTGAGCTCGATGCCTACCTCCGCGAAGAGTGATCGCGCCATTTCGGCCATCGCCGCGGTGTCCGTGCGTTCCGTGGTGTAGCGGATGTCGAGCGTGAACCTCGTGCCGTCCGCGCCCCGCGGAAGACCGGCATCATCGAGAATCTCCTCGATGGCACCGGTGTCGTGGGGGAAGTCGTCTGAGAAGCTCACGTTCGGGCTGACAGACCATTCCATGGCCGGTGGGAAGAAACCATCGGCCGGGACGCCCTGCCCCTGGAGCGCCGTCTCAACCAGCGCCTCGCGATCGAATGTCGCGAACACGGCCTGACGCACGTCCGGATCCGTCAGGTACTCGCTCTCCGCGTTGAACATGAGCGCGATGTCCTGGGGGAATCCGAACTCGCCCAACTGCTGCGTATTCGGGTCGTCCGCGATTCGGTTCAGTGCGGTGATGTCGACCACGGTCTGGTCGACCTCTCCCGCGAACAGCGACTCTGTGCGGCTCGTCGCATCGCCCATGATCGGGAATACCGCACTGTCCACCGCGACCTCGCCGCCCCAATAGTCATGATTCTTCACGAGGGTGATCGACTCGCCCGACGAGTAGTCGTCGAACTTCATCGGCCCCGTGCCGACCGGCGCCATGTTGGCGGGGTTGGTCACGTAGTCGGTGCCTTCGTAGACGTGCTTCGGAAGCATGTACTGGGATGAGAGCGTCTCCAGCAACGGGCCGTACGGCTCCGTGAGTCTGAGGATCACCGTCGATTCATCTTGGATCTCAACCGATTCGAGGCGCTCACTGATCGCCGCGCCGTAGGAGTTCAGAGGAACGATCTCCTCGAAGTTGAACTTCACGTCCTCCGCGGTAAACGGCTCGCCATCATGCCACGTCACACCGCCGCGCAGCTGCACAGTCAGCGTGAGGCCGTCGTCGCTGAGCGCCGTGTCTGTGGCAAGGCCCGGCGACATCTGGTAGGTGCTCGACAGGAAAACCAACGGCTCGAGCATCTGCGCGCTGAACATCGCCGTCATCGGCGCACCGACGAACTGCGCATTGAGGCCGCGCGGGTCATCATCGATGGCGTAGACGTATGGCGGCGCTGACTCCGGGCCATTGCTCCCTCCCGCCGGCGCGCACGCCGAAAGGACCAGCGCCCCGATGAGCGTCCCGGGAATCGCCCCGAACGATGTCGACTTCTTCACGTTCTTGTTCTCCCTGCGTCATTGCACGGCTGTCGATGGTGGTCATGCGCGTTGCGCGCGGAACCGGACCCACCGTTCCGTCGCGCCGCGCGTCCGGCTCACACGTATCGCCGCCGGACGTTCGTCACATCCGTGTCCGCGATCATCAGGCCTGAGCGCTCACGGAACGTGTCGCCGACATACTCGTCGCGGAAGTATCCTCTGTTCTGCAGCTCCGGAATCAGGAGCCCGAACATGTTCTCCATGCCTTCGGGGATGCTCGGCGGGTTGAAGTTGTATCCGTCACAGGCTCGAGCATCGAACCAGTCGATCATCGACTCCGCGACCTGCGCAGGAGTGCCGACGACGAAGCGGTGCCCGAGCGATCGAGAGGCGTGCACCATCAGTTCTCGCAGTGTCATATCCTGCGCCATGTCGCGGAACAGGTACCAGCGCTTGACGTGCTGAGGACCGTCGACGAATCGCTCTGAGGGGATCTTCTCGTTGAGTTCGAGGTCGCTCAGGTCGAACTCGAGCATCCGGCCGAGCATCGCGCGGCCCGACTCCTCGACGATGCAATCGGCAAGCGCGTTCGACAGCTCCTCGGCGTCGGCTTCGGTTTCGCCGACCACGGGCATGATCCCCGGAAGAACCTTTACCTTCTCGGGGTCTCGTCCCTTCGCGCGGACCTTCTCCTTGTACATCGAGTAGAACTCGATTGCGCCGGCCCGGTCGGGTTGCACCGCATAGATGATGTCGGCGTAGGTCGAGCCGAGCTCGATGCCGTCGGCAGACTGTCCGGCCTGGACCAGGACCGGCCACTCCTGGGGCGAGCGCCGAATCGATAAGGGGCCTTCGACGCCGAAGAATTCCCCGCGGTGGTTGATCTCTCGAATCTTCGCCTCGTCAACCCATCGTCCGCTCGCACGGTCAGCGATGACGGCGTCAGAATCCCACGTGTCCCAGAGCTTCTGAACGACATCGACGAACTCCATGGCGCGCCGATACCGAAGTTCGGGGAGTGGCATCTCCTCGCGCCCGACGTTCTCGTTTCCGCGTGTCGAGGTCACGATGTTCCAGCCGATCCGTCCGCCCGTCAGCACATCGAGGCTCGCAAGCTGCCGAGCTACGGTGTACGGCTCGTTCCACGATGTGGACTGCGTGCCGATCATGCCGATCTTGTCGGTATGGCCACTCAGCACGCCCATCACCGAGATCGGCTCATAGACGGAGGTACCGCGGTAGCTGCCGTCCCGGAGCCCTTTCGCGCCGTAGCTGTCTGCGAAGAAGATCGCATCGAGACGCGCGCGTTCAGCCGAACAAGCCATGTCGCGGATGAGAGAGAGCTCTCCGATCTCCTCCGCGCGACTACCGGCACGGCGCCACGCATCGTTGTGGAAACCGAACCCGACCATGAACATCGTCAGGGCCATCTGCCGGTTCGATCGACCGCTCATGTGTGACGCTCCCTTGCGTAAAATGTTCACTATACGTTCGCTTAGTTCAGCATACGATACGGCCAGAGGGGTGTCTAGACATTTCTGCGGGTGAGATCTCCTGACGGACGCCCCATCCGGGCACGATGAACACCCCCACCGCGGGGCGCAGAGAGCAACACGGGTTGCGGGCGATCCCCGTGCGCGCCGAAGCGGGCCGCGGCCCCTCAGTCAGCCGTCGGTATGGCGCTGCCCATCTCCCGACTCAGCGCCGACGCCGCCTCGCGCAGCCGCGCGGCGATCTCCGTATTCACGTCGAAGGGGAGCATGTCGTTCGTGCCGATCAGCGCGAGGCTCGCACAGACGCTGTACTCATCGAATACCGGAGCCGCGATCGCGTGAATGCCGAGGCCGTCGATGCCCACCGCGATGTCGTCGGGCGCACCCAGTTCGCGGATCTCACGCCCCACCTCCGCGCGCAACTCATCCGGCAGCACGGCCAACAGTCGCTCCGCACGATCACGGTCACTCTGATGCGCGAGGAAGATCTTCGCCTGCGCCGATGCGAGTGACAACTGGGTCCCCACACGCACCGTTACGACGACGGAACGCGCCGACTCCTCTTCCACCCGCGAAACGACCGGCCCCATGGAACCCCACAGGCTCAGAACACTGGTCAGTCCCGTGTCGACGCTCAAGCTCCTCATGTGAGCGGATGCGAGATCGACGACCTGCCGACGCCCGATGGCGAACGCGCCCAGCTGCACCAGAAGCGCACCCGGCACGAAGGTCCCGGACTCTCCCCCCCGCTCGAGCAAGCCGGCCGCGACAAGTGAAACGCAATATCTGTAGGTCGTCGTGCGGTTCAACTGAAGCAACTCGGCAGCCTCCGCGGCCGTGAGTCGCGGCCGCTCCGGACCGAAGAGGCGGAGGATCTGCGCCGCACGGTCCACCGCCTGAATCTCGCCAGCGGCTCTCGGCTCACTGCTTCCTGCATCTGCCACGAGCGACTCCCCTCGATGCGTCCCACCTCGCACCAGGACGGTCCAGAAATTCCACTATACGAACTTGCTCTGCGACGCGTGAATCAATTTGTGTGCGAATCCGGCCCGCCACGCAGACCGTCGATTCGCGCGCGTTCTGAATGCACACCCGTACGGATCCATACTATGAACAATACCTACACAATGCGAACCGGTTCCGGAGATCCGCGCGGTGAGGTCACAACGAGCGGAACGCCCGTGACACGGAGCCGTCCTTCGCCCGCTTCCTCTCCGGCTCGCGCATGCCCTGGCGCGAGAAGTCACTCCGTCGGCGGCTCCAACTCGAAGACGGTCAGCTGCATCGCGACCAGGTCGTAGTGTCCGATGAGCGAGACCAGCTCGAACAGCCCTCGCTCCCCGAGCGCGCCGACAGCCTCCGCGTATTCGTCGTCGTTCAGGCGTCGGTGGTCGAGCAGCGCGAGCGTGGCATGAAAGACGGCGTGCTCTTCGGGCGTATTCAGAGCTGGCGGCGTCCGGGACGCGAGTCCTTCGATCTCGCCATCGGTCAGTCCCGCTGCGCGACCCGCCATGCGATGCGCGTAGATCTCGAACGCGCAGTCGCGCTCGAACGCGTGCAGGAGGAGAGCGATCTCCCGCGCACGCTCCGAAAGCTGCAAGGCAAAGCGCATCGCCCCGCCGGCCTGCTCGAAGATGTGAGCGAGTGGAGGGCTGAGCAGCCACGCACTTGGTGGCCCGATCAGTCCGCCGTCGGGGTGGACGAGCGAGAAGGCACTCTTGGATCCGACGCGATCGCCGGAGGAGAACTTCGCATAGATCTCACGCTGCTCGGCAGTCATCGCTTCTGGGCTGATACGCGGAAGTCGCGGAGTCATCGTATTCCTTCCTCATGCGCGGGAGGCCGGTGGGACGGCAGCACGGGTGCCGAATCAAGCAGCATGCGCGTATAGGGGTGAGCGGGGCTGTCGAAGATCTTGTCCTTCTCTCCGTGCTCGACGATCTCCCCGGCCTTCATCACGTACACGTAGTCGGCTACCTTGCGCACGACCGGCAGGTCGTGGGTGATGAAGACGTAACCCACGCCGAGACGCTCCTTGAGATCGACCATCACCTTCAAGACGCCGGCCTTCACAGACGCGTCCAGCGCGGAGATCGCCTCGTCAGCGACGATGATCTTGGGATTGAGAGCGATCGCTCGGGCGATGAGCACACGCTGGCGCTGACCGCCGCTGAGCTCATGCGGGTAGCGGTCGAGGAACCGTTCGGCCGGCGACATCCCGACGATGTCCAGGACCTCCTCCGTCTTCCGCCGGACGTCGGCCGCGCGACGAGCGATGTCGTGCAGCCGTATCACCTCGCCGATCGTCTGATCGATCCGTTTGCGGGGGTTCAGCGAGCCGGCGGGATCCTGCAAGACGGCTTGGACGTTTCGCCGATACGAGATCGCCGCGGCCCGGTCACGCCGGTTGACGGGTGCGCCGTCGAGCTCGACGCTGCCGCTGGTGGGCTCAATGAGATACAAAAGAAGACGAGCCAAAGTACTCTTTCCGCTTCCGCTCTCGCCCACGATGGCGACGAACTGCCCCGGCTGCGCCACGAAACTTGCTTCCTTCACCGCGGAGACGGCGTGGCCGCCACGCCGGCTCCGGAAGGTCTTCGATACACGCTTCGCTTCAAGACGCATGTCCCACCTCCTCAGAGAGGGACCGCCGCAAGTCGGGCGGGATCGAGTACAGCGGGGTTCCATCATCGCTCAGGCTGCGCACGCTCGTCAGGAGCGCCCGTGTGTAGCGATGCTCCGGAGCGTGGAGAACCTGAGACGTCGTCCCGGACTCGACGACTCGACCGTTGTACATCACGTAGACACGATCGGTCATCTCGGAGACGACCGCGATGTCGTGCGAGATGAGAATCAACGACGTGTGAAGCGTCCGCACGGCCTCGTCAAGGGTGGCGAGAACCTTGCGTTGGACGGTGGCGTCGAGAGCGGTCGTCGGTTCATCAGCGATGATCAACGTCGGGCGCTTTGCGATCGCAATCGCGATGAGCACGCGCTGGCGCATGCCCCCACTGAGCTCGTGAGGGAAGCGACGTTCGAGGTTCTCGACGTCCTCCAGCCCGGCCTGCGCAAGAAAATGCCGAACCTCGTCGCGTCGGCCTGCCCGCGAGCGCGGAATCGACTCTGCGACCTGATCGCCGACCTTCATCGTCGGGTTCAGGAAGGTGAGCGGATCCTGGAAGATCATGCCGACGGTCTTGGTCCGGATGCCGTTCCACGCGGCAGGCGCTGCGCCGACCATCTCGCGACCCTCGATTCGAATCGACCCCTCCACGCGCACGCGGGGCGAGGTGGGGAGCAAGCCCGCGATGGCACGGCCCGTCACCGACTTCCCCGAGCCGGACTCGCCGACGATGCCGACGCGCTCACCATCAGCGACGGACAGCGCCACGGATGTGACCGCCTCCACTTCCGATCGGTCACCGGTGGGCAGCGTGACTCGCAGATCCCGCACCGCAAGGAGCGGATCAATCTGTTCCGCGTCGTGCACCGATACCCCTCTCACTTCACTCGCCCGACCGTCGGATTGAGCGCGTCGTTCAGGCGGTCGCCGAGGATGTTCACGGCGAGCACCGCAGCAAAGATCAGCAGACCGGGGAACACGGCGAGCCACCACCCGGTCTGCATATATCCCTGCGCCGAGTTCAACAGCGCACCCCAACTCGGGTTGTTGGCGTCGCCGATTCCCAGGTATGCCAGGCCGGATTCGATGAGGATCGCCCGGCCCACGGTCATGCTCGTCGCAACGAGTGCTGGTGGCATCGCGTTCGGCATCACATCCGACCAGATGATGCGGATCCCGCGGAAGCCGGCTGCCTCCGCAGACTCGACATACCCGAGCTGCGAGATCCGCATCGCTTCCGCGCGGACGATACGAGCGACAGCTGGCCACATCGTAATCGCGAGAATGACAACGAGGATCCACATATTGGAGCCGAGTAGGGCCGCGGCGACGAGTGCGAGCACCAGTCCGGGCAGCACTTGGAAGAACTCCGCGATCTTGACGAGGGCGGCGTCCAAGAACCCTCCGTAGAATCCGGCAAGTCCGCCGATCACGAGGCCGATCGTCATGCAGAGGAATGCGACGCCGAACCCTACGAAGAGCGAGATGCGGCCGCCGTTGACGACACGCGCGAAGTAATCGCGGCCGAGCATGTCGGTTCCCATCAGGTGGTCCGCGTTCGGTGCCTTGAGGACCGGGCTGCCGGTATCCACCGGGCTTCCCACGAAATAGGGGCCGATGAACGACAGCACCGCAAGAACGGCGAGCACGATGAGGAAAGCGATCGTCGACGGCTGGCGAAGAAACACCCGCCACGGGGATGAGCGCCTCGTGCGTCGAGCAGCGATCGGCTCGGTGAGCGGGATGCGACCGCCTGTCGCTTCGGCGGCCGTGTCTTCGGTGGTGCTCATACCGACACCTCCTGGTCGGGAACTTTCACGGAGGGCTTCCGCGCGAACCGGCCTCGCAGGCGTGGATCGACGAGCCCGTAGACGATGTCCGTGAGGATGTTCACGATGATGATCGTGACTGTCAGGACGATCACGACACCGAGCACCACCATGTTGTTCTGCTGGTGGATGGCGTCGACGAGGAGAAGTCCCATCCCGGGCCAGCCGAACACGCTCTCCACGAGCGCGGAGCCGGCGAAAAGGAACCCCAAGCTGTACCCCGCCACCGTCACCATTGGCAACAGCGCGTTCGGCAGAGCGTGACGCCACAGGACGGACTGTGCAGATAGCCCCTTCGAGCGTGCGGTGTCGATGAAGTCCTGGCCGAGCGCTTCGATCATCGATGAACGCATGATTCGGGCCTTGTAGGCCAGTTCCGTCGTCGCCATCGTGATGACCGGCAGCACGGCGTACTGCCACGCGATGCCGTCCTGTCCGTATGGGCTCTTCCCTTGGGTCGGGAACCAGCCCAGCCAGAGCGCGAAGACCATGATCAGGACCATCCCGAACCAGAAGTTGGGGATCGAGAACAGCGCGACGGCACCGCCGGAGATCCCACCATCGAGCCACTTGCGGCGCGTGCGTGCGGCGATCGAGCCGAGCAAGATGCCGCCCGCCGTCGAAATGATGAAGGCCGGTCCGCCCAGCGCGAGCGTGTTCCAGGCGCGCGAGAGGATGAGCCCGAGCACCGGCTCGTTGTTCGTTCCGAACGAGTAGCCGAGATTTCCGCTCAGCACGTTGCCGATGTAGATGAAGTAGCGCTGCCACGACGGGAGGTCGAGGCCGTATGCCGCGTTGATCTGGGCTTCGAACTGCGGCGAGATCGGGGCGTCACCGACGAGCGTCTGCACCGGATCACCGGGAGCCAGCTCCAGAAGGAAGAACAGCACCGTCAGCACCACGATGAACAGCACGAACGACGACAACAGCAGCTTGGCGACGTAGAACACGAACGCCCTCATGACATGAACCTCCCTCGAGAGCTGATGGATACGGCCACCACATCCGGCTCACGCTGCATGCGATTCTCCGTGCTCATCGTCACCGACGACCTCTCGCTGATCCGAACCCGTGAGAGGCTCGTCTCGCCTATGACCGTCACGTCCCTCTCCCGCGGGGCCCGTCGGTGGCATCTCGTATCCGTGCGCGACCATACTCAGCTCGGGTGCCACCGCACCGGGGACGCAGTCCGGCCAGTAGTTTTCCGGAACGCGCCCGCTGACGAGGTTCCGATAGTGGAACCACATGGGTACGATCTCCGGCCACTGCAGCGCTTTTCCGGGGCCTCCGCGAAAGCCCCGCGCGCGGTCGCCGATCGCCGACAGAGGAATGTCCGGCGGGCAGGCCTCGGCCCAGGGCCGGGTCGGAGGATTCGGCGCATTCGATGCGCGAGGAAGTGCTGACGCCCAGCCGCCCGACCAGCTCGGCGACATGAAGTAGTACTCGTCGATCGTGATACTCCACAGGCGCCACACGCCGTCCTCGAGCACCGCTTGGTCGTTCGCGTAGCTGCCGCTGTGTAAGCCGGTCCATTCGCGGAGGATCTCCGGGGCGGTTCGCGATTGGAAGAGCCGCGTCCGCAGGGTCGCGGAACGGGCATCGTGGGAGACGAGAATGACGCTCTGTGGTCGCCAGTGGACGACGAGGCGCTCCCGTCGTGCATCGAGGGCGCGCGGCGCGCCGTGCGCGGCCGTGGCCGCTTCGAGAATTCGGTCTTTCCCCACGTAGTAGCCGACGAACGGACTCTGCTTGTGTCCTCGAGTGGCGAAGAGTGCCGCCATTCGGGGCCACTGGAAGTCATCGAGGTGGTACCCGTACGCCGCCGAGATGTTCTCGACTGCGTCGTACGCACGAGAGCGCGACAGGCGCCGTTCGAGATCGGCGAGCACGGGGGCGTCCTCGGTCGCATCGTCGCCCTCCGCCGACGCCGGACCCGTGAGCACACGCCGCTCGAGGCGTCGTGGCGGTGCCAGACGAGCATGACGACACACGTCCCGCCCATCGCCCCAACCGCGATCGTAGTCAGCGCGCGCGAGGGTCGTCACCGAGATCTCCTGGAGCTGCCAGACCCCATCGATCTTGCGAGCAATGCTCTCGAACGCCGAGAACTCCCACTGCCCCGCCCCGTCTCCGGCGGCGAGCAGCCCCAGCTGGATGCCGCGGGAGCGGGCGTCCCGGCCGTTCGACTGGACTTCCACTACCGTGTCGAAGATGACGTGGTCGTTGAGCACGCCGTCGGTCAGCCCCTCGGGGCCCATGAGTTCCAGGGCCTGGCGGATCCCGCCTCGTCCCTGGTACTCCGTGCCATCGACGATCATTCGTCCGTCAGCGGTGAAGAGCTCCTCGGCGTCGGTCCACATCCTGCGATCGAGGTAGTACCCCCACGCGTGCTGGAGATTTCGGACGTCGTCTTCGGAGTTGAGCCGGGCGATGCGCCTCGCAAGCGCCTGAGCCGGCTCCGGTCCGAAGGCCGTCACCCGCTCAACGTCCGGTATCGGCGTTCCAGCGTCGTCCGGCGTGAAATGCGTCGGGATGATCGGCAGTCCGGCCGGGTCGGAGTTCGTCCACCCCTCACGGTAGGCCCCGCTTGACTGCGGGAAGAACCGCACGAGGGAGATCTTCCACTGGCCACCGTCGAGGCGGTACTCGTTCTGGAAGATGCCCGCTTCGATACGGGCGTCCCCCTGACCGTCGCCGAGGAACCGCAGACCTTGCCAGCGACCGCTTGCCTGCGTCGCACCTCGCGAGAGGGTGACCAGGGGCTGATCGACGATCGCGAATATGAGGGACGCGTCCCCACTCCACCTGGCGATGTCCTGCTCCAGCCATGTGCCGATCTCGGCACGGCCCTGCCGTTCTTCCTCGCCCCAGTTCAGGACGGCGTCCTCGGTGTACAGATCGAGCAGACCCGCGACATCACCTTCGCTGTAGAGATGGGCGTGGTGACGTTCGAGGTCTTTGACGTCCCGCAGATCCTCAACGAGCCGGAGTGCTCGAGTGAGGGTGTGGGCACCGTCTGTTCGCGTCGCGTCGATGAGGATCGCCTCCCGCCTGTCAGGCAGCGTGTTGTGCCGTGCAGCTGATCCAGGAGCGGGTGCCAGACGAGGGCGAGGCCTGCACCGTTGCAGCCTGGTGAATAATACTCAATGTGAACATCCGGTTCACTTTACGTACATTACCGAGCAGGCGCTGCTATTGCAACCGATGGCAGACACCAGCTTCGGCGCTCCGCGTCGACCATCGCCGGCGGGCGCAGCGCTCATCGATGCCCGCCGCGATCGGACCACCGTCGCGCAGGCGCCCGCGACGACTCAGCGGCCGTCAGGCGCGGGGGCGACCGTCAGGCGCAGGGCTCGTACGCGGGCTCTTTGCCCGTGATCACGGAGACGCCGACAGCGCCGTCATAGCCGGAGAGGTAAGAGAAGACGAGGGTGCCGTCGCCGTTGTCGTCGGCGATGTTCACGAACGATCGGTTGGCGATGACGGACGTGACCTCTTCGGCGCTCTCATACGTGCCGAGCACCTGCTGCTTCGTCGATCCGAGGCCGAGGCCCTCAGCGGTGCGCGGTCCGACTCCCATGGTGTCGCCGTTCCAGCCGACGCTCACTTCGACGATTTCGTCGGTGCCGTCGTAGCGATCTTTGATCACCATGATGTCGTACGCGTTGTCCTTCGCGAACCCATAGGCGACGCCGTCGCAGTCGAACGGGCCCACGCCGGTGTCCTCAATCTCGTGGAGCACGTCGTCGAAGTTCGCGGTGACCGCGACGGGACCGATGCCCTCGGTCGACACGACCCAGCTGTCGGCGTTCGACGGGTCATCCGCCGGGGTCTCGGTCGGCGTCGGCGTCGGCGAGGTGACACCGGGCGTCGTCGGGGAGATCGACGTCGACGCGGAGCTCTCCGGAACGGCCGGAACATCGGACGTACACGCGGCGAGTACGCTCGCGGCCAGGAGAGCGGCGGCCGTGACGGCGGCCGCGCGGCGGGCGCGCGGGTGCGTCATGCTGCCTCCTGAGTCACGTGGGGGATTCCTTTTCGAGCGTACGCGGCGAAAAGCACGGGGAGGTCACGAATCCCCCCGATAATGCAACCGTTCCATCACGATCCGCTCGACATAAACTGATCGGATGCGTTCTCGCCGCCTCGCCGACGTCCTCGTCCCCTGGTACCGGCAGACGGCGCGCGAGCTTCCCTGGCGGCGCAGCGGGTTCGGTGCCTGGGGCACACTCGTGAGCGAGTTCATGCTGCAGCAGACGCCCGTCGCACGGGTGATTCCGATGCTCGAAGCATGGCTCGAGCGCTGGCCGACCCCCGACGCATTGGCAGGGGCCTCGCCCGCAGAGGCCGTCACTCAGTGGGCGAACCTCGGGTACCCACGACGCGCGCTCTGGCTGCACCGGGCGGCCGTCGAGATCCGCGACCGTCACGACGGGGTCGTCCCCCGCGACGTCGACGAACTGCTCTCACTCACCGGCGTCGGTGACTACACGGCACGCGCGGTCGCGGTGTTCGCCTACGGCGACCGCCATCCCGTCGTCGACACCAACTCGCGACGGGTGATCGCACGAGCCATTCACGGCCGCACCCACCCCGACGCCGCACACCGTCGCGATCTCGACGAGATGTCAGGCCTTCTCCCCCACGCCGACATCGACGCCGCCGTCATGAACGCGGCCATGATGGAACTCGGTCAGGTGGTGTGCACGGCTCGCTCACCGCGCTGCGACGTCTGCCCCGTGCGCGATATGTGCGCGTGGGTCGCTGCGGGATCGCCCTGGACAGCGGACACCCGCCGCAAGCAGGCGAGGTACGAAGGCAGCGACCGTCAGGCGCGCGGCCTGGTGCTGAAGGCACTGCGTGATGCCGCGCCCGATCCGCTGCCCGAAGAAGCGCTGCTCACCAGCTGGCACGACCCGCGCCAACGCGACCGCGCTCTCGCGTCGCTCTACGACGACGGCCTCATCGAGCCGGACGGAGACCTCGTTCACCTCCCCCGCCGCTGAGGGCACGCGGGCCCCACGCAAGATCCGGCCGCAGTCCGCCTTACGATTCGTGCTTGTACGGATCCTCGTCGCCGGCGTACTGCGCACCGGCGGCGAGCCCGTGCACCTGTTCGTCGCGCTCGCGCGCCTGACGAAGCAGCTCAGTCATGTGCGACGCCTCCTCAGGGAGCGCGTCGGAGATGAACTCGAGCGTCGGCGTGAGGCGGGTGTTGAGCTTGCGGCCGACTTCACTGCGGAGCAGGCCGGTCGCGGCCTTGAGCGCGACGGCGGAGCCCTCGCGCTCCTCGTCGGTGCCGTACACGGTGTAGAACACGCTGGCGTGCTGCAGGTCCCCCGTCACGCGCACGTCGGTGATCGTGACGAAGCCGAGGCGCGGATCCCGAAGCCCCCTCTGCAGGCGCTCCGAGAGGACCACGCGAATGCGGTCGGCGACGCGTGCCTGCCGTTCTGAACCGGCCATGATCTTCCCCTTTCCGGGACGGCTCTGCCGGGCGGCGCGGATGCCGCCCGGCAGCGCCGAGATGTGCGTTCTACGCTACGCGATCAGTCGCGCGGCTTCTCGACCATCTCGATGGTCTCGATCTCGTCGCCGACCTGGATGTCCTCGTACTTGCCGAGGCCGATACCGGCTTCGAAGTCGGTCCTGACTTCGGTGACATCGTCCTTGAATCGCCGCAGCGATTCGATCGCGAGACCGTCGGCGAGCACGACACCATCGCGGATGATGCGCGCCTTGGCGTTGCGCGTGATCGTTCCACTTGTGACGAGCACACCGGCGATGTTCCCGACCTTCGAGGAGCGGAAGACCTCCCGCACCTCGGCCAGACCGGCCTGCTTCTCTTCGAACTCCGGCTTGAGCATGCCCTTGAGCGAGGATTCCACGTCGTCGATCGCGTTGTAGATGACGTTGTAGAAGCGCACGTCGACGCCCTCACGCGCAGCAGCCTCGCGGGCCTTCGTGTCGGGACGAACGTTGAAGCCCAGCACGATCGCGTTGTCGATCGTGGCGAGGTCGATGTCGCTCTCCGTGATGGCACCGACTCCGCGGTGGATGATGCGCAGCTGCACGCTGTCATCGACCTCGATCTTCATGAGGGACTCCTCAAGCGCCTCGACGGCACCGGAGACGTCACCCTTGATGATGAGGTTGAGCGACTCGACCTTGCCTTCCTCGAGGGCCTTGGTGAAGTCCTCGAGAGACAGGCGCTTGCGGGCCTTCGCGAGGGCCGCGTTACGTTCGACCGCTTCACGCTTCTCAGCGATCTGACGGGCCGTGCGGTCGTCCTCGGGGACGAGGAACAGGTCACCGGCGCGTGGCACCGAGTTGAGTCCCTGAACCTGGACGGGCCGAGCGGGCGCCGCCTCCTGCACGCGCTCGCCGTGCTCGTCGATCATCGCGCGCACGCGGCCGAAGGCCGTGCCCGCAACGATCGGGTCGCCGACGCGGAGGGTTCCGCCCTGAACGAGGACCGTCGCGACGGATCCGCGTCCCTTGTCGAGCTTCGCCTCGATCGCGATGCCGCGTGCTTCCTTGTTGGGGTTCGCGCGAAGGTCGAGACCGGCGTCAGCGGTGAGCAGCACGGCGTCCAGGAGCTGCTGGATCCCCTGGTTCTCACGCGCCGAGACGTCGACGAACATGACCTCGCCGCCGTACTCTTCCGCGATGAGACCGTACTCGGTGAGCTGCGAACGAACCTTTGCGGGGTTCGCCTCGGGCTTGTCGACCTTGTTGACCGCGACGACGATCGGCACATCCGCGGCCTTGGCGTGGTTCAACGCCTCGACCGTCTGCGGCATGATGCCGTCATCGGCCGCGACCACGAGGATCGCGATGTCGGTCACGTCGGCACCACGGGCACGCATCGCCGTGAAGGCCTCGTGACCCGGAGTGTCGATGAAGGTGAGCGCGCGGTCGTGACCGTCGTGCTCGGTCCACACCTGGTAGGCACCGATGTGCTGGGTGATGCCGCCAGCCTCGGCCTCAGTGACGGTGGTGTTACGGATCGCATCGAGCAGACGCGTCTTACCGTGGTCGACGTGACCCATGACGGTCACGACGGGCGGACGGATCTCGAGATCCTCGTCGTCCTCGTCCAGCTGCTCCTGCTCGAGGTCGAGACCGAAGCTTCCGAGGAGCTCCTTGTCTTCGTCCTCCGGCGAGACGACCTCGACCTTGTAGCCGATCTCGGCGCCGAGCACCTCAAACGTCGACTCGTCGAGCGACTCGGTCGCGGTTGCCATCTCACCGAGGTGGAACAGCACTGTCACGAGGTTTCCCGGAGGAACCGGAACTCCGTGCATCTGCTCGATCTTCTCGGCGAAGTCCGCGATCGACGCGCCGCGCCGCATGCGGATGACGGTGTCGCCGTCGCCGCGCGGAACCTTGACGCCGCCGACGATGGGCGCCTGGCGCATCTCGAACTCTTGGCGCTTGGCGCGACGCGACTTACGCTGCCGAGACTTGCCGCCCCCCTTTCCGAACGCACCGGCCGTGCCGCCGCGGCGGCCACCGGGTCCGGGACGACCGGCGAAGCCGCCGCCCGGGCGGAATCCTCCGCCGGGGCCGCCGCCGGGAGCCCCCGGACGCTGCTGGAACGGCGCGCCGCCGGGACGGCCGCCGCCGGCACCGGGACGACCCCGGCCGCCGGGACGACCCGGCTTGGGGGCACCGGGTCGCGGGGCCTGAGGCTTGGGCGGACGCGGGATGTTGCCAGGGCTCGGCCGCTGGCCCATGCCCTGCGCGGAGGAGTAGGGGTTGTTGCCGGGGCGGGGTCCGCCCGGGCGCTGACCCATCCCCTGCGATGAGGAGTACGGGTTGTTGCCGGGGCGCGCCTGACCTGGGCGGGGCGGCTGGGACGTGCCCTGCGGCTTCGCCTCGCTCGGGGCGGGCTTCGGCGCCTGCGGCTTCACCGCACCGGGCGACGGGGCAGAGGAGGCCTTCGGGGCGGCCGCCTTCGACGCGGGCGCCGGCTTTGCCGCGGGCGCCGGCTTTGCCGAACCGGGCGTCGCGGGGGTCGCCTTCTGCGGCGCCTTGGGCGCCGGCTTGGCGGCCGGCTTCTTGTCCTCGGCCGGCTTCGCGCCGCCCTCAGCTTCGAACGCGGCGCGCAGCTTGCGCGCGACCGGCGGTTCGATCGTCGACGACGGGCTCTTCACGAACTCGCCGATCTCCTTGAGCTTCGCGAGGGCCGTCTTACTGTCGACGCCAATCTCAGCCGCGATCTCATGTACGCGTGGTTTAGCCACAATTCTCCTGTCTGGGCGAGTCTGCCCAGGCAGGGCAGACCTCTAAAGGCGGACGGGTCTCATTTCGAGCCGTTCACTTGTTTTCCATAGCTGTTCAGCCGTTCTGTGAGTGTCTGCGTGTCGAGTGGTCCCGGCACACGGAGTGCTCGCACGAAAGCGCGGCGCTGGATGGCCAGCTCCGCGCACTTGTGATCCGGATGCACCCACGCGCCCCTCCCCGACGCCGAACCACCCTCATCGAGGATGAGGTGGGATTCGGAGGCGATCACCCGCAGAAGAGCGGATCGGGAGTCGCGCGTGCGGCATCCGACGCACGTTCGTACAGGTTCCATCCTACACCTCTCGCGACGCGACATGATCGCGTCGGCCGGCGTCGCGGCGCTAGTCGTCGAGGACGCTGTCGGGCTGGATGTCGATCTTCGCGCCCGTCAGCTTGGCGGCGAGACGGGCGTTCTGCCCTTCCTTGCCGATCGCGAGCGACAGCTGATAGTCGGGCACGAGTGCGCGCACGGCCCGGGTCTTCTCGTCGAGCACGAAACTCGAGGAGACCTTCGCGGGCGAGAGTGCGTGTGCAACGAAAGTCGCGATGTCGGCGTCGTAGTCCACAATGTCGATCTTCTCGCCGCCGAGCTCATCCTGCACCGCGCGGACGCGGCGCCCCAGCTCGCCGATGCATGAACCCTTCGCATTGATCGACGGGTCCTTCGCCGTGACGGCCATCTTCGTGCGGTGGCCAGCTTCGCGCGCGAGCGAGGTGATCTCGACGAGGCCCGAGGCGATCTCCGGAACTTCGAGCGCGAACAGCTTGCGGACGAGGCCCGGGTGCGTGCGGGACACGGTGATCGACGGGCCCTTCATTCCGCGCGACACGCTCGTGACATAGACGCGGACGCGGGAACCGTGCGAGTACTCCTCGCCGGGGACCTGTTCCTCGGGCGGCAGGATCGCCTCGACGGTGCCGAGGTCGATGTGAATCATGCGCGGGTTCGGGCCCTGCTGCACGACGCCGGCGACGATGTCGCCCTCCTTGCCGCGGAACTCCCCGAGCACCGCGTCGTCGGCGATGTCGCGCAGACGCTGACTGATGACCTGCTTCGCCGCGTAGGCGGCGATCCGCCCGAACTCCTCGGGGTTCTGCTCTTCCTCGCCGATGACGGCGCCCTCGTCATCCGTGACGGGCGTCAGTACCGCGACGTGACCCGTCTTGCGGTCGAGTTCGGCGCGCGCACCCGTGGGAAGCTCGCCGGACTGCGTCATGTGCTTTGCGAATGCCGTGAGCACCGCCTGCTCGATGATCGCCGCGAGTTCGTCGAACGGAATCTCTTTCTCACGCTCGATCGAACGCAGAAGTGCAAGATCGATCTCCACAGCAGCCTCCCTATTCAGCTCTCCCACCAGCTCACGTTCATGCCGGTGTCGACATGACGATACCCGATGACCTCAGCCGGGTTCCTGGGTACGGGCCGCCGCGATCGTTCGGAGCAGGGGACTCGCCGTCCGCAGGCCCAGACCTTGCTCCACGAGCCGGAGGAATTCCCCGGAGCCTGCACTGCGCGTCCCCCACTGCGAGACACACGTGCGAAGTTCCCACCTGACCCGCCGCCGTTCCCCGCACGCTGGCATACGGGAGCCAGCTCCGGATCAGGCGGTGAGCCGCGCGATAGCCTCCGCGACCGGCACCGTCTCACGGTCGCCCGTGCGCCGGTCCCACAGTTCGACGTCGCCGTCCTTCGCGCCGCGGCCCGCAACGACGATCTGCGGCACGCCGAGGATCTCCGCGTCGCCGAACTTCACGCCCGGGGATGTCTTGAGGCGATCGTCAAACAGCACGTCCTTGCCTGCGGCCTCGAGCCCGGCGATGAGCTCGTCTGCGAGGTCGTAGGCTTCCTTTCCCTTGCCGGTCGCGACGACGTGGATGTCGAACGGCGCGATCTGCTCGGGCCAGATGAGGCCCTTTTCGTCGCTGAATAGCTCGGCGATGATCGCCAGCACGCGCGTCACGCCGATGCCGTACGACCCCATCGTGACGGTGACCTGCTTGCCGTTCTCGTCGAGCACCTTCAGCCCGAGCGAGTCGGCGTACTTGCGACCGAGCTGGAAGACGTGGCCGATCTCCATGCCGCGCTCAAGCGTCACGGGACCGGATCCATCGGGGGCCGGGTCTCCCTCGCGGACGTTCGCGACCTCGACGACGCCGTCGGCGGTGAAGTCACGACCGGCGACGAGACCGTAGACATGCGCGTCGACGGTGTTCGCGCCCGTGATCCACGTGGTGCCGTCGACAACGCGCGGATCCAGGAAATAGCGCACGCGTGTCGTCGACTTCTCGCCGAGCGCGGGGCCCGCCTCGCTCCACGGCCCGATGAAGCCGCGCACGAGACCAGGGTTCCGCTCGAGATCTTCCGCCGTGGCGGGCTCGACCGCGGCCGGAGCGAACGCGACTTCGGCGCGCTTGTCGTCCACGTCCCGGTCACCGGGGATACCGACCACGACGACCTCGCGGGTGCCGTCGAGGTGCGTGAGCGCGAGCACGACGTTCTTCAAGGTGTGCGCCGCGCTCCAGCCGCCATCGGGCGCGCCCGGGACGACGGCGTTCGCGTGATCGACGAGCGTCTGGATCGTCGTCGTGCCGGGCGAGTCGAAGATCACCGGGGCGGGAGCGCCGTCGGAGGCGACGGGCTCCGGGAGGGAGGTGGTGTACGCCTCGACGTTGGCGGCGTACCCGCCCGCGCTGCGCACGAACGTGTCTTCACCGACGGGTGTCGGGTGCAGGAACTCCTCGCTGCGCGAACCGCCCATCGCGCCGGCATCGGCCTGCACGATCTCGTATTCGATGCCGAGTCGCGTGAAGATGCGCTCGTAGGCCGCGCGCTGCGTCTCGTAGCTGCGGTCGAGGCCTTCATCGGTGTAGTCGAAGGAGTAGGCATCCTTCATCGTGAACTCACGGCCGCGCAACAGGCCCGCACGCGGTCGCGCCTCATCGCGGTACTTGTCCTGGATCTGATAGATCGTCAGCGGCAGGTCCTTGTACGAGGTGTAGAGATCCTTCACCAGCAGGGTGAAGGCCTCCTCGTGCGTCGGCGCGAGCAGGTAGTCGGCCTCCTTGCGATCCTGGAGCCGGAAGAGCGCCTCGCCGTACTCTTCCCACCGTCCCGTCCGCTCGTACGGCTCGCGCGGCATGAGTGCCGGGAAGTGCACCTCCTGGGCCTCCGCGCGCTCCATCTCCTCACGGATCACCTGCTCGAGGCGCGCCTTCACGCGGAGCCCGAGCGGCAGCCACGCGAAGATCCCCGGCGCCTGGCGACGGATGTATCCCGCGCGGATGAGCAGCTTATGGCTGCGCACCTCGGCGTCGGCGGGATCCTCGCGGAGGGTACGGACGAAGAGCTTCGAAAGACGTGTGGCCACGCGTCGAGTCTATTCCGTCGCCACGGCCGCCTCGTCGCCGCCCCGTTCGTCCGTCGGGAGGAGCTTCAACCCGATGGCCGCGCCGACGATGCCGGCGAGGAAGAGGACGCGCCAGAACGTGATCGGCTCGGCACCCGTTGCCATCGCGTACGCCACGGTCAGTGCTGCGCCGAGTCCCGTCCAGAGCGCGTACGCGGTGCCGATCGGGATCTCGCGCATGGCCCAGCCGAGTCCGAGCATGCTCGCGGCGAGCGCGACGAGGAATATGGCAGTCGGAACTGGCCGCGAGAGGCCGTCGCTCGCACCGAGCGCCGTCGCCCAGACGGCCTCGAGCACGGCGCTGATGAAGAGGATCACCCAGTGCATCAGGACACCGCCTTCAGCCCGATGACGCTCGCGACGAGCAGCGCGAGCAGTGCTCCGCGCAGGATCGTCATCCGCTCTTCCCGACGGAACACGGCGAGGACGACCGTCAGCACGGCCCCGATCCCGACCCACACCGCGTAGGCAGTACCGGTCGGGATCGCGTTCATCGCATACGCGAGTCCCGCCATGCTCGCGGCCAGCGAGATGACGAACAGCACCGACGGCCACAGCTTCCGGAAGCCTTTGGAAGCAGACAGCGCGGTGGCCCACACCGCCTCGAGCAGACCCGAGGCGATCAGCACGATCCATTCCATGCGGGGATCCTCTCCCACCGGGGTCGTCCCCGAGATGCAGGCAGTCGAACGGGTCGTCCCGTCCGGCACGCAGGATCCGCGTACGTTCCTAGTGTCTCACAACAGCGGCGCGACGCGCTCGCGGATCCGCGCGGCGAGGTCCTCCGCGGAAGCGGTTGCGTCAAGGACGAGGAACCGCTCGGGATCGGCGTCCGCGAGCGCGAGATACGCGTCGCGGACCCGCGCGTGGAAGTCGGACTTCTCGGCTTCGAGCCGATCGAACGGTTTGTCGTCCGCGTCGAGACGTGCGCGCGCGGCGACAGGATCGAGGTCCAGCAGCACCGTGACGTCGGGCAGCGCGCCCCCCGTCGCCCAGAGCGACAGCTCGCGCACCTCCTCGGCACCGAGCGAGCGCGCCGCGCCCTGGTACGCGACGGACGAGTCGAGGTAGCGGTCCTGGATCACGACCTCGCCGCGGGCGAGAGCCGGCGCGACAAGCGCTGCGACGTGATGGGAGCGGTCGGCGGCAAAGAGCAAGGCTTCCGCGCGCGGCCCGATGTCGCCGCGGTGATGCAGGACGAGCTCGCGGATCGTCTGCCCGACATCCGTGCCGCCCGGCTCACGGGTGCGGACAACACGGTGCCCCTCGTCCTCGCACCACGCGCGCAACAGCTCAGCCTGGGTGGTCTTGCCCGAGCCGTCGCCGCCTTCGAAGGTGACCCAGAGGCCGCGCGCGTCGCCGCTCATCCGTTCTCTGCGGCGCGTGCCGCCTTGTTCGCCGCCCGAGTGGCGGCAGCCTTCTTCGCGGCCTCAGAGCGCGAGGCACTCGTCGTCTTCTTCGCAGGAGCCTTCTTCGTCGGCGCCTTCTTCGCGGGTGCCTTCTTCGCGGGTGCCTTCTTCGCACCCCGCTTCTTCGCCGGTCCCTTCGCACGCTTGTCCGCGAGCAGCTGCACGGCTGCTTCGAAGTCGACGTCGGCCACATCGGTTCCGCGCGGGACCGTGGCGTTCGTCTCACCATCGGTCACGTACGGCCCGAAGCGACCATCGCGGATCCGTACGGCCTTGCCGCTGGTCGGATCTTCCTTCTCGAAGTCCTTCAGCGCCGTCGCCGCGCGACGTGCTCCGTACTTCGGCTTCTTGTAGATCTCGAGTGCCTCATCGAGCGTGAGATCGAAGATCTGCTGCTCCGTCTCGAGCGAGCGCGAGTCGGTGCCCTTCTTGAGGTAGGGCCCGTAGCGACCGTTCTGCGCCGTGATCGGCTCGCCGCTCTCGGGATCCTCGCCGACCGTGCGCGGCAGGTTCAGCAGTCGTAATGCTGTGTCGAGGTCGACCGTATCGGGTGACATCGACGCGAAGAGCGACGCGCGACGAGGCTTGGGCGCGGCCTTCTTCTTCGTGGTCTTCTTCGCCGGAGCGTCCGTCACCTCGCCGGTGGCGGTGTCGACCTCGGGCTCTTCCGGTTCTGTCTCTTCGAGGTACGGGCCGAAGCGTCCGTCCTTCACGATGATCGTCTTGCCGTTGTCCGGATTCTCACCGAGCACGCGGTTTCCGGCGACGGGTGCGTCGATCAGCTCCTGCGCCTTCTCGCTCGTGAGCTCGTCGGGCGCGAGGTCCTCGGGCACGTTGATCCGGCGCGGATCCGCATCGGGGTTCGCCGCATCCGTAATCTCGAGGTACGGGCCGTACTTTCCGAACCGCAGCGTGGCAACGTCGGTAATCCGCGTGGCGTTGAGCTCACGCGCATCGATCTCGCCGAGGTCGTCCACGATGGTCCGCAGACCGGGGTACCCCTCGCCACCGAAGTAGAAGTCGTGCAGCCAGTCGGCGCGGTCGGCCTCGCCACGCGCGATGCGGTCGAGATCCTCCTCAAGCGTCGCGGTGAAGTCGTAATCGACGAGCGCGCCGAAGTGCCGCTCGAGCAGCCGGACCACGCTGAACGCGAGCCACGTCGGAACAAGTGCCTGGCCGCGCTTGCGTACGTAGCCGCGGTCGAGGATCACGCCGATAATGCTCGCGAACGTTGAGGGTCGCCCGATCCCCCGCTCCTCGAGGGCCTTGACGAGAGTGGCCTCCGTATAGCGCGGCTTCGGCGACGTCTGGTGGCTCTTCGCCTCAGACTCGCGGACCGCGACGACGTCGCCGGACGCGACCTGCGGCAGCTGCTGGTTCCTGTCCTCGTCGCCGGCGAACCGCTTCTCGTCGGAGCCCTCCTCGTAGGCCTCGAGGAAGCCCTTGAACGTGTAGACGGTCCCGGACGCGGTGAACTCGAGCTGCTGCTCAGCGGCAGTCAGCCCGAACGTGATCGTCGTCGTCTCGAGCTTGGCGTCGCTCATCTGGCTCGCGACCGTGCGCTTCCAGATCAGGTCGTACATGCGCTGCTCGTCGCGACCGAGCTGACCGGCGACCTGATTCGGCGTGCGGAACGTGTCGCCGGACGGACGGATCGCTTCGTGCGCCTCCTGCGCGTTCTTCGACTTCGACGCGTACACGCGGGGCTTCGCGGGCACCGCTCGGTCACCGTACAGCGCGACCGCCTGCGAGCGCGCGGCCTGAACGGCCTGTGCGCTGAGGCTCGTCGAGTCCGTACGCATATAGGTGATGTAGCCGCGCTCGTACAGACTCTGCGCCACCGACATCGCGATTTTCGCCGTCATGCCGAGCTTGCGGCCAGCTTCCTGCTGCAGCGTCGACGTCGTGAACGGCGCGTAGGGGCGACGCGTTCCGGGCTTCGCCTCGACCGCGCGGACCTCCGCGGATCCGGCGTGATCGATCGCTGACGCAAGCGACGTCGCCTGCGTCTCGTCGAGAACGACGACGGCCTTCTTCAGGTTGCCCTCGTCGTCGAAGTCGCGTCCCGAGGCGAGCGGAGCGCCGTCGATGCGCGCGAGGCGGATCGAGAAAGCGGCTCCGCCGTGATCAGCCGTCGACGTGATCGAGCAGTAGTTCGCGGAGACGAATGCCATCCGCTCACGCTCGCGGTCGACGACCATGCGCGTCGCGGCAGACTGCACGCGGCCGGCGCTCAGCGCCTGGCCCGAGCTGCCGGATCCGACCTTGCGCCACAGCACGGGCGAGACGTCCCAGCCGTACAGCCGGTCGAGCAGACGCCGCGTCTCCTGCGCGTCGACGAGCGAGGTGTCGAGCTCTCGGGTGTCCTCGACGGCCTTCTCGATCGCGTCCTTGGTGATCTCGTGGAACACCATGCGTTTGACGGGGACCTTCGGCTTCAGCGTCTCGAGGAGGTGCCAGGCGATGGCCTCGCCTTCGCGGTCACCATCCGTCGCGAGCACGAGCTCGCTCGCACTCTTGAGCGCGCGGCGCAACTCGGCGACCGTCTTCGTCTTGCGGTCGCTCACGACGTAGTACGGCGCAAACCCGTTCTCGATGTCGATCGAATACTTCCCGTACCGTGCGCGGTCCTTCTCAGGAATGTCGCGCTTGCCGGCGAGATCGCGAATGTGACCGACCGAGCTGAGCACCTCGTAGTCGTCCCCCAAGTAGCTCTGGATCGAGCGCATCTTGGTGGGCGACTCGACGATGACGAGTTTCTTGCCGTCTGCCAAAGCGGGTCCTTTCTTCGTTGCACACCATACACACCGCTGTCTGGGGGTCGGCGCGCGCGCCCGCCATGCGGAAGCTCACGGAGGCGGGCCAGCTCTGGCGCGTGCGGACAGCGGGATCCGCGCGAACGATCCGACGACCTCGACGGTCGCCGTGAGGTCGTCCACGACACACGAGGCGACATCGACGCCGGCGGCGTTCGCGACGTCGGTCGCGCGTGTACACGGCGCACCACTCGCGAACCCTGCGGCAGCATCTGCCGCGGCGAGGGCCGCCGCGTCGGCGACGCCCGCCACGCGCTGGCTTGCGCCGGCTGCGCCGCCCACGGCGGCCAGGCCGAGTGCGAGGGCCGCGGTGAACCCCATCGCGCCGACCGCGACGACGGTTCCGGCCATCACAGGCCCCCGTCCAGCGCGCAGCTTCTGGCCATGACGGGGACGACGACTGCTGCGACGCGAACCTCGGCCGTCGCCGTGACGCACACGAGGTCGCCGTCGGATCCGATCACCGCGGCTGCTCCCGCAACGGACGAGGCGACCAATCCCGCCGCGCGGTCGGGTTCGCCACGGGAGACGAGGCGCGCCGCATCGGCCGCCGCGTCCTGGAGACGCACGTGGGTCGAACCGACCATCAGAGCCGCCGCGCCGACCGCAATGACGGCGACGATCGCAGGGAGTGCGACCGCGAACTCCGCCGAGGCGGAGCCGCGGTCGCTGTACCGGCGGCGGGTCATGGCACCTGCAATGCCTGTTCCACGATGCCCTCGATGAGCGAGCGCACGGCACCGGACCTCATCACGGCGACGAGGACGCCCGCGATCGCGACGGCGGCCATCGTCACGATCGCGTACTCGGCGGTCGATGCCCCCTCTTCATTGGTCCAGAGGTCTCTCATTCGGTCTTCCCTTCTTCTCAGTGGGTTCGTCGGGTCATCCGGCGAACGTGGGCAGCGGCGTCGCGGCGACGACGCTGAGCAGCATCGGCGCGACGCCGAGCAGCAGGAAGGCGGGCAAGCTGCACAGCCCCATCGGGAGCAGCAGCCGCGAGCCGAGCCGCGCGCCCGCTAGCCGCCCCGCCGTGCGCGCACGGTGTCGCGCATGGGCGGCCGCCGCGCGGAGCAGCTCCACGGCAGGCACGCCCGAGGCCCGGGACAGGGCGAGGACCCTGTCGACCTCCGCCGTGTCCGTGCCGATCGAATCGGACCATTCCTCGCAGGCCGTGAGCACCTCGTCTGCTCGCGCCGCCGAGACCCCACCGGACAGCGCGGAGGCAAGAAGGTCCTCGTGCATTCCCGGCGTGCCGTCGGGTGGCTGCGCGCGTCGCACGAGCCGTGACGTCCATACGCGAGCGGCGGCGACCAGCAGGATCCCGCCCACGAGGCAGATGATGCCGGCGGTCGTGCCGAAGAGCACGGAGAAGGTGTCGAGGCCGAGCCCGGCGCTCACGATGACGCCGAGCAGCGGCAGCCAGAGCATCAGCCGCGCCGACGCCGCAGGCTCCGCGAGCGCGACGCGGATGTCGTCTCGCACTTCGACGGCGTCCCGCAGCGCATCGGCGACCGACCGCAGGGTCTCTGCGAGCGGGGCCCCGACGGTGGCGGCCACCTCCCAGGCCGCGGCGACGTCGCCCCACGCCGCGTCGTCCGTGCGTTCGGCGGCGATTGCCGACACGATCGGCATCCCCTCATCGAAGCGCGCCACGATGCGCTCGGCGACGGCGTCGCCGCTGTCTGCCAGGTGCCGCCACGAGGAGGAGGGCCCTCCGCCCGCCGTGAGCAACACCGCGAGCGACCGAAGCGTCCCGGCGGCGTCCCCCGTCGTCCGCACGGTCACTCCCATGGCGTCACACCTTCGATCTCCAGACGATCCCCACTCAGGCGAAACGTGCCGGCGGCGTCCAGACGCCGCGCCCCCGAGGCATCACGCGCCAGGTGCAGCACGACATCGAACGCGCTTGATGCCTGGCGCGCCACCGCATGTGCGTCCCAGCCGCCGAGCGCGCCGAGGGCCTCGAGTCGTGCCGGGACGTCCGCGATCCCGTTGGCGTGGAGAGTGCCCGCTCCCCCGTCGTGCCCCGTATTGAGCGCGGTGAGCAGGTCTCGGATCTCGTCGCCGCGACACTCCCCGACGACGATCCGGTCCGGACGCATTCGGAGACTTTCGCGAACGAGCCGGGAAAGTCCGATCTGCCCGGCCCCCTCGCGGTTCGCCTGCCGGGCCTCGAGCGCGACGTGGTGCGGGTGCGGAAGTCTCAGCTCGGCGACATCCTCGATCGTGACGATGCGCTCGTGCGGGGGCGCGGCGCCGAGGAGCGCGGCAAGCAGCGTCGTCTTCCCGCACCCGGCGCCGCCGGTGATCAGTAGGTTCGCGCGGTCGGCGACGAGGCGCGCGAGCCAGTCGCGCGCCGCGCCGGAGAAGGTTCCCCCCGCGGCGAGACCCGCGAGGTCGATGCGGCCGAGACGCGGCACGCGGATCGAGATCGCCGTTCCGGACGTCGCGATCGGCGAGAGCGCGACGTGCACGCGCGCGCCGCCCGGCATGCGGACATCCACGAGGGGCGCCGAATCATCGACGTGGCGCCCACCGTATCCGACGAGGTCCGTGGCGAGGTCGTGCACTTCGCGCTCGGACGCCCGCCACGCCTCGACGCGCTCCGGTCCGGATCCCCTGTCGACGAAGAGCCCCGCGGCTCCGTTCACGAACACGTCCGTCACCCGCTCGTCCGCGACGAAGGGGGCGAGCGGACCGTATGCGTCGAGTTCCCGCGCGCTGAACGCCGCATCATCGCCGCGATGCACGGCCGCGTGACCCGCCGTCCGGCGCTCGGCGATGAAGGGATTCGACATGACGGCGAGGTTAGGACGGTGGCGTTCCGTCTGCGTTCGTCGCCCCGTGGTTCCTCAGATAACGCATGCTTCCGACCCGCTGTGGACGAGGCGATCGCGCTCGACGACACGCCCACCCCACTTTCGGTGGTAGTCGCGGATGCGTCGAAGGTCGTAGCGTCTTACTCAGGGATCCTCGCCGCGTGCGCGAGAACCCCGGATCAGCACGTCGCAAAGGAGCAGACCATGTCTCAGCAGATCGACCACCTTCTGAACGAGGACCGCCGATTCGCACCGTCGCCCGAGTTCGCGAAGAACGCGATCGTCGGTCCGGAGATCTACGACGACGCGAACTCCGACCGCGTGCGGTTCTGGGGCGAGCAGGCGCGAGATCTCCTCCACTGGCATAAGCCGTTCTCCGACGTGCTCGACTGGAGCAACCCGCCGTTCGCCAAATGGTTCGGCGACGGCGAGCTCAACGTCGCCTACAACTGCCTCGACCGTCACGTCGAGGCAGGCCGCGGTGACCGCGTCGCGTATCACTTCGAGGGCGAGCCCGGCGACACCCGCACGATCACCTACGCGCAGCTCACCGACGAGGTCAAGCGTCTGGCCAATGTGCTCACCGAGCTCGGCGTGGGTCAGGGCGACCGCGTCGCCGTGTACCTGCCGATGATCCCCGAAGCGATCGCTTCGCTCCTCGCCATCGCTCGGCTCGGCGCCGTGCACTCGGTGGTCTTCGGCGGATTCAGCGCCGACAGCCTTCGCGCGCGCATCGACGATGCGGGTGCGAAGGTCGTGATCACCGCCGACGGCGGGTATCGCAAGGGCCGTCCCTCGGCTCTGAAGGTGAACGTCGACGAGGCGCTGAGCGACCGCGGCGAGGGCGTGCAGGCGACGGTCGAGAAGGTGCTCGTCGTGCGCCGCACCGAGCAGGACGTCGAGTGGACCGACGGGCGCGACCTCTGGTGGCACGACGCCGTTCCGGCTGCGTCGGCGGACCACGAGGCGCAGCCGTTCCCGAGCGAGAACCCGCTGTTCATCCTCTACACGTCAGGAACGACGGGGCGCCCGAAGGGCATCCTCCACACATCGGGCGGGTATCTCACGCAGGCGGCGTTCACGCACAAGACCGTGTTCGATCTGCACGCCGAGACCGACGTGTTCTGGTGCACGGCCGACATCGGCTGGGTGACCGGGCACACCTACGCGACATACGCGCCACTCGCGAACGGCGCGACCCAGGTGCTGTACGAGGGCACGCCGGAGTTCCCGGAGCCCGGCCGCTGGTGGGATCTCATCGAAAAGTACGGCGTGACGATCTTCTACACGGCGCCCACTGCCGTGCGCAGCTTCATGAAGCAGGGACGCGAGATCCCGCAGAAGCGCGACCTGTCCTCGATCCGGCTGCTCGGATCCGTCGGCGAGCCGATCAACCCCGAGGCCTGGATGTGGTTCCGCGACGTCATCGGCGCGGGCGCCACGCCCGTCGTCGACACATGGTGGCAGACCGAGACCGGCGCGATCATGATCTCGGCGCTGCCCGGCGTCACCGAGACGAAGCCGGGATCCGCACAGGTCCCCGTGCCCGGTGTCGCGATCGACGTCGTGGATGAGAAGGGCGACCATGTCGGCAACGACGCGGGCGGACTGCTCGTCGCGACCGAGCCGTGGCCGGCAATGCTGCGCGGGATCTGGGGCGACCCCGACCGCTTCGTCGACACGTACTGGCGGATGTTCTCCGACAAGGGCTACTACTTCGCCGGCGATGGCGCGCGACGAGACGCCGACGGCGACGTCTGGCTGCTCGGCCGCGTCGACGACGTCATGAACGTCTCCGGTCACCGTCTCTCGACCGCAGAGATCGAGTCTGCCCTGGTGGCGCACGAGGCCACGGCCGAGGCGGCCGTGGTCGGCGGGAGCGACGAGACGACCGGGCAGGCGGTGGTGGCCTTCGTGATCCTTAAGGAGAGCTTCCTGAAGACGAACACCGCGGAGGGCCTGGCAGAAGAGCTGCGCGCCTGGGTGGGAACGCAGATCGGCGCGATCGCGCGGCCTCGCGACGTCTACATCGTCGACGAGCTGCCGAAGACCCGGTCGGGCAAGATCATGCGGCGTCTGCTGCGCGACGTCGCGGAGGGTCGCGAGGTCGGCGACACGCAGACCCTGGCCGATACGTCGGTGATGTCGGTCATCACGAAGCAGGTGCGCTGACCCGCACCGGCTCTATATGACGCGAATGCACCCAAGATCTGGATCTTGGGTGCATTCGCGTCATGTAAAGCGTCAGGCGGTGGTGAAGACGACCTCGACCTCGACGGGGGCGTCGAGCGGCAGGACCGCGACGCCGACGGCGGCACGGCTGTGCGCGCCAGCATCACCGAAGATCTCACCCAGGATCGCGCTGGCGCCGTTGATGACGCCCGGCTGCCCCGTGAACGCCGGATCCGACGCCACGAAGCCGGTCACCTTCAGGACGCCGGTGATCCGGTCGACGCCGCCCGCGACGTCCGCAGCTGCAGCGAGGGCGTTGAGGGCGCACGTGCGGGCGGCGTCCTGCGCGACGGCCGGATCCACGCCCACTCCGACCTTGCCCGTCTCCCGCAGCTGTCCATCGACGAACGGCAGCTGACCCGACGTCCAGACGAGGTCGCCATGTGCCTTCGCCGGAATGTAGCTCGCGACCGGCGCGGAGACCGCCGGCAGATCGATGCCGAGCTCCGCGAGGCGGGAGGCGACGCTCACTGCTCGCCCTCGAACTGCTTCGCCGCCTCCGCCGCGTGCGCGAGCCCGGCGTTGTGGTCCCCCGCGCCGGACGGACGCTTCAGATAGGCGACGAGCCCGCCCTCCGCGTTCGGGACGACCTGCACGAGCTCCCAGCCCTGCTTGCCCCAGTTGTTGAGAATCGCCGCCGTGTTGTGAATTATCAGCGGGGTTGTCAGGTACTCCCAGGTGGTCACGCCATCTCCTGTCCGTGCGGGCGAATGAACACTGCGATTCTCGGCGAAGACCGATGCGCGTGTGCGCGGCATCACAGCGTTCTCCTTTACGATCAAGCCTATGCCTCATGCGAAAAGGACGTTCGGCGGCGTGCTCGGCGGATTTCTCGGACTCGTCGGCCTGAGCGCCATCGCGGGGATCCTCGTGACAGCCACCGTGACCCCCGCGATCGCGATCTCGGGCTACGCGGCCTCCAGTGGAATTTCACTGTTCGACAGTCTCCCCGGCAACCTCGAAGTCGACCGGCCGATGGAACCGACGACGATCTACGCCCCCACCGGTGAGGGAGACGACTACTACGAGCTCGCGTCGTTCTACGACCAGAACCGCGAACCCATCGAGTACGACGAGGTCTCGCACTACGTCTACGACGCCCTCCTGTCCACCGAGGATCCGCGCTACTACGAGCACGGCGGCGTCGACCTCATCGGAACCGCCCGCGCGCTCCTCAACAACGCGCTCACCGAGACGACCCAGGGCGGATCCTCGATCAGCCAGCAGTACGTCAAGGGCGTGCAGGTGCAGACCTGCGAGCGCACCGCGGAGGACATGGAGACCCTCGCCGAGTGTGCAAACGAGGCCGTGACAGCCTCCGGCACGGAGGGGTACCAGCGCAAGCTGCAGGAGATGCGGTACGCGATCACGATCGAGCAGGAGTACTCCAAGGAGCAGATCCTGATCGGCTACCTGAACCTCGTGAACTTCGGTGGCGTCACCTACGGCATCGAAGCGGCCGCGCAGCAGTACTACTCGAAGTCGGCCAAGGATCTGAACCTCAACGAGTCCGCGACGCTCGCGGGCATCGTGAACTATCCAGCGACGCTGCGTCTGGATCAGCCGGAGAACGCGGAGAACGGCGAGGAGAACGGGTACGCCCGTACAAAGGACCGGCGCGACTCCGTCCTGTGGCGCATGCTGAAAGAGGGAACGATCACGCAGGAGCAGTACGACTCCACCGTCGAGCAGCCGGTCGAGCCGAACCTGTCGAACCGCCAGCGTGGGTGTGCGGCGGCACAGGGCACCGCGTACTTCTGCCAGTACGTGAAGAACACGATCCTCAACGATTCGCGCTACGACGAGGCGTTCGGCAGCGAAGCCGGATCCCCGGAACGTGCCGACATGCTGACCCGCGGCGGGCTCGAGGTCTACACGACGCTCGACAACAACCTCCAGTACACGGCCCAGGAGACGATGGCCGCGAGTACCCCCGCGAGCGTGGACTACATGAAGTTCGGTGCCACGAGTGTGCAGATCGAACCGAAGTCCGGCAACGTGCTGTCGATGGCGCAGAACACGCGCTTCGACGAGAGCCGCGACACGGACCCCGGGGACTCGGCCCAGATCTATGCGGTCGACGAGAAGTACGGCGCTGCGCCCGGCTTCTCGGTCGGATCGACGTACAAGTTGTTCACGCTGGTCGCATGGCTCGAGCAGGGCCGCAGCGTCAACGAACACGTCGATGGCAACGTGCGTCCGTATTCGGGCACGTGCGAAGGCCGGACGTTGAACGCCGAAGGCAGCGTCATCAACAACTTCCGGAATCAGGGGGGCAAGATCGGTACGCCTCGCGATTTCACGGCTCAGTCGCTGAACACCGGATTCCTTGCGATGGCGGCGCAGCTCGACGATGTGTGCAGCATCCACGAGGTCGCCGGACGGATGGGCGTCCACCTCGGAACGGGCGAGGAGATCGTTCCGTTCGAGACGTGGGATCCCGGCATGTTCGACGTGCTCGGTTCCATGAATATCTCCCCCCTCACGCTCGCCTCGGCGTACGCGACTGTCGCCAACAAGGGCGTCCACTGCGAACCCACCGTGCTCACGCGCGTCGTCGACGCGAACGGTCAGGAGTTGGAGCTTCCCGAGACGGAATGCGAGCAGGCGATCGACGAAGGTGTCGCTGCCACCGCGGCACACGCCCTCGCCGGAGTGATGAGCGCCACCGGCTCGAGCGCGAACCCGAACGATGGTGTGCCCGTGGTCGGCAAGACCGGAACGCATGAGAATTACCAGACGTGGATGGTCGAGACGTCGACGAACGTGACGACCGCGGCCTGGGTAGGGAACTACGACTCGATGAGAGACGAGCGCGACCCGGACAACCCCGATGACGACACGTTCTACGAGGTGGATCTCTACAGCAGCTTCACGCCAAACGGACGACAGATGTCCGAGCTCCGGTACGACATCGCGAGAGCGAATCAAGCGGCCGCGAACGCCAGATACGGCGGCGACGAGTTTCCAACGCCCGACCCCAACCTGACGAAGGTGGTCAAGGTCGATGTACCGAACGTGGCCGGAATGTCGGTCGACGAGGCGACGGACGTCCTCGAGGGTGAAGGATTCTCCGTGACGGTGGGTGACACCGTCTCGGGAGATCAGAAGGAAGGACGCGTCGAGAAGACGAATCCGGAGGGCAGTGCACCCCGAGGCAGCATCATCACCCTGCTGATCTCGGACGGAGAGGGCGGCACGAAGGTTCCGGACGTCACCGGCCTCAGCACGACGCAGGCCTACAAACGACTCTTCGACGAGGGGCTCCGCGCAAGTATCGGCGACTGCACCGTCAGCGCCTCGGCTCCTGCCAACGGGCGCGTCGTCCGCACGGATCCGTCAGCCGGCACGCAGGTGAAGGACCGCACCGAGGTGACGATCTACTCCGAGGCTCGCGTCTGCCGAGGGAACAACAACTGATGGTCGACCCGTCCGGCGGCCGCCGCGCGCTGGCGGCCGCCGCCGGCGTCGCCGCAGCGGCCGCCGTGTGGGGGGTCGGCATCGAGCGCCACTGGTTCGCCGTGCGCCACCGGACGGTGCGTGTGCTGCCCGCCGGCTCGACGCCGATCCGTGTCCTGCACCTCAGCGACATGCACCTCGCCCCGTGGCAGCGGCGCAAGCGCGACTGGGTCGCGCGCCTCGCGGCACTGCGACCCGACCTTGTCGTCGACACGGGCGACAACCTCGGCCATCCGCTCGCGCTGCCGGCCGTGCGTCGCGCGCTGTCTCCGTTCGCGGGCACACCCGGCGTGCACGTGCACGGATCCAACGACGTCTGGGCGCCGAAGCCGCGCAACCCCTTCCGATACTTCACGGGCCCGTCGCTGATCGCGCCCGACGTGTCGCGTCTCGACACCGACCGGCTCGATGCGCTGCTCGAGGGAGACCTCGGCTGGTTCGGGCTCAACAACGACTCGGTCGCCTTCGACGTCCGCGGGCACCGGATCCGGTTCATCGGCACGAACGACCCGCATCTCGAGTACGACGACTTCGACGAGCTCGACACGACGATGAGCGACCTGCCGGAACCCGACATCACGATCGGCGTGACGCACGCGCCGTATCGGCGGGTGCTCGACGGCTTCATGCAGCGCGGCGCCGACGTCATCTTCGCGGGTCACACGCACGGCGGTCAGGTGCGGGTCCCCGGCATCGGCGCGCTCGTGGCGAACTGCGACCTGCCGCTGCGGCAGACGCGCGGCCTCTCGACGTGGACGCACCGTGGGCGGCAGGCTGCGCTCAATGTGAGCGCCGGCCTCGGCCATTCGATCTACGCTCCGGTGCGCTTCGCGTGCCGCCCGGAGGTCTCGCTCATCACGCTCGCCCCGCGCCTGTCCTCGCCGCTTTCCTGACGCCGCTCACGCGTCGCAGGTACCTCAGCGGTCGCGCAGTTCTCGCCGGATGTCGTCCAGGTTCCGGTCGGCTTGTTCAAGCAGCGCCGCCGTCAGCGCGAAGCGGCGGTTGATCTCGGCGCTCGGCGGCTCAGTCTGCGGCTTGTAGCGGAAATCGTGCTCGACCTCGGCCCAGACGTGTTCGAGCATCGTGCGGATCTGCACCTCGATGGGTAGCCCGGCTTCGAACTGCTCGAACATGTCGTTTCCGCGGGTTCGGCCGACGAACTGCACGCTGCGGTACCCGAAGCTCTGGTCGCCGAGCAGCCCGCCCTTGTCGATGTAGGAGTCCTCGGCGACGTCGAACATTCGCCTCATCATCCTCTCGATCTGGACGAGGTCGCCGCGGAAGAACGCCATGATGCGCACGCCGACCATGTCGAGCACGGGCCGGTCCGGATCCCTCCGCACCTTCGCTTCAAAGGAGCCGCGCTTCTTCACGCGAGCCTCCACACGGAAGTAGGGCACGCCCCACTGCCGCAAGTGCAGGGGGATCTCCTGTTCGAGCGACTCCTTCAATGCGCGGTACTCGACCAGCGAGCGGTCGTAGGCACGCAGCGCGTCCTTGACCTCGGTCTCGATGTCCATGCGTCCAGCGTATGCGCGCGGCGCCGAGAACCGAGGATAGGCGGCACCGTCGGCCCGGTGTCCCACCGCGACCCACGCGGACGGCCATCCGCGGCGTCGTCAAGGCCTTGACAGGCTGCGTTCGATAAGTGAATGCTCGATAGCCCACGGAGAAGAGGAGGGACCATGAGCACGAAGCGAGACATTGAGAAGGGCATCGAAGAGGCGGCTGGTTGGAACCCGATGCGCACGTTGTCGGGGTTCGGCGTACGGAGTAATCACCTCTACATCGCCGGCCTCGCGGCGATCGGGTTCTCGGTCGTGACGTGGCTGTTCTCTCGCGGAAAGAACGACTCGAGGAGCCAATCGGACCGCTGGGGCCTGTTCGTCGGCGAGTGGGCACCGACGTTGTTCGCCGTCGGGGTCGGGCTCAAGCTCGAGGAAGACAAGAAGTAGCGCGAGCGCACACGTGTCCGTCCGCGCGAGCGGGCACGCTCGTACTCCGCGACGTCGGCGATCCGATTCCTGTCGTCGAGGCGCACGCTCCCACAGCCACGAAAGGAGAAGGCCCGGTGAGATTTACCGTCTCACCGGGCCTTCTCTTTCGTTATCACGTCGGGATGACAGGATTTGAACCTGCGACCTCCTCGTCCCGAACGAGGCGCGCTACCAAGCTGCGCCACATCCCGTGGCAACTACGAAAGTCTATCCGATGCGACCACAGCCGTCGAACCGGCGCGACCCGCGCGCGTCGCCACTGGGGCGTCAGCGGGCCGAGCCCACCGGCACGAGACGCGTGAGCTGCGTCACATGGCGTGGCTCCAGCTCCTCGATCGAACTGACACCCAGAAGCGCCATCGTGCGGCGGATCTCCGCGGAGAGGATCTCGATCATGCGGTCGACGCCCTCCCGGCCGCCCGCCATGAGGCCATACAGGTATGCGCGTCCGACCAGCGTGAACTTCGCTCCCAGCGCCATCGACGCGACGATGTCTTGGCCGTTCATGATGCCGGTGTCGACCATGATCGTGGCGTCCGCTCCGACCTCCTTGACCACCTGCGGCAGCAGGCGGAACGGGATCGGCGCCCGGTCGAGCTGGCGCCCACCGTGGTTCGACAGGATGATGCCGTCGACGCCGTGTTCGATGAGCTTCACCGCGTCGGGAACGTTCTGCACACCCTTGATGACGATCTTTCCGGGCCACAGTTCTCGGATCGTCTTGAGGTCGTCGTAGCTGATGGTCGGATCCATCGCCGAGTTGAGCAGGTCGCCCACCGTGCCGCCCGTTGACGACAGCGATGCGAACTCGAGCTTCGGGGTCGTGAGGAAGTCGATCCACCACCACGGCCGTGGCAGCGCGTTCGCGATCGTGCCGAGCGACAGCTGCGGCGGAATCGAGAACCCATTGCGGCCGTCACGCAGGCGGTTGCCGGCGATCGGTGTGTCAACCGTGAACTGCAGGGTGTCGAAGCCGGCCTTCGCCGCGCGCTCCACGAGGCCGTACGAGATCTCGCGGTCGCGCATGACGTACAGCTGGAACCAGTTGCGCCCGTGGGGGTTCGCCGCTTTGACGCCCTCGATCGAGGTCGTGCCGAGGGTCGACAGCGTGAACGGGATCCCGGCTGCGCCCGCGGCGCCCGCTCCGGCCGTCTCACCCTCGGTCTGCATCAGGCGTGTGAATCCCGTCGGCGCGATGCCGAACGGCATCGCCGACGGTCCGCCGAGGATCTGCGTCTCCGTGGAGACCTCGGGAGCGGGCGCCAGAACGTCCGGGTGGAACTCGATGTCCTCGAACGCCTGACGGGCGCGCGTCATCGACAGTTCCTGGTCAGCCGCACCGTCGGTGTAGTCGAACGCCGCGGCTGGCGTGCGGCGCTGCGCGATCTTCCGCAGGTCGGCAACCGTGTACGCCTTCCGCAACCGCGCTTCCTTGCCGAATTCCGGAAGCTTGATCTTCAGGAACTCCATCACCTCGGCGGGCTTGGGAAACTGTCGCTGAACCATTCTCGTCCTCACTGTCGTTGTTGCTCGTCACGGATGCGCGTCGCCGCGTAATACCCGCCGATGTGGTCGTGGATCCGCTGGCGTGCGTCGTCGGCGTCGCCCGCCCGCACTGCCTCCAGAACGCCACGATGCTCGTGCTGCAGGCGGTCTCGCGCAGCCGACCAGTCGCCGATGGCGTGGGCGCGCGATTGCACGTAGGTCTCGATCGCGGCGCGCAGGCCCGTCATCACGGTGGCGAAGACGGCGTTTCCCGTCGCCTCCGCGAGCAGCCCGTGGAATCGCGCGTCGAGAGACAGGAATTCGTCCGAGGTGAGGGCGTCGTCATCCATGGCGTCCAGCACCTCGCGCGCCGCGCTCAGCTCCGGGGTCGTCGCCGCGAGTGCCTCGACGACCGCGGCCTCGAGCACGAGGCGTGCGTCGACGACGTCGCCGAACTCGAACGCCTGCGCGGCCGCCTGCAGCCCCAGCACCTGTGCGACACCCGAACTGGCCGATGTCGTAATCACTGCCCCGGACCGTGGTCCGGATCCCGTCGCCGTGTGAAGGACTCCCATGACCTCGAGCACGCGCAGCGCCTCGCGGACACTGGATCGGCCGACCCCCAGCTGCGTCGCGAGCTCGCGCTCGCCCGGCAGCCGATCCCCCGGGCCCAGGGATCCGTCACGGAGGCGTTTCTCGACGTGATCGAGCACGACGCGCCACGCCTTGGTCTCGGCCATGGAACCTCCGTCGCGCCTGTGGTCTGACCACAGTACCGCGCCCGCTGCCCTGCGCCAAACAGCCGCTGGGCGACATGTGTCGTCGTGTTGCGCACGTTTTGCGAGCAGGCTCCCGTGCGACGCATTCTGATGAGCATGTCCGAGACCCTCCATGCCCGCACAACCGCGCCTGCCGGCGCCGTGCGCATCGACGGCGTGGAGCGCACCTTCCCGACCAAGACCGGACCGCGCACCGTGCTGCGTGATGTCGACGTCGCGCTCGCCCCCGGCGAGATCGCCGCCGTCGTCGGCCCGTCCGGCTGCGGCAAGTCCACCCTGCTGCGTCTCATCGGCGGACTCGACGAGCCGACCCGCGGATCCATCACCCTCGACGGCGGGACCGCCCGCGCGCACGATGAATCCACGGCGATCGCGTTCCAGGAACCGCGCCTACTGCCGTGGCGCACGATCGCTCAGAACATCGCCCTGGGACTCCCCCGAGGCACGAAGCCGAAGCGGGCGAAGGAGCGCGTCGCGGAGCTGCTCGACCTCGTCGGCCTCACCCACGCGGCCGGCCAGCGTCCCCGCGAGGTCTCCGGCGGCATGGCGCAACGCGCATCACTCGCCCGCGCCCTCGCCCGCAGCCCGCGCGTGCTGCTTCTCGACGAGCCGTTCGGCGCGCTCGATGCGCTGACGCGGCTCAAGATGCACGATCTCCTGCTCGACATCCACCGCGCTCAGCCCACGACCGTCCTGATGGTCACCCACGACGTCGAAGAGGCGCTGTACCTCGCCGATCGGGTGCTGTTGCTGCGCAACCTGCACGCGACGACCGCACAGCCCGAGCGACCCCGCGCGAAGGTCGTGGCACTGGGATCCACCTCGGGCATCGGCGCGCTCGGCGGATCCGGCTCGCACGGATCCGCCCCCCAGATCGCGGACGATGCCCCGGCGCGCGACGGATCGGTCGCGCGCGTCGTCACCGTCCCTGGGTCTCGCCCGCGCGACCGCGGGGCCCGCTCCCTCACCGACCTGCGCGCGAGTCTGCTCGACGGGCTCGGCGTCACTCACCACACCACAACACCGCTCACCGCCAAGGAGAACTCATGAGCATCATCACCCGCCGTATCATTCCCGCGACCGCCGTCGCCGGAGTGATGGCGCTCATGACGACGGGCTGCCTCGCGGGCGAGGGCGGCGGAGCGGAAGCCGCGACGGACGGCGGCGAATGGTCGAGTTCGACGCTCTCCGTCGACTGGGCGACGTACAACCCGCTCAGCCTCATCATCAAAGAGCAGGGCCTCATCGAGGAGACGCTCGGTGACGACGTCGAGGTCGAATGGCTGCAGTCCGCTGGCAGCAACAAGGCCAATGAGCTGCTGCGGTCCGGATCGGTCGACGTCGGTTCGACCGCCGGATCCGCAGCGCTGTTCGCGCGTGCGAACGGCTCACCGATCAAGGTGATCGACATCTACTCGCAGCCCGAGTGGTCGGCGATCGTCGTGCGTCCCGACAGCGACATCGCTGACCTCGCGGACCTCGAGGGACGCACGGTCGCCGCGACGAAGGGCACCGACCCGTACTTCTTCCTGCTGCAGGCGCTCGAGGAGGGTGGTCTCACGCTCGACGACGTCGAGGTGCTGAACGTCCAGCACGCCGACGGACGTTCGCTGCTCGACGGCGGCTCGGCCGACGCGTGGGCGGGCCTCGACCCGATCATGGCCGCTGCGGAAGTCGAGTCCGACGACCAGCTGATCTACCGCAACGTCGATTTCAACACCTACGGCTTCCTCAACGCGACCGAGGATTTCATCGAGAACCACGCCGATCTCGCGCAGGTCGTCGTCGACGCCTACGAGGAGGCGCGCGTCTGGGCGATCGAGAACCCGGACGAAACCGCGCAGCTGCTCGCCGATGCCGCCTCGATCGACCTCGACGTGGCGAAGACCGTGATCGCCGAGCGCTCGAACCTCGACGTGTCGGGCGTTCCGGGCGACGCACAGCTGGCGGTGCTCGAGGCGATCGCGCCGATCCTGGCCGAGTCGGGCGACGTGCAGGGCGGACAGGACTCCCTCGACGAGGCGCTCGGCACGATCGTGCACGACGACTTCGCCGTCGCGGCCACGGAATGACCGGCGACACCGCACAGGCGACCGGGACCCAGCGCCCGATCGTCGCGCTCTGGGCGCGTCCGTGGGTGAGAACGGCTGCAGGCTTCGTCGTTCCGATCGTCGTCCTCGCAGCGTGGCAGTACGTCACCGCGAGCGGCATCGTTCCCGTCTACCGTCTCCCGCAGCCCTGGGCCGTCGTCGAAGCGGGCGTAGAGCTGTACGAGCGCGGCGAGCTCTGGGGGGAGATCGGGATCTCGGTGCAGCGCGTCGTTCTCGGCTTCCTGTTCGGATCCCTCATCGCGCTCGCATTCGCCGCGATCGTCGGACTATCGAAGCCGGGCCGAGCGCTGTTCGCCCCGACGCTCGTCGCACTGCGCGCCGTTCCATCGCTGGCCTGGGTGCCGCTGCTGATCCTGTGGATGCAGGTCGGTGAGGAGTCGAAGGTCACGCTCGTCGCGATCGGCGCGTTCTTCCCCGTCTACACCACCGTCGCCGACGCGTTGGGCCACGTGAGCCCGCAACTCGTCGAGGCAGGGCGCTCCTTCGGTCTGCGCGGCTGGTCGCTGTTCCGAACCGTGCAGCTGCCAGCGGTGATCCCGTCCGTCATGTCAGGACTGCGTCTCGGCCTCGCGCAGGCGTGGCTGTTCCTCGTCGCCGCCGAACTCATCGGCGCGACGATGGGACTCGGGTTCATGCTCAGCGATTCGCAGACCTCGGGGCGCGTCGACCGGATCCTGCTCGCCATCGTGTTGCTCGCGCTGCTGGGCACGCTCTCGAACGCGATCCTGGTGGTCGCGGAGAAGGTCGTTCTGAAGAGGTGGATGTGACAGCCGAACTTCGCCTCGCAGAGACGCGGTCGTTTGCCGCGCCCCCCACGTTCGCCGCGCAGGCGAACGTCGGTGCGTCCGTCTATGAGACCGCGAACGCGGATCCGGTCGCGTTCTGGGAGCGCGCCGCGCACCGCCTCGAGTGGACCCGGCCCTGGCACACCGCGCACACCTGGGATCCGTCGGTGCCGGCCGCCCAGTGGTTTGCCGGCGGGCGCCTCAACGTCGCGACGAACTGCGTCGACCGGCACGTCGCCGCGGGCCGCGGCGAGAAGGTCGCGCTGTTCTTCGAGGGCGAGCCTGGCGACCGCGAGGCCGTCACCTACGCCGACCTGCAGCGACGGGTCGCGCAGGCCGCGCATGCGCTCGAACAGCTCGGCATCGGATCCGGAGACCGCGTCGTGGTCTACCTGCCCGTGCTCGTCGAGACGATCGTCATCGCCCTCGCCTGCGCGCGGATCGGCGCCGTGCATTCGCTCGTGTTCGGCGGATTCTCAGCCGACGCCGTCAGGTTCCGCCTCGAAGACACGGGCGCGAAACTGCTCGTGACCTCCGACGGACAGAATCGTCGCGGCACGCAGGTCGAGGTCAAGTCGGCCGCCGATGAGGCCGCACGCGATCTGCCCGCGCTCGAGCACGTGCTCGTCGTGCGCCGCACGGGACAGAACGTGCCGTGGACCGCAGGCCGCGACGTGTGGTGGCACGATGTCGTCGACCCGCAGCCGGAGACGCACGAGCCGCAGGCCTTCGACGCCGAGCATCCGCTGTTCATCATCTACACGTCGGGGACCACGGGCAAACCCAAAGGGCTCGTGCACACCTCGGGCGGATACCTGACGCACACAAATTGGGCGCACTGGGCGCACTTCGACGCCAAGCCCGAAGACGTGCACTGGTGCACCGCAGACCTCGCGTGGGTGACCGCGCACACCTACGAGATATACGGGCCGCTCTCGAACGGGCTGACCCAGGTGATCTACGAGGGCACGCCGGACGCTCCGTCTCGCACGCGGCATCTCGAGATCATCGAGCGCTACGGCGTGACGGTGTACTACACGGCCCCGACGCTCATCCGCACCTTCATGACGTGGTTCGGCGACGAACTGCCCACCGGCTACGACCTCTCGTCGATCCGCCTGCTCGGCACGGTCGGCGAAGCGATCAACCCCGAAGCCTGGGTGTGGTTCCGCCGCACGTTCGGGCGCGACGAGACCCCCGTCGTCGACACGTGGTGGCAGTCCGAGACCGGCGCGGCCATGGTCGCTCCGCTCCCCGGCGTCACAACGCTGAAACCCGGGTCCGCGACCGTCGCACTTCCGGGGATCGACATGGCCGTCGTCGACGAGAACGGGGATCCAGTCGCCCCGGGGCGCGCAGGCACGCTCGTCGCGCGGCGACCCTGGCCGGGGATGGCGCGCACCGTCTGGGGCGACCCTGAGCGCTACCGACGCTCGTACTGGGCGGAGTACGCCGACCGCGGCTACTACGTGGCCGGCGACGGCGCGACGATCGACGAAGACGGCTACATCTGGATCCTCGGGCGCCTCGACGACGTCGTGAACGTCTCGGGGCACCGGCTGTCAACGATCGAGATCGAGTCCTCGCTCGTCGCGCACCCCGCCGTCGGTGAGGCCGGCGTGACGGGAGTGACGGATCCGATCAGCGGACAGGCGGTCGCAGCCTTCGTCGTCGACGGATCCGGCGGGCCCGTCGAGCCGGACGCGCTACGGCAGCAGGTCGCCCGGGACATCGGCCCCATTGCGAAACCGCGGCACGTCATCCGCGTCCCCGAGCTGCCGAAGACCCGCTCGGGCAAGATCCTGCGCCGGCTACTCGCCCAGCTGTGGCAGGGCGATACGCTCGGCGACACCACGAGCCTGCAGAACCCCTGGGCCGTAGATGGCGTGCGCGAAGCCGTGCGCCGGGCCCGCGAGAAGGAGACCCGATGAGCGAACACCAGTTCGGATTCCGCACGCGCGCGCTGCACGCGGGCGGCACGCCTGATGCGGCGACCGGCGCGCGCGCCGTGCCGATCTACCAGACGACGTCGTTCGTCTTCGACGATGCGAAGGACGCGGCGAACCTCTTCGCGTTGCAGAAGTACGGCAACATCTACTCGCGCATCGGCAATCCGACGGTCGCGGCACTCGAGGAGCGGCTCGCGTCTCTCGAGGGCGGGATCGGCGCGGTCGCCACGGCAAGCGGGATGTCGGCCGAGTTCATCACGTTCGCGGCGCTCGTCGGCCAGGGTGACCACGTCGTCGCGTCGGCGCAGCTGTACGGCGGAACGGTGACGCAGCTCGACGTGACGCTCCGACGTTTCGGCGTCGAGACGACGTTCGTCGCGAGCGACGATCCGGAGGAGTTCCGGAAGGCGATCCGCCCGAACACGAAGGTCGTCTACACCGAGGTGATCGGCAACCCCGGCGGCGAGATCGCCGACCTCGAGGGACTCTCCGCCGTCGCCCACGACGCCGGCGTCCCGCTCGTGGTCGATGCCACCCTCGCGACGCCGTACCTTGTGCGTCCGATCGAGCACGGAGCGGACATCGTCATCCACTCCGTGACGAAGTTCCTCGGCGGGCACGGCACCACGCTCGGCGGTGTCGTCGTCGAAGCGGGCACGTTCGACTGGGGGAACGGAAAGTTCCCGACCATGACCGAGCCGGTCGAGTCCTACGGCGGCATCCGCTGGTGGGACAACTTCGGCGAGTACGGCTTCCTCACCAAGCTCCGCAGCGAGCAGCTGCGCGACATCGGCCCCGCGCTCAGCCCGACGGCGGCTTTCAATCTGTTGCAGGGCGTCGAAACGCTCCCCCAGCGCATCGACGCGCATATCGCGAACACGCGCGTCGTCGCCGAGTGGCTCGCATCGGATCCGCGCGTCTCGTTCGTCACGTGGGCGGGACTCGACGAGCACCCGCATTTCGCACGAGCACAGAAGTACTTCCCTCTCGGCCCGGGATCCGTGTTCGCGTTCGGCGTGCGACCGGCCGGATCGTTCGACTCCGAGTCAACCCGCCTCGATGCGGCGCGTCAGGCCGGCGAGAAGGTCATCGAGTCGCTGCAGCTCGCCAGCCACCTCGCCAACATCGGCGACGCGCGGACGCTCGTGATCCACCCCGGATCCACGACGCACCAGCAGCTCACGTCGGAGCAGCTCGAGGCGGCGGGCGTCCCCGCCGACCTCATCCGCATCTCCGTCGGCCTTGAGGATCCAGAGGACATCGTGTGGGACCTGGATCAGGCCCTCACCAGCGCGACGGGAGAGACGCGATGAGCGACGCATGTGAGTTCACCCCGCGCACCGAATCGCTTCCGGGCGCAACCGGAACCGACTCCGCTCACGCGGACCGTGCCTGGCAGGGGCCCGGGGCCGGCGAGCGACTCGGGATCCTGCGGCGCGCGCGGTCGATCGCGATCGTCGGCGCGTCGAGCAATCCCGCCCGTGCGAGCTACTTCGTCGCCACGTACCTGTTGTCGAGTTCTCCGTACGATGTGTACTTCGTCAACCCGCGCGCCGACGAGATCCTCGGCCGCAAGGCGTACGCCTCACTCGCGGATCTGCCCGTCGTGCCCGACATCGTGGACGTGTTCCGACGCCACGACGACCTGCCGGGCGTCGCCGAGGAGGCCATCGCCGCGGGCGCGAAGACGCTCTGGCTGCAGCTCGGCTCCTGGAACGAGGAGGCGGCCCGGATCGCCGAGGACGGCGGACTGTCGGTCGTGATGGACCGGTGCATCAAGATCGAGCACGCGCGCTTCCACGGCGGCCTGCACCTCGCTGGCTTCAACACGGGCGTCGTGTCGTCGAAGCGGCAGGTCGTGGCGCGGTAGGTCCCGTACGGGCTCCGCGCGCGCGGAAATTCGCCCGAATTGCGCACGAGAAGGCCCGTTCCGACCCCTCGGAACGGGCCTTCTCGTGCGTTGCGGCCACGCGCGGCGTCAGGTCATCTGGTGGTAGCCGTACAGGTCGCGCTGGGGCTCGTTGATCCACACCTCGTCGCCGCCCTCGCCCTCCTCGGGGCTCGGCAGGCGCACGGTGCGACCGAACGCCTCGTCGACGATCGTCGCGTCGTATCCGGCCGCCCGCAGTCGCTCGGCGATCGCATGGAGGTCATCCGCGACGAACGAGAGCCCGACGGTCGGCGAGTCGGCGAGATGCAGCCCCACGTTTCCCGCGTCGGACACCATCTCCGTCCATCCGCCGCCATCCGCGGAGATGAACGCGCGCAGCCCGAGCGCCTCGAGGATGCGGCGCGGTTCGTCGAGGTCGGTGGCGAACCAGATCGGCTGTACCAGCGGCGCACCCTCGCGCACGGCGACGGATCCCTCGCTGACGCCGACCGTGATGCCGCACGATACGAAGAGGATCTCGCCCACGCCTGCCATCGTCTCGCGCGAGACCTCGAAGTCGGCGAGCGCGCGCTCCGCGACATCGAGATCGTCGACCAGCACCTGAAGGTCGACTCGACCCGCGGGAAGCGCCTCGGATGCCGCGTGGACGGCGAACGATCCCCGCCCGTGGAACGCGGCCCATTCCGGCGTCGGCGGGTGCGGTGCGTCGAAGCCGAGCACCTGGACGAGGCCGTGCCACGCAGCGGTGTCGTCTGCGTACAGGATCTGCTGAACAGCGGTCATCGGTGGTCCCCCTCGATCTCGGAGCGCAGCACACGCTCCACGAGCGCCGACAAGCTGGTGCCCTCATCGATGGCACGGTGCTTCACGTCGCGCACGAGGTCTCTCGGCAGATACACGTTGAACTGAACTTTATCGCTTGCTGGCATGCTAGCATTTTAGCTCTCCAGGCACGCCTGCACAACATGCAGCCAGAAGCGCATTGTTGAACATCTTGACATTGATGACTCAAGTGATTTATACTTGCACCCCAGAGATCAAGGAGCAACACATGTTCGTCATCACCGCCGATCAGCACGACAGTCGAGCCAGCGCCGATCTCGTTCCCGCGGCACTCGACGTGATTGTCCGGTACGGCGGATCCGCACTCCCCCTTCCGCCCGAGCGCACGGCGGGCGACGAGGTGCAGGCTCTCGTCGCCACGGCCGACGCCGCGCTCGACATCATTCTCGCCCTCACGCGCACGCACCGGTGGAGCGTCGGGCTCGGAGCTGGCACCGTCGACGATCCGCTGCCGAACGACGTCCGAGCGGGGCGCGGATCCGCGTTCATCCACGCGCGCGACGCCGTCGATCGCGCGAAGAAGGCGGCGACGCGGGTCGCGGTCTCTGCCGACGACGCGGAGGACGCGGAGGCGCTGCTCCGGCTCCTCATCGAGTTGCGCGACCGCCGCACCGATGAGGGATGGGAGGTGTACGAGCTGCTCGCGGGCGGCATCACGCAGCGCGCCGCGGCCGAGCAGATCGGAATCAGCGAGAGCGCCGTGAGCCGTCGCGTCGCCGCGGCGTCGATCCGGGTCGAAGAAGCCGCTCGCCCGGCGCTCGCCCGGGTCCTCGCACGCCTCGGCGAACCGTAGGGAGCCAGCCGCGTGCCCCCCCTTCGTTTGACAGAGGTCCGTGACAGACTGAGCGCCATGTTCCTGCCCGGCTCGCTCACGGGTGTGATCCTCGGATCCGCACTCGTCGCCGCGTTCATCGCGACACTGATCATCATCCTCGTGACGCGCTCGCGACCGCGGACGGCTGCCTTGCTTGCCGCCGCGATCCTCATCGTGACGAGCCTCGTGGCCGCGGCGATGGTGCCAGCGGCGGCTCCCCTCGCGCTCACGATCCCGCTCGCGCTCCTCGGCGTGGCGGTCGCGCTTCTCGGGGGCGATCCCGCGGCCCGCCGCGTGCTCGCTCTCGCGTCGAACAGCATGGTGCGCGAGGGCCCGAACGGCGGGATCCTGCTGCGCACGCCCGCGGCGACGATCGAACCGGCTCCCGAGGTGATGCGCGGCGGCGTGACGATCGGATATCTCGAGCGCACGGCGGTGGTGCTCGCGATCATCGTCGGCTACCCCGAGGCGATCGCGGTCGTCGTCGCGATCAAGGGCATCGCCCGCTTCACCGAGCTCGGCACGCCCGAAGCACGCGAGCGCTTCATCATCGGCACGCTCGCCAGCCTCGGCTGGGCCTGCGTCGTGGCGGCGACCGTCCACCTCTCGATGGGCTGAGCAGCTCGCGAGCGTCTGCGCGGCTACGCTCGTGGCATGCAGTTCACCGGCGTCAGTGCCTTTCCCCTCACCCCGTTCGTCGACGATCGCATCGATGAGGGCGCATACGCAGGCCTGATCCAACACCTCGCGCGCAGCGATGTCTCGTCGATCACGTCCCTCGGATCCACGGGATCCTACGCCTACCTGTCGTCAGCAGAGCGGGCGGCCGCGGTGAGCATCGCGGTCACGAACGCCGGCACGACGCCCGTTCTCGCGGGTATCGGCGCCACCCGCACACGAGACGTCGTCGAGAATGCGGCGAGCGCCGCCGAGGCAGGCGCACGCGGACTGCTTCTCGCCGCCGTCTCCTACCAGCCACTCGGCGACGATGAGGTGTTCGGCCTGTTCCGCGACGTCGCCGCGAGCACGGACCTGCCGATCGTCGTGTACGACAACCCGCGCACGACCGGCTATACCTTCACTCCCGAGATGTACGCGCGCGTGTCGGAGCTCCCGGGCATCGCGTCGCTCAAGGTTCCCGGCCGCCCGCTCGACGAGGCACGTGACCTGTTGCAGCGGATCCGATCGCTCGTGCCCGAGCACGTCTCGGTGTGCTTCTCGGGCGACAGCTTCGCGACCGACTGCCGCGCCGCCGGCTACGACGGCTGGTATTCGGTTCTCGCTGGCACGCTCCCGGACCTCGCCCTCGCGACGTGGGATTCCGGATCCGACGACGCCCTCCAGCCGCTGTGGGACCTCTATACCGAGGCTGGCGGCGGCCTGCGCGTCATGGCTGCCATCGCGGAGCGAAAGCGGTGGGCGGCACCCGGGAGTTTGCCGCGCCCTCTCATCGGACTGTCGGGCGAGCAACGAGAGCGCCTCGTCCGCATTCTTGACGGCATCGACTCGTGAGCCGAGCGACGCCCGGTCCTTCGGGAGGAGAATTCGCCTTCGGAAGGCTCGGAAGGTGGCACGGAGCCCCTTCGCGGAGCTTTCTCCTTCCCAGCGCACGCGCTGATAGTCTCGGCCGGATGACGACGGGGGCGAATCGCCAGAGGCAGGCGTGGCGCGAGCTGCCGGAAGCGATCCGGCTCGCGGCGACGGAGTTGCTCGGAGCACCGGTCGTCACGGCGACGACCCAGAAACGCGAGCGACTTCAACCCGGATCTCGAAACGAGTGATCTCGTCACGCACCCCACCCTCTCGTCGTTGTCGCCGGCGACGATGACGCGCTTCTTCCTGAATCTCGCGGGGAACTTCCTCGCGAAATCACAGGTCCCAGAACCCCGTGGTATCCCAGGCCTGCGGGCCTTCCAGCGTGCCGAGGGCGAGATATGCATCCGCCTTGCGATGGGCTGAGGCGTGGGAAGCATTGACATCGGATGCATCAGTAATGCGAGATTTTAGCGTTGATCGGCGCTTTTTACGCCAATTCTGCGACGTTGTGGGTAGCTGGCTGTCGAATGACGGAAGTGTAGCAAGCATCCGGAAGCCACCCGCGAGTTACCTCGTTGACGAGTAGTGCGGCACGACGGGCGCACCGTTCCTGAAGGAGAAGCACGCGCACTTTCCGCGATGTTTGCGTGCGACGAGTCCCATATCGGTGGGGAGCGACTGCGATCTCATGAGAATCGAGCGAGAACGAGCGCGACGGCTGCGAGCAACACGGCGATCAGCGCCATCGCCGTGTAGGAGCCGGTGGCGGCGGCAAGCAGTGGGCCGAGGGCGGGACCAACCGCGCTAATGAGGGTGATGGGTGCGGCGAAGACGCCGTTGATGGAGCCGTAGTTGTGGGCGCCCCATCGATCGGCGACGGCTGAACCTTGGACGAGTGTCTGTGCGCCGCGCACTGCACCCGCGGCGATGCCGAGGACGATGAGCAGCCACGGCGGGCCGGGGACGAGTGCGAGGAACGCGAGGAAAACGACGCTGAGCCCGGCGGTAGCCGCGAGGGGGACCCATGGGGCCGCGGTGTGCGGGATCGCGATGTAAAGGAGCCGGCCGATGACCTGTCCGGCGCCGAGAAGCCCGAGCGCCCAGGCAGCGAGCTCGTAACTCATGCCTTTCTCTGTGAAGAGCGGGATCAAGGCGAGGGTGACGCTGAACAGCGCCGTTGCGAGCATCAGCATCGATAACTCGAGCATCCAGAAACGGCGTGTGCGGATGACGGTGCTGACCGTGTGCGCATGTTCGGCCTCCGGAGCCTCAGGGATCCGACCCCAGCGGCGTTCGAGGCTGAACCAGTGCAGGGGCACGGTGGTTACGAGCAAGAATCCGGCAAGGACGATGAAGGTGGTGCGCCAGTCGGAGACCGTGAGAAGTCCGGCGACGACCGGTGCGAACACGGTGGAGGCGAGCCCGCCAGCGAGGGTGAGGATCGTCATCGCCGCACGCCGCCGAGACCCGTGGCGGCGTGCGATGACGGTGAACGCGGCCTGGTAGAGCACGGCGGACTGCGCACCACCGGCAACCACCCACCCGGCGGTGAACACGGCGAGGTTCGGTGCGAGGGCGACCATGACGAGTCCGACCGGGCCGACGATGCTGCCCAAAGTCATGATCAGGCGCGGCCCGCGCTCGTCGAGCCAACGACCGACGAAGACCCCCGCCACGGCGGAAACGATGAGACCTGAAGAGAAGGACAGCGTGACGAGTGTGACCGGCCAGCCGGTCTCGGCGGCGACCGCCGGGGACGCGACGATGAGGGCGTAGTACAGGATCCCCCAGCTGATGACCTGGCCGACAGACAGCGCGGCCAGTCGCCCGCCCAGCCATGGCGGGGCGGACACCTCAGCGGTCATACGGAGCGAAGCGCGTCGGCAGCAGCATCCAATGCTCCGTCGTTGAGGGCGAAGTAGGCCCACTTGCCGCGTTGCTCGCGAGTGACGAGGCCAGCATCGGCGAGCAGCTTCATGTGATGCGACACCGTCCCCTGGGACAAGCCGACAGGTGCGGTGAGGTCGCAGATGCAGGCTTCGCCGCCAGAGCTCGATGCGATGAGGGACAACAGCATGACGCGAGTGGGGTCTCCGATCGCCTTGAAGACCCGCGCGACGCGCTCAGCATCCTCTGCGGTCAGGGTCGACGTGATCCGCGGCACGCAGCACGCGGACTGTTCGATGGTCGTTGGCAGGCTCACGCAGACAGTCTGACACGTATTGACATTCTTCGATAGATGCGTGAATGTTCTCGTATTGAAATTTCTCGATGCGAGGAGATGTGATGTCTGAGCTTCCTGTCGTCGTCATCGGTGCTGGCCCACAGGGTCTCGCCGCCGCGGCACACCTGACCGAGCGGGGCCTGGACGCCGTTGTTGTTGAACGCGGCACAACAGCTGGTGCGGCGGTCGGCGAATGGGGACACGTGCGACTGTTCTCCGCCTGGCCCGAACTCACAGACGCGGCCGCACGCCGGCTGCTGGAACCCACCGGATGGATTTCTCCCACAAGCGGATATCCCACCGGCGCCGAGTGGGTGGACAACTACCTTGCGCCGCTCGCCGCGACCTTGGGCGATCGGGTGCTGTACGGCACGACAGTGACAGGCATCGCCCGGCAGGGGCGCGACAAGGTCGTCGACAGCGAGCGCAAGAGCCAGCCGTTCGTGGTGCACACCGTCGACAAAGACGGCCGCGACGGTCGTGTTCTCGCTAAGTCAGTGATCGATGCATCCGGCACGTGGGCGCTGCCGAACCCGGCTGGCGCAGACGGATTCGCTGCGGTCGGCGAGGCTGCTGCAGCGGAGCGCATCTCCTACCGCATCCCGGACGACGTCTCCGAGCTCGCTGGTGCTCACGTGGTCGTCGTCGGCGCGGGCCACTCCGCGACGCACGCGGTGCTACGTCTGAGTGAGCTGGCTCGCCGCGAACCGGACACCCGGGTGACATGGCTGCTGCGCCGCGGCAACACAGCGAACGTGTTCGGCGGTGGCGCCGGGGACGAGCTTCCTGAGCGGGCCGCACTCGGCTCCCGTGCGCAGAAGGTCATCGAGGCCGGTATCGTCGACGTCGCCACCGGGTTCCGCGTGGCCGAGTTCCAGCAGGGTGACGATGCGCTCACGATCCACGCGGAGGACGGACGTGAGATCTCAGGCGTTGCGCACGTGATCACCCTCACTGGCTTCCGTCCGGACACCAGCTTCCTCCGTGAGGTGCGCATCGACCTCGACACGTCTCTGGATGCCGTCGCCGGGATCGCGTCGGAGATCGACCCGAACATCCACGCGTGCGGATCGGTCCGAGCAACGGGGGCACGTCAGCTCGCTCAACCCGAGCAGGGGCTGTTCATCGTCGGCGCGAAGTCCTACGGCCGCGCGCCGACATTCCTCGCACTCACCGGATACGAGCAGGTGCGCAGCGTCGTCGCCCACCTCGCTGGCGACCACGATGCCGCCGTGCGTAACGAACTCGTACTCCCCGACACCGGGGTCTGCGGCGGGGCCGGCGACTTCGACACGGAGCGCAGCACCTGCTGCGCGGCGCCGTCCATGCTGCAGCTCGACACCCTTCCAGTCTCCCTCAGCTGACCGAATCGAACTCGGGAGACACCATGACCGACACCACGACCAAACCCTCCGTCCTCTTCGTCTGCGTCCACAACGCCGGCCGCTCCCAGATGGCCGCCGGGTTCCTCCGGGACACGGCCGGCGACCGCGTCGAGGTCCGCTCCGCCGGCTCCGTACCAGCCGACCAGATCAACCCCACCGCCGTCGAGGCGATGAAAGAGGTCAATGTCGACATCACGGCTGAGCAGCCGAAGGTACTGACCACGGAGGCCGTGCAGGCATCCGACGTCGTCATCACGATGGGCTGCGGCGACGCCTGCCCGTTCTTCCCCGGCAAGCGCTACGAGGACTGGAAGCTCGACGACCCCGCCGGACAGGGCATCGACGCCATCCGACCGATCCGTGACGAGATCCGAGCACGTATCGAGAAACTGGTCGACGAACTCATCTGCGCCCGTGGCGGGGGCGAATAGTTCCCCGCGGAATACTTCTCTCCGCCGATAGCGCCTCGGAAGGAGATTTCGCCTTCAGAAGGATGAGATCTGCGGATCCGGGCCTCCCAGGAGCCGAATCTCCTCCCGAAGCGCGCACACTCACACCTGGCGCAGGCGCACCGTGTTGCCGGCCGGATCGCGGAAGGCGCAGTCGCGCACACCGTAAGGCTGGTCGGTCGGCTCCTGGATTACCTCGGCCGCGGCGTGCTCCTGGATCCGCGCGAAGTCCGCGTCGACGTCGACGCTCGCCAGCATGATCCAACCGAAGGTGCCCTTCGCCATCATTCCGGTCACCGTCTCGCGCTCGGCCTCGGAGATGCCAGGGTCGGCGAACGGGGGCGCGAGCAGGACGCACGTGTCCGGCTTGCCCACCGGGCCGACGGTAATCCAGCGCATGTCGCCCTGACCGACATCGCTGCGCACCTCGAAGCCAATCGCGTCGCGCCAGAACACCACCGAAGCGTCCGGGTCGACGAGGGGAAGCTGTGCCGTGTGAATCGTCATGGTTGTCATGACACTCACGTTATTGCGGCAGCAGCGGCGGCGCTTCTCCATTCCTGGCCGGTCTCGCCACCTGCTTGACGACGCACGACGGCAAATGCTGCGGATCCGTTCTCGCGCGTTCGCGAAACTCGGTCGGCGACAGGCCGACGAGCTCGCGAAACCGAGTGCTGAACGTGCCGAGGGACGAGGATCCGACGGCGAAGCACACCTCGGTCACCGTCACGTCGCCGCGGCGCAGCAACGCCATCGCCCGTTCGATCCGCCTCGTCATCAGGTACGAGTACGGCGATTCGCCATAGGCGCGCTTGAACGCGCGGCTCAGGTGTCCGGCCGACATGAACGCACCCCGCGCCAGCTCTTCGACGTCAAGGGGCTGCGCGTACTCGCGATCGATGCGGTCGCGCACGCGCCGCAGCGCGACGAGGTCCGGATCCAGTTCCACGGTGAAACCGTACACGCCGCGCAACGCGTCGCAGTCACCTCCAGCGGACAACGCGTCGCGCGGGCGGCTGTCGGCGCCGACTGCGTTGTGTTGAGGGCGCTCAGCCCTCGTAGCCGCCGGGGTTGTTCTGCTGCCAGTTCCACACGTCGCGCGTCATGTCGTCGATCGTGCGGGTCGCGGTCCACCCTAGCTCGCGCTCGGCCTTCGCGGGCGTGCAGTACGTCGCCGCGAGGTCGCCCGCGCGGCGCGGCTTGACCGACTTCGGCAGCTCGCGACCGACCGCCTTCTCAAAGGAGGTGATCAGCTCGCGCACGCTGACGGGATTCCCCGTGCCGAGGTTGTAGACGGCAAGGCCCGGCGCAGCCTTCTCCAGCGCCTTGACGTGGCCCTCGGCGAGGTCGACGACGTGGATGTAGTCGCGCTGGCCCGTGCCGTCAGGAGTGTCGTAGTCAGCGCCGAAGATGCCGATCTCGGGCAGCTTGCCGACCGCGACGCGGGCAACGAAGGGCATGAGGTTGTTCGGGATCCCCTTCGGGTCCTCTCCGACGAGCCCTGACTCGTGCGCGCCGACCGGATTGAAGTACCGCAGCAGCGTGACGTTCAGCTCGGGGTGCGCCTGCTGCACGTCGGTCAGCACGGTCTCATTCATGAGCTTCGACTTCGAGTACGGGTTGGACAGTTCGACGAGGTTGCGGGTCGCCTGCTCCGTGAACGGCAGGTCGGCCGGATCCGAGTAGACGGTGCCCGTCGACGAGAACACGAACGAACGGATCCCCCGCGCGATGCCGACGCGCAGCAGCGCGTAGGTCGTGTCGAGGTTGTTGGCGTAGTACTCGAGCGGCTTCTCGACCGACTCGCCGACGGCCTTATGCGCCGCGAACTGGATGATCGCGTCGAACGGCCCGTGCTCGTCGAAGGCGCTCCCGACGTGCTCATCGTCCGCGGCGTCGCCGATGACGAGAGGCACCTCGGTGCCGGTGATCTCGGCGATGCGGCTGGGCACGACACGGCTTGTGTTCGCCAGGTTGTCAAGCAGCACCGGCTCGTGGCCGGCCTCGATGAGGGCGATCGCCGTGTGGGTTCCGACGTATCCGGCACCGCCGGCAAGAAGAACGCGCATGGGCTCCAGCCTACTGCGGGGCGAGGACGCCGCCGGACTCTTCGAGGTAGCACGCGCCGCACAACGATTCGTAGGTGACGAAGCGCGCGCCGCGGACGGCGGCTGTCGCCGTGTCGATCGCCACCTGGTCGCCGTCGAAGACGAACTCGCCGCCGATCTTGCGAGCGTTGAACAATGCCTTGCGTCCGCACCGACAGATGGTCTTGAGCTCCTCGAGCGTGTGCGCGACCTCGAGCAGGCGCCGAGATCCCGGAAACGCCTCGGTCTGGAAGTCCGTGCGGATGCCGTATGCCATGACCGGGATCCCATCCTCGACCGCGATCTTGAGAAGGTCATCCACCTGCGGCGGCGAGAGGAACTGGGCTTCGTCGATCAGCAGGCACGCGACGTCAGCGTGTCCGTCGTCGTCGAAGAGCGCATCGTCCGCCGCACGACGGATCCGCGTGCGCTCGTGTGCCACGAGGTCGCGGACGTCGGCGTCGGCCGCGATGAGGAAGTCGACCGGGCGCGTGACGCCGAGTCGCGACTCGATGGATCCGGCACCCTTCGAATCGATCTCCGGCTTGGCGAGCAACACCGACTGCCCGCGCTCCTCGTAGTTGTATGCCGCCTGCAGGAGCGCCGTCGACTTGCCGGAGTTCATCGCGCCGTAGCGGAAGTACAGTTTGGCCACCGGATAACCTTACGTACGCCCGCGGCCGGGCAGTGTCAGGTGAGCAGGCCGAGTGTCTCGGCAGATGCCCGCTCGGTCGACTCGGCGAGTTCCGCGTTGTCGTTCAACAGGCCGCCGTACGTCGGGATGAGTTCGCGCAGCTTCGGCTCCCACTCGTCCTGGCGGTCGGGGAAGCAGGAGCGCAGCAGGTTCAACATGATCGACACGGTCGTCGAAGCCCCGGGCGATGCCCCGAGCAGCCCGGCGACGGATCCGTCGGAAGCCGAGACGACCTCGGTGCCGAACTGCAGCTTGCCGCCCTTCATCACCTGAGCGCGCTGCCCGGCCTGGATCAGCTCCCAGTCGTCGCCGTCGACGCCCGGCGCGAACTCGCGCAGGCTGTCGATCTTCCGGTCGCGGTTCTTCATGAGCTCGCCGACGAGATACCGCACGAGGTCGAGATTCGTCACCGCCACCTTGAGCATCGATCCGAGGTTCGACAGCCGCACCTGCTGGATGATGTCGGTCCAACGGCCGGCCTTCAGGAACTTCGGACTGAACGTCGCGAACGGACCGAACATGAGCGAGGCCTCGCCATCGACCACGCGCGTGTCGAGGTGAGGAACGGACATGGGCGGCGCGCCGACAGCGGCCTGCGAGTACACCTTGGCCTGGTGCTGGGCAACGATGTCGGGGTTGGAGGTCTTGAGGAACTGTCCGCCGATCGGGAAGACGCCGTATCCCTTGATCTCGGCGATCCCGGCGCTCTGCAGCAGCTTGATGGCCCATCCGCCCGCGCCGACGAAGACGAATCGCGCGTTGAGGGATCCGGGGGTGCTGCCGACGCGGTGGCGGTAGAGCACGTCCCAGGTGCCGTCGGAGCGGCGCTTGAGCTTCTTCACCTCGTGGTTGAGGCGGACGTCGGCCCCCGAAGAGGCGAGGTGGTCGAAGAGCTGCCGTGTGACGGCACCGAAGTCGACGTCGGTACCCGCGGGCACGCGCGTCGCCGCGAACGGCTCGTCGCTCTTGCGGCGCTTCTTCATCAGCAGCGGCGCCCACTGGTGGATGACGCGCGAGTCCTCGCTGTACTGGATGCCGCGGAACAGCGGCTGCTCCTTGAGCGTCTCGTACCGCGCCTTGAGATAGGCAACGCTCTTTGCACCGCGCACGAACGTCATGTGCGGCGTCGAGTTGATGAACGTCGACGCCTCCGACAGGATCCCCCGGTCGACGAAGGAGGACCACAGCTGCCGGCTCACCTGGAACTGCTCGTTGATGCCGATCGCCTTGGACGGGTCGTCGGGGTCGGGCATGTAGTTGAGCTCGCACAGCGCCGCGTGTCCGGTGCCCGCGTTGTTCCACGGGTTCGAGCTCTCCTGCGCCACGTCACCGAGGCGTTCGAGCGTGACGATCTTCCAGTCGGGCTGGAGTTCTTTCAGGAGGGTGCCCAGGGTGGCCGACATCACGCCGCCGCCGATGAGCACGACATCTACGGGTTCACTCACGATTCATCAGCCTACTCTCGGTACCCGAGTGCTTTTCGACGAGGCGCCCGGCAACATCCGCGGTTTTTATGCGCGTGTCATCACGCGCGCTGCAGGCGCCGAGCCGCGATGAGCTCGGCGATCTGGACCGTATTCAGCGCTGCGCCCTTGCGCAGGTTGTCGCTGGCGATGAACATCGCGAGCCCGTGACCGTCGGGCGCACCCTGGTCGGGGCGGATGCGCCCGACGAGGGTGGGGTCCGCACCGGCGGCCTCGAGGGGCGTCGGCACGTCGACCAGCTGCACGCCGGGCGCCTGCGAGAGCAGCTCCGTCGCGCGCTCGGGCGAGATCGGATCCCGGAACTCCGCGTTGATGGAGAGCGCGTGGCCCGTGAAGACGGGGACGCGCACGCACGTCCCCGAGACGAGCAGGTCCGGCAGGTCGAGGATCTTGCGGCTCTCGTTGCGGAGCTTCTTCTCCTCGTCGGTCTCGCCGAGACCGTCGTCGACGATGTTGCCGGCGAGCGCGATGACGTCGAACGCGATCGGCGCGACGTACTTGTCGGGCTCGGGGAAGTCGACCGCGGATCCGTCGTGCGTGAGGCGATCCATGTCGCCCTGCGACACGGCGGCTTCGACCTGACCGCGCAGTTCCTCGACGCCACCGAGGCCGGATCCGGAGACCGCCTGGTAGGTCGAGACCACGAGTCGTTCGAGGCCCGCTTCGGCGTCGAGCGCCGAAAGCGTCGGCATCGCGGCCATCGTCGTGCAGTTCGGGTTCGCGATGATGCCCTTCGTGGCCGCGTCGATCGCTTCCGGGTTCACCTCGCTGACGACGAGCGGGACATCAGGATCCATGCGCCATGCGCTCGAGTTGTCGACGACGAGTGCACCCGCCTCGGCGAAGCGCGGCGAGTGCTGCTTCGACGCGGAGCCGCCCGCGGAGAACAGGGCGATGTCGATACCGGCCAGCTCGGTGCTGTTGACGTCCTCGACGGTCACGTCCGTGCCGCGGTACGAGATCGTCTTGCCGGCGGATCGCGGCGAGGCGAACAGACGCAGCTCGCGAACCGGGAAGTCGCGCTCTGCCAGGATCTCCAGCATCTTTCCGCCGACCTGGCCGGTGGCGCCGACGAGGGCGAGCGATACTCCGGATTCTGCAATGCGTGCCATGGGTTCCTCGTAGTTCGGGGGCGGAGGTTCTTGCGAGTCTACCGGCGGCGAGTCAGCCGCCGGGCCGGTCAGCGGCCGGTACCGGCGTAGACCGTGGCCTCGACGTCGCCGTCGAGCCCGTATGCCGTGTGGACGGCGCGAGCGGCCGCGTCGAGGTAGGCGTCACGGAGCACGACCGAGATGCGGATCTCACTCGTGGAGATCATCTCGACGTTGATGCCGTTGCTGCTGAGCGCCTCGAACAGCGTCAGCGAGACGCCCGAGTGCGACCGCATGCCCGCGCCGACGACCGAGAGCTTTCCGATCTCGTCGTCGAAGTAGATGTTGTCGAATCCGAGCTCGTCGTGGTCGGCCTTGAGCTGTTTCGCGACGGCCTCGGCCTCGTCCTTCGGCAGCGTGAACGAGATGTCGGTGTGGCCCGGGCTCGCCGACTGCACGTTCTGCACGATCATGTCGATGTTCGCACCGAGCGCTGCCACGCGCGAGAAGATCGCTGCGGCGGATCCGGGAACGTCGGGCACACCGACGACCGTGATCTTCGCCTGACTGCGGTCGATCGCGACGCCCGCGACGACGGGCTCTTCCTTACCGATGACATCGGACATGGCTTCTCCCTTGGCCAGGCGGGGATCTGGCATCCCGTCGCCGAGTACATAGGTGCCCTCGTTCGGCGTGAACGTGGAGCGTGCGTGGATGAGGACGTTGTGGCGGCGGGCGTACTCCACCGCGCGGATGTAGAGGACCTTGGCGCCGTTCGCCGCCAGCTCGAGCATCTCCTCGGCACCGATGACGTTGAGTTTCTTCGCCATCGGGACGACGCGCGGGTCGCACGTGAAGATGCCGTCGACGTCGCTGTAGATCTCGCAGACGTCGGCCCCGAGTGCCGCGGCAAGCGCGACGGCAGTCGTGTCGGATCCGCCCCGCCCGAGGGTCGTGATGTCGCGGGTGTCGCGGTTGAATCCCTGGAACCCGGCGACGATGACGACGGCGCCATCGTCGAGCGCCTCGCGGAGGCGCACCGGGGTGACGTCGAGGATCCGCGCGGAGCCGTGGTCGGCCGTCGTGATCATGCCGGCCTGGCTTCCCGTGAAGGAGCGCGCCTCGTAGCCCATCGCGTGAATCGCCATGGCGAGGAGCGCCATCGAGATGCGCTCGCCGCTCGAGAGCAGCATGTCGAGTTCGCGCGGCGCCGGTTCCGGCGCGACGTCGGCGGCGAGCTCGAGCAGGTCATCTGTCGTATCGCCCATCGCGCTCACCGCGACGACGACGTCATTGCCCGCCTGCCGCGCTTCGACGATCCGTTTCGCGACGCGCTTGATGCTGGCGGCGTCTGAGACGGAGGATCCGCCGAATTTCTGCACGATCAATGCCACTGTGTAGCTCCCGGGTGGTGCGGTGACTGGTGGGCCCAGCGACCCAGTTTAGGTCGGAACGCCTCGGAGACAGAATCGAGCTAGGCGGAACGGCGGCCCTCGAAGGCGCGGCCGAGCGTGATCTCATCGGCGTATTCGAGGTCGCCGCCGACGGGAAGACCCGAAGCGAGGCGCGTGATCGTGATGTCCATGGAGGTCAGCAGGCGACTGAGGTACGCGGCGGTCGCCTCGCCTTCGAGATTCGGGTTCGTGGCGAGGATCACCTCTTGCACGGTGTCGTCGGCGAGACGGGTCATCAGCTGCTGGACGCGCAGGTCGTCCGGCCCCACGCCGGAGATGGGGCTGATCGCACCGCCGAGCACGTGATAGAGCCCGCGGAACTCGCGCGTGCGCTCGATGGCTGAGACGTCCTTCGCGTCCTCGACGACGCAGATCAGGGCCTGGTCCCGTCGCGTGTCCCGGCAGATCGAGCAGAGCTCGGCCTCGGAGACGTTGCCGCAGCGGTCGCAGAACTTCACCCGTTCGCGCACTTCGCTGAGCAGGTGCGACAGGCGCGAGACGTCGAACGAGGGTGTCTGGAGGATGTGGAAGGCGATGCGCTGCGCCGACTTCGGTCCGACGCCGGGCAGCCGACCGAGTTCGTCGATCAGTTCCTGGACGATTCCGTCGTACATTCGTGGTCTTCCTTACTGGAACCGTGTGGGCGGCGTGAATTCCTCTTCGTGGAGGAAAGTCGCGCCGAGCTTCTGTCGTACGACGGCCTCGCCGTAGCGCTGCACGCCGTCGTCGAGGCGCACCTGTCGCGACTGCACCGTCGGCCCGGAGTCGGCGACCTGCGCAGCGGACGGGGGCGCCTCGCCGCTGGGCGCGGCGCCGCTGGGCGCGGCGCCGCTGTCGTCAGCCGGATCCTCGGTTGCGGCCGGTGCCGCGGCCTCGGGCTCGGCCGCGAAGGGCGGCGGCGCGGCCGCGAGCGCGGGTTCGGCCGTCTCGGCGCCGGGGATCGGCGCGACGGCCCATCCCGGCGCGGCGGCGTACGACGTCGTCGTGGGACCGGTCGCGTCGTCGGGCGGACCGTCTTCGGCGGGTGGCGCGTCTTCGACGGGCGGGGGCGCGTCGTCAGCCGGTGCCGGGGCGCCCGGGACGTGCCGGGCAAGGAACTTCACGCGCACGCCGGTCACGTCCCCGATCGCGACGCGGAGATCCTCGCTCACGCCGGATCCGTCCGGAGCGCGGGTCTTGAAGTGGCCGAGATCGGTCTGGTTCGTGAAGGCCAGGCCGACGACATCGTCTGCGACGTGCGCGGGCGTCGCAGACTGGAGGACGAGCCAGGACTCACGACTCGCGTCCTCGATAGCCGAGAGGATCCGCGGCCACGCATCGGTCAGTGCCGCGAGGGTGAGCGCGGCGGGCGCTGCAGGCGTCGGCTCGGCCGCTGCAGGCGCGGCGGGTGCCGGCCCGGCCGCAGCGGATGCCGGCTCGGCCGTGCCGGGTGTCGCGGTCGCCCACGCGGCGGCCGGCACGTCATCGGATTCCGGCGGGCCACTCGGCGCCACCGTCGTCGACCCGGCGGGGGCTGCCCCGGGAGCCGCCGTCGGCTCTGCCGCGGCGGGCGGAGCTGCGGGCTCGGACTCCGTGTCAGCCGTCGGAGTGGCGGGCGCCGCGACGGAATCTGACGTCGCGGCCGGTGCGGCGGGTGTCTCGGACGCGTCACCTGCCGACGCGGAAGGTGCGGCGGACGCATCCGATGCCGTGCCCGCGGGGTGCGTGGACGTCGTCGTCACCTGCTCGGTCGACGGTGCACCGGGTGGTGCGGTCGGCGGAGCGGCGGGCGGAGCGACCGCCGCGGCCGGAGTCGTCTCCGACGGCGCTGCGGCAGGCGGGGCTGCGACAGACGGCTCTGCAGGTGCTGCGGCGGCGGGCGGCGCCGCAGTCGTTTCGGCGGCAGCCGGCGATGCGGCGGCGGGCGGCGCGGGCTCCGGTATCGGAGTGGCCTCCCTCGACGGCGACGCGCCGGTGCGCGCTTCCGGCCCCGCACCGGATGGCGACGTCGCGGTGGCGGGCGCGCTGCTGCGGTCGGGGGCGCCGCCGCGGGAAGCGCCCGCGGCTGATCCGGGCTCTTCTCCGACGGCGCCGTCGGCCGTGAGCACGCGTGCGACGAGGAGCTCGAGCTGCAGTCGCGGAGACGTGGCTCCCGTCATCTGGTCGAGCGCGGCGCTGACCAGATCGGCGGCGCGCGACAGGCGGGCGGTGCCGTACGCGGCTGCCTGCATCTGCATCCGCGCGAGTTCATCGGCGGGACGGCCGCGCAGGACCGACGCGGCGTCGTCCCCCGTCGCGGCGATCACGATGAGGTCGCGCATGCGCTCGAGCAGGTCGTCCACGAAGCGTCGCGGATCCTGCCCCGTCTGCACCACGCGATCGACGGCGGCGAACGCGCCGGACGGCTGCGCGGAGGCAAATGCATCCACGACCTCGTCCAGCAGTTCGCCGTGGGTGTACCCGAGCAGCGCGACGGCGCGCTCGTACGAGACCGACGCCCCCTCGGAGCCCGCGATCAGCTGGTCGAGGATCGACAGCGTGTCTCGCGGTGAGCCCGCGCCGGCGCGCACGACGAGCGGGAGCACGCCGGGATCGGGCGCGATGCTCTCCTGCCCGCACAGCTGTTCGACGTAGTCGAGCATCGCCGCAGGCGGGACGAGCCGGAAAGGATAGTGGTGCGTGCGCGAACGGATCGTGCCGATGACCTTCTCGGGTTCGGTCGTCGCGAAGATGAACTTGATGTGCTCCGGCGGCTCCTCGACGAGCTTCAGCAGAGCGTTGAATCCCTGGGGCGACACCATGTGCGCCTCGTCGAGGATGAAGATCTTGTAGCGGTCGCGTGCCGGGGCGAAGACGGCGCGTTCACGCAGATCGCGTGCGTCATCGACGCCGTTGTGGCTCGCCGCGTCGATCTCGACGACGTCGAGGGATCCGCCGCCATCTCGCGACAGCTCGACGCAGCTCTCGCACGTGCCGCACGGGGTGTCGGTCGGCCCCGCGGCGCAGTTCAGGCAGCGCGCGAGGATGCGGGCGGAGGTCGTCTTACCGCAGCCGCGCGGACCGGAGAACAGGTATGCGTGCCCGATGCGATCGGTGCGCAATGCCGTCATGAGCGGTTCGGTCACCTGGGACTGACCGATCATCTCGGCGAACGCCTCGGGGCGGTATCGGCGGTACAGGGCTGTGCTCACGGTTCCACCCTAGGGCTGAGGTCAGACATGAATCATCGATCCGGGCGATCGATCACTCGGGCACCTCGTAGTAGTCGATCGACGGCGGCACGCTCGCGTGCGGATAGACGCCGTCCTCCGCGCGCCGGCGCAGCCGCGGGCGCCCCGGGCGGACCGGCCCCTGGTCGGCGAGCGGAACCACGATGCGTGCTCCCGGCGCCACGGTGAAGTTCTCTCCGCGCACCGCAAATGCCACGGGCTTCCCCTCCCCCGCACGGGCGCCGATCTCCAGCTCAGCGGGGCGCACCGTGACGTCGATGCGCGTCCCACGCCACGTCAGCGGGAACGACAGCTCGGGCCAGGCGGCAGGAAGTCGGGGGTCGAAGCTGAGTTCGCCGCCGTGATCCCGCATGCCGCCGAATCCGCTTACCAGGGCCGTCCACGCGCCGCCGGCAGCCGCGATGTGCACGCCGTCTGCCGTGTTCCGATGCAGGTCCGCGAGATCAACGAAGAGCGAGTGCTCGAAGTATTCGAGCGCGAGCTCCTGGTAGCCGACCTCGGCGGCCATCACCGCCTGCGCGACGCCCGACAGCGTGGAATCTCCTGTCGTGAGCGGGTCGTAGTACTCGAAGTCGGCGAGCTTCTCGGCCTCCGTGAAGGCATTCCCCTGCAGGAACTCCGCCAGCACGACGTCCGCCTGCTTGAGCACCTGGAACCGGTAGATCACGAGCGGGTGGAAGTGCAGCAGCAGCGGACGGTGTTCGTCCGACGTGTTCTCGAGATCCCACAGCTCGCGCTCCAGGAACAGCGCGTCTTGCGGGTGGATGCCCGCCTCAGCGCTGTACGGGATGTGGATCGCGTCGCCGAGCCGCTCCCAGTCGTCGGCCTCCTCGGGACGTAACGCGAGGCGATCCGCCATCGCCCGGTACCGCTCGGGGGCGCGATCAGCCATCTCTCGCACGACGCGAGCGGCCGCGCGCACGTTGAACCGAGCCATCACGTTCGTGAAGAGGTTGTCGTTCACGACCGTCGTGTACTCGTCCGGACCGGTCACGCCGTGGATGTGGAACGAGTCCTCGCGCCAGAAGCCGAGCGTCGACCAGAGGCGCGCGGTCTCGACGAGCAGATCGACGCCGTCGCTCGCCATGAACGCCTCGTCGCCGGTAGCGCGCACGTACTTCACGAGCGCATACGCGACGTCGGCGTTGATGTGGTACTGCGCCGTGCCGGCGGCGTAGTAGGCGGATGCCTCCTCGCCGTTGATCGTGCGCCACGGGATGAGTGCCCCATCCTCGCTCAGCTGCGAGGCCCGACGCCGTGCCGCGGGGAGCGTCGAGGCGCGCCACCGCAGCGCATTGCGCGCCCAGGTGGGCGAGGTGTAGTCGAGGAACGGCAGCACGTAGATGTCCGTGTCCCAGAAGTAGTGCCCGCTGTAGCCGGATCCCGTCATCCCCTTCGCGGGGACGCCCCACCCATCAGCGCGTGCCGACGCCATCGCGACCTGCAGCAGGCCCCACCGGATCGCCTGTTGGAGCTCATCGTGGCCCGGCACCCGCACGTCGGAGCGGTCCCAGAACGCATCGAGGAACGCCCGCTGCCGCGCGAAGTGCACCTCGGGGCCCGCGGCGGTCGCGCGATCGAGCGTGCGGCGGCCGCGGTCGATCAGCTCCGCCACGGGGACACCGCGCGAGGTGTGATAGCTGACGTACTTCGTGACCGTCACGGGGACGCCCGCCTTCGCGTTCACGCGGAAGACGTTGCGAGAGATGTCCGCTTCGATGAGCCCGCGCGATTCGAACTCGTTCTCGGTCTCGACCACGTGGTCGGCGACGACCGCGAGCGTCATGCCGCTGGACGCCGCGCGATACGACAGCGTCGATCGCGTGCCCACCTGCCAGTGCTCCTGCGGGTCGAGCACTCGCTCCGTGATCTGCTCGGCCTTGCGCGGATCCGCGCGGTGCGCCGCGGCGGGGCGGCCGCCGTAGACGTCTTCGCCGTCCTGGCGGTTGATGATCTGACAGTTGACCACGACCGGCGCGTCGGCGTTCAGCACCGTGACGCTCATCTGGAGGACCGCGAGGTGGCGGTCCTCGAACGAGATCATCCGGGTCGACTCGAGCAGCACTTCCTTGCCCGTCGGCGTCACCCATCGGACCCGTCGGCGCTGCGTCGCGTCGCGGAAGTCGAGGCACCGTTCGTACTCGGTGATCTCCGCCATGTCGATCGACATGGGCTCGTCGTCGACGTACACGCGCATGATCTTCGCGTCGGGCACGTTCACGATCGTCTGCCCGACCTCGGCGAAGCCGTAGGCGTTCTCCGCATGCCGGATCGGCCACGTCTCGTGGAACCCGTTGATGAACGTGCCGTGCTCGTGCGCCTGGAGCCCCTCGGGGTGGTCAGCGCGCATGCCGAGGAAGCCATTGCCGATAGCGAACGTCGTCTCCGTGACGCCGAGGTCGGCCTCGTCGAAGCGCGTCTCGACGAGACGCCACGGGTCGGTCGGGTAGCGTTCGCGGTCGATCATCGGGTCTCCAGCAGGTCGGCGAGGTCGGTCACGATGTGGTGGGCGCCGGCGGCGCGCAGGCTGTCGGCCCCGACGCCGCGGTCGACGCCGATGACGAGGCCGAAGCCCCCGGCGATGCCGGACTCCACGCCGGCGAGCGCATCTTCGACGACGACGGTCCGGGCGGGATCCACGCCGAGCGCGCGGGCGCCTTCGATGAAGACGTCGGGGGCAGGCTTCGAGGGGAGGTTCCGTTCCTCCGCGACGACGCCGTCCACGACGACGTCGAACCGTTCGCGCAGGCCCGCGGCGCGCAGGACGATGTCGGCGTTCTTCGAACTCGAGACGACTGCCACCGGCGTCCCGGCACGCTCGAGCTCGTCGAGCAGGGCGACGGATCCCACGTACGGCGCAATGCCGTCACGTCCGAGGACGCGGGTGAACGCCGTGTTCTTGCGGTTGCCGACGCCGCAGACTGTCGGTGTCTCAGGCGGATCCGTCGGGTCGCCCCACGGCACCTCGACGTCGCGACTGCGCAGCAGCGCGGCGACGCCGTCGTAGCGCTTCTTGCCGTCGACGTAGGCGAAGTAGTCCTCGTCCGTGTACGGCGGCGTGATGTCCCAGGCGGCGAACAGCTCGTCGAACATCGTCTGCCACGCGTGCATGTGCACCTCGGCAGTCGGGGTGAGCACGCCGTCGAGATCGAAGAGGACGGCCTCATAGTCCTGCAGGCGGGGGGTGGCGCGGTCGGTCACTCGGCTCTCCGGAAGGTTGCGGCGTGGAGGGTCTGACGGGCGATTTCGACCTCTTCGTCAGTTGGTACGACGAGCACGACGATATCGGAGTCGTCTGAGGAGATCTGTGCGATCTCACCACGCGGCACCGATCGATTCCGGTCATGATCGATCCGTACCCCGAGAAAGCCGAGCCGATCGAGCGCACGTTCGCGGATCAGGGCGGCGTTCTCGCCGACGCCCGCGGTGAAACTGATCACGTCGGCACCGCCGAGCTGTGCGAGATAGGCGCCGGCATAGGCGCGGATCCGGTGGACGTACACGTCGATTGCGAGCTGCGCCGCCTGGTCGTCTGCCTCCGCCCGAGCGACGAGATCGCGCATGTCGTTCGCGCCAGCGAGCCCCACGAGGCCGCTGCGGCGGTTCAGGAGGTCGTCGAGGTCGTCCGTGTCATACCCAGCGGTGCGCTGCAGGTGGAGCAGGATCGCCGGATCGACGTCCCCCGTGCGGGTGCCCATCACGAGGCCCTCGAGTGGGGTGAATCCCATCGACGTCTCGACCGAGCGCCCGCCATCGATGGCGGTCACCGAGGCCCCGTTGCCGAGGTGGAACACGATCTGACGGACGGTCTCGAGCGGCCGACCGAGGTGCGCGGCAGCCTGCTCGCTCACGTACTTGTGGCTCGTGCCATGGAAGCCATATCGACGGATCCGGTGTCGGCGGGCCACCTCACGATCGAGCGCGTAGGTATATGCCTCCGGCGGCATGGTCTGATGGAACGCCGTGTCGAAGACGGCGACATGGTCGACGTCCGCGAACGCCGCTCGGGCGGCCCGGATCCCCTCGAGCGCCCCGGGATTGTGCAGCGGCGCGAGCAGGGAGAGGTCGTCGATCGACTCTTCGACGGCGTCATCGACGATCGTGGCCCGGAAGAAGCGCGCTCCGCCATGCACGACCCGGTGTCCGACCGCGTCGGGGCGATGCTCGTCGAACGACGGCCCGTGCGCAGCGAACGCCTCGAGCATCACGGCGAAGCCGGTCGTGTGATCGGGAATCGCCCGGGTCAGCTGCTGCGTGACGTCGGCCACCGTGGGCGCCGGCTCCCCCGCCTCGGCGTGCGCGACGACGGTGTGCGTCGCGACGCCCACCTTCTCGCCGATCCTCTCGACGAGGCCGTGGGCGAGCACCCGTTCGGCGAACATATCGATCAGGCGATACTTGAACGAGGACGACCCGCTGTTGACGACGAGGACGACGCTCATCCGGCCTGTCCGGTCTGCGCCTGGATGGCGGTGATCGCGACGGTGTTGACGATGTCCTCGACGAGCGCACCGCGCGAGAGGTCGTTGATCGGCTTCGCGAGCCCCTGCAGCACGGGCCCGATGGCGACCGCACCGGCCGACCGCTGCACGGCCTTGTAGGTGTTGTTCCCCGTGTTGAGGTCGGGGAAGACGAACACCGTCGCACGTCCCGCGACGTCCGAGTCGGGCAGCTTGGTGCGGGCCACGGCCGCGTCCGCCGCGGCGTCGTACTGAATCGGCCCCTCGATCGGCAGCTCGGGAGCGCGTTCCCGCGCGAGCGCCGTCGCCTCGCGCACCTTCTCGACATCCGCCCCGGATCCCGACGCGCCCGTCGAATAGGACAGCATCGCCACGCGCGGATCGATCCCGAACAGCGACGCGGTCTCGGACGACGAGATCGCGATGTCCGCGAGCTGAGTGCTCGTCGGATCCGGGATCACGGCGCAGTCGCCGTAGACGAGTACGCGATCGGCGAGCGCCATGAGGAACACGCTCGAGACGACGGAGACGCCGGGCGCGGTCTTGATGATCTCGAAAGAGGGGCGGATCGTGTGCGCCGTCGTGTGCGCGGCACCGGAGACCATGCCGTCGGCGTCACCCAGATGCACCATCATCGTGCCGAAGTACGACACGTCGCTGACGAGGTCCGCCGCCTGGTCGTAGGTCATGCCCTTGTGCGCGCGCAGCCGCTGATACTCGGTGGCGAAGCGGTCGACATATGCCGGCTCGAACGGACTGAGCACGTCGGCGGCGCGAATGTCCAGGCCCAGCTCGACGGCGCGAGAACGGACTCGCTCCGGATCCCCGAGGATGGTCAGCTGCGCGACCGAGCGCTCGAGAAGGATCGCGGCGGCCTTCAGGATGCGGTCGTCGTCGCCCTCCGGGAGCACGATGTGCCGGGGCGCGGATCGGGCGCGCTCGAGAAGCTGATACTCGAACATCAGCGGCGTCACGACGGTCGCGCGGGCGATGCCGAGCACGCGGGTCAGTTCGTCGATGTCGACGTTCTGGTCGAACAGGCCGAGCGCCCGGCTGTAGCGCTGCGGGCTCGAGGCGGCGAGCCGACCGCGCGCGGTCATCACGCGCATGGCGGTCGGATACGTGTCACCGGGCGTGGTGATGATCGGCAAGCGCGGGCCGAGGCCGTCGATCAGCCGCTGCAGGATGTCAGGAATCGCGGCGTCGCCGTTGAGCACGATGCCTGCGAGCGACGGGAAGGTTCCCGACCGGTGGGCCGTCAGCGTCGCGAGCAGGGCATCGCTGCGATCGGCCGGCACGATCACGACATCACCCTCGTCGAGGCGGGCGAGCACGTTCACCATCGACATCGCCGCGACCGTGACCCCGAGCGCCTCACGCGCGAGCAGCTGCTCATCTCCGGCGATCAGCGTGCCGTCGACGGCGCGCAGGACGTCACCCATCGTCGGCGCGACGAGAAGCGGATCCTCCGGCAGCGCCCACACCGGACCGTCCTCGACGCGCGCCGCGACCGCCGACACGATCTCGGCGGCGAGCGCCGCGTCCGCCCTGTTGACGATCGTCGCGGCGAGTTCGGCATTCTGTCGGCGCAGCTCGAGTACGGAGAGCGCAGCGATCTGCCCCATCTGCTCCGGCGAGCGCGGCGGCGCGGATCCGAGGGACTCCGCCGAGCCGTGCGGCTGGCGGCCGCCGAGAACGAGCAGCACGGGCGCGCCGAGGTTCGCCGCGATGCGCGCGTTGTAGGCGAGCTCGGCTGGGCTCCCCACATCGGTGTAGTCGCTGCCGAGCACGACGACCGCGTCGCACTGCGCCTCGACCCGCTTGTAGCGCGCGACGATCGTCGAGAGGGCCCCCTCGGGATCCGCGCGGACGTCGTCGTAGGTGACCCCCACGCCGTCGTCGTACGCGAGGTCGACGTCGGTGTGGTCGAGGAGCATCTCGAGCACGTAGTCACGTTCGGACGTCGAACGCGCGATCGGGCGGAACACGCCGACGCGCGGCGCCACACGGCTCAGCGAATCGAGCACGCCGAGGGCGACGGTCGACTTGCCCGACTGCCCCTCCGCGGAAGTGATGTAGATGCTCCGTGCCACGCGATTCAACCTACCCGCGTCGCGTGGGCGGCTGGAAGCCCTGGGCGGATCCGCCGAGACGAAAAAGACTCTCCGCGTACCCGGCAGAGCCCGGTTACCCTTGCTACGTTTCCGTCCTGGGGGAGTTGGCCTGGATGCCGTCACGCGGAGAGCTGATCCCAGCTTATCAGCCTGAGCGGACCGGTCGCCTGGCTAGGCTGACGAATGATGCCGGAGACAACGATGACCCCAGACGCATTCCAGTCGACCACCGATCGGATCGAGAACACGATCCGCGGCGTGATCGACGGGAAGGACGAGGCCGTGCGCGCCTCGCTCATCGTGCTCCTCGCCGAGGGCCATCTCCTCGTCGAGGACGTGCCGGGCGTGGGGAAGACGATGCTCGCCCGCGCGCTGGCCGCGTCGATCGACGCCGACGTCCGCCGGATCCAGTTCACACCCGATCTGCTGCCGGGCGACGTCACGGGCGTGTCGGTCTACAACCCGGCGACGCGCGAGTTCGCGTTCTCCCGCGGCGCAGTGTTCGCGAACGTCGTGATCGCGGACGAGATCAACCGCTCCTCCCCCAAGACCCAGTCAGCGCTGCTCGAGGCGATGGAAGAACGCCAGGTGTCGGTTGACGGCACGACGCATCTGCTGCCGTCCCCCTTCCTCGTCGTGGCGACGCAGAACCCGCTCGAGATGGACGGCACGTACGCGCTGCCCGAGGCACAGCTCGATCGCTTCATGATGCGGATCTCGATGGGGTACCCGGACATGGACTCCGAGGCCCTCATGCTCCGCCAGCGCGACACGCACAATCCTCTGACGGATGTCCGCCCCGTCGTGACGCTCGACGAGGTCGCGGGCCTCGTGGCGTACGCACACCGCGTCCACGTCTCGCCCCTCGTCGAACGCTACGCGGTGACTCTTGCCCACGCGACCCGGTCGCATCCCGACCTGCGGCTGGGTGCGAGCCCTCGGGCGACGCTGCAGCTCGTCCGCGCCGCCAAAGCGACGGCGGCACTCGCCGGCCGGGACTTCGTGATCCCGGATGACGTGTCCTCGCTCGCGAACGCCGTCTTCGGACACCGGCTGATCCCGGCGCGGCACGCGGCGACGGGCCGCACGTCGACCGACGCCGCCGCACGCATCGTCGAGCAGATCATCGGCCAGGTGCACGTTCCCGTGGCGGATCGGTGACACGGCGGCGATCGAAGAGACCGGCACGCGGCCGGGTGGTTCCCACGGGTCGCGGGCTCGCCATGCTCGCGCTCGCGGCTGCGCTTGTCGCGGCCGGGATAGGCATCGATCGAATCGAGCTGACCTACCTCGGACTCGTGTTCGCGGGCGTCGTCGCGCTCGGGGCCATCGTCGTGCGTCTCGCGGCCGTTCCCCGCGCCGTCTCCCGCACCCTCAGCGCGGAGATCGTCGCGGTCGGCGAGACACTGCGCATCGAGGCGGCGATCGTCGGCGGCGCGATCGAGTTCATCGACCACGCGGTCGACGGCGCCTCGGACGGACTCGACATCCGCGAGATTCCGGCATCGACCGACGCCGCCTATCGCAGCGAGGTCACGGCCTCGCGTCGCGGCCCACAGACGGTCGGACCGCTGCGCGTCGAACTGCTGGCGCCGCTCCGCGTCGCTCGACGCCGAGTCGCCGTCGGCGGGGTGGACGAGGTGATCGCGGTGCCCCCTGTCGTGGCGCTCGCGTCAGTGCACGCACGCGGACGTGAGGACGGCGAGGAGCCGACCCGGCACGAACGCATCGGCCAGGGAACCGACAACCTCGTCCCCCGCCCCTACCTCCCCGGCGATTCGATGCGCCGCGTGCACTGGCGCGCGTCGGCCCACCACGGCGACCTCATGGTCAGAGAAGAAGAACGAGAGACCACCCCGACCGCGGCCGTGATCCTCGATCTCGCCGACGACGCCTGGCCCGCCGACAGCGACTTCGAGCGCGCTCTGAGCGCGTGCGTCTCCGTCGTCGCGCGCCTGCGCACCGACGGTTTCGCTGTCGACGTGATGGCCGCGGACGGCTCGATGCTCGGCTCCGTCGACTCATCAGAGGCCTTCGACGATCTCCTCGTGACGTGCGCGCGGCTCGATCCGCGCGGGCAGGGCGAGCCGACGATGAAACGGGCCGACGGCGCCGGGCTCGTCGTCGCGATCGGACGCGCACCCCGACCGGCGGCGACGCCCGCAACGCACGTCCTCTTGGCCGCGGATCCGACCCCCCTCGGCGCGGAGACCACGGGCTGGCGCGCCACCGCGCTCGATGATGTGGCCCCCAGCTGGGCCCGGGCCCTGGACGGCGGCGACCGATGACCGTCCCTCGCCGGCCGCCCTCGCTCATCGCGGCGATGGCCGTGTTTGCCGCCGTCGTCACGGCGCTCACACCGATGACGACGTTGCTCCTGCCCGAATGGTTCCTCCCCGGGGCCGCCGTCGTCGCGGTGGTCGTCGCGGTCGGATACGGCGCGCGCTGGATCCACCGCGGCCTCGCACTGCCAGCCGGGATCGTGGCGTGGCTGGCGATCCTCGCGTGGGCGTACCCGGGGTCGATCCTGGACGGCGTCATCACCTGGGGCATCCGCCACGTGGTTGCGGCGGCGGCCGACCAGGTCGTCACCGGCATCGCGCCGGTCGACGTCGACCCGCCCCTCATGTTCCTGCTGCTCGCTGCGATCGGCTTCCTCGCCGTGCTCGTCGACCAGCTCGCCGTCACGATTCGGCTGCCGATCCTCGCGGCGATCCCCCTCATCTGCGTCTTCGTCATGCCGCAGCTCGCGGTGCCGCGCGGCGATCACCTCGCGTTCGCCGTCCCGTTCGCGCTCGCACTCATCGCGATGATCGCATTCTCCTCCCGTCGCCTCTCGCGCACGCGGACCCGCCGGATCCGCGGAGCGGGCGGCATCGCGATCGCGGTCGTCGCCGCGATCGCCGCACTCGTCATCGCACCGCGCGTCCCCGTGCTGCCCGCGGCCGATTCGGGCACGTTCGCGCGCCCCACCAGCATCGACGTGTCGATCGATCTCGGCGATGATCTGCGCGCCCGGTCCACGGAGGAGGTGCTCCGCGTGCGGACCGACGGCATCGTCGCGCCCTATCTGCGGCTCGCCACCCACACCCGTTTCGGAGAGACCGGCTGGCAGATCGACGGCGGCGCCTCCCAGCCCCTCGAGGATGGGTTCGATCCGACCGCCGGATCCGGCGTCGTCGGCGAGATCGAGTCGAACGACGTGCGCACGTGGGTGAGCGACGTAGAGCTGGACACCGAGTATCTGCCGCTCCCCGGCGACGCGGTGTCGGTCACCGGAGCGGGAGACGGGTGGAACGCGATGCTCTCGAGCCGCACGGCGCGCTCCTCATCGACCACGTCTCAGGGCGAGCGCTACCGCGCGGAGTCGCACCCGCTGGCACCGACGCGCGCACAGTTCGACGCCTCCCCCTGGGCCGACGAAGCCGGGCTCGGCGGAACGTACACGAACTCCGTCACCGGGGAGGCGATCCGCGAGGCGCTCCCGGATGGCGCGACCGACGTTCCCGACGCCGTCACCGAGGGCGCCATCGGCGAGGCCGCCCGCGAGGTCACGGCCGACGACCGCACTCCTTACGAGACCGCGCTGGGGCTGCAGGAGTGGCTGCGCTCCCCCCGCTTCACATACTCGCTCGAGACGCCCGTCGAGGATGGCTTCGACGGCAGCGACATCGCCGCTATCGAGCAGTTCCTGGACGCGCGCGCCGGGTACTGCGTGCACTTCGCTTCGGCGTTCGCGCTCATGGCCCGCTCGCTCGACCTGCCCACCCGCATCACGGTCGGCTATCTGCCCGGCGACCTGACGGGACGCAGCATCGACGACATGTCGGTCTACTCGGTCGCCGCGAACCGCCTGCACGCCTGGCCTGAGGTGTACTTCGTCGGCATCGGGTGGACACCCTTCGACCCGACACCCGGCGTCGCTCAGGCACGCAACGTCGTAGTCGAAACGGGCGGATCCGGCATCGACGACCCGGGCCCGACGGCGGCACCGGATGATCCGGACGAGGAGGAGACATCACCGAGCGCCGAGCCGGCTGAGACCGACGACGCGACGGATGACCCCGCCGCGGTGCCCCTTCCCGGCGCGGCTTCGACGGCGACCGCGGCGCTCTTCGCGCTCCTCGGCGTCCTGCTCCTCGGCGCGATCCCCGCGCTCGTGCGTCTCGGGATCCGCACGTGGAGGAGGAACGCAGCGCGCGCCGGCGATGCGGGGGTCGCGTGGCGCGAGCTGCGCGCGACCGCGACGGATGTCGGCCTGGGGCCGTCGCGAGCGGAGTCCCCGCGCGCGTTCGGCGCCCGTCTCGTGCGATCCGGGGCCGCGGCCGAGCACGTGGATCCTCTCGTGCGGGCGATCGAGCAACGTTCGTTCGCGCCGCGAGAGGCGGCCGGGGTCGATCTCGCGCTCCCGCTGCGCCGCGTGGCCCGCGCGCTGGCGCCCCGCCGACTCGCCGCGCGCATCGGTCGCGCCCTGCTGCCCCGTTCGCTGTGGGAGCGACCGCGCGACACCGACCCGCCATCCGCGTGACGCGTCAGTCGCGCGCGGCGGCCCGCCGGACGAGCTCGCGGATGCGCTGCTCGACGGCGTCGGTCATCTCGATCACCGCGTAGGACACCGCCCACATCGGCCCGTCGTCGAGAGCGGCCGTGTCGTCGAAGGACACCGTGCCGTAGCGAGTGTCGAACTTCTCGGCCGGCTGGTAGAAGACCAGCACCTTGCCGTCGCGCGCATACGCGGGGAATCCATAGAAGGTCTTCGGGTCGAGCTCCGGCGCCTCCTCGGTGACGATCGTGTGCAGCCGCGTGGCAACACTGCTGTCGGTCCCCGTGAGCGAGTCGATCGCCGTGATGCAGGCTTCGAACTCGCGAGCGCGCTTCGCCGCTCCCTTCAGCCCCTTCGTCGACCGCAGCTCCTCGGCCCGCTGCTTCATCGCGGCGCGCTCCTCGGCGCTGAAGCCGCTCTTCTGCTCCGTCATGGTGTGCCCTTTCGTCGTCGTGATGCTCACGTTACGACGATGCGGATAGCGGCGCTTCTCGATTCGTGATCGATGCGGTCCAAGACGAACGTGGGGCCCCGGCGCTGACGCCGGGACCCCACGTATCTGGCGGTGCCTAGGGGATTTGAACCCCTGATGCGAGTTGCCCCGCATACACGGATTCCAGCCGTGCTCCTTCGGCCGCTCGGACAAGGCACCGTGGGAGATTCTACGGCATCGATCGCGGTGCTCTCGACTCGGGCCGCGCCCGGGCGCGCCGATGGGCGATCCGATCAGCTCGCGGCGTAACGCCAGAGATGCACGACACGATCGGGGGTGACCGTCACGATCGACGATCCGCGAACGTCGACGAATTCCCCCGTGATCGCGTCCGATCGCGTCATCCCCGTACGATCCGCCGCGACGATCTCCGGGTCGTCGCCTCCCGATGCGATCCAGAGGTAGTCATCGCCACTGATCGCGACGAGCGCATCGCCCGAGACCGTGCTCTCGCTGACTCGCGCGCGCTCGGCGCCGTCCGCGTAGGTGTACACGGACCCGTCACGCGCGTCGATCCACGTCGCGTACGCCCCGTCGTCGGCACCGCCTGCGACGGGATCCACGGGGAAGCGTCCCATCCGCACGCGCTCGCCGGTGCCGAGATCGACGACCGCAGCGTCGGGCGCATCCACCACAGCGAGACTCCCGGTCGCGCCGCGCGGCGCCCAGGATCCGCTCTCGCCGGTCTGCCAGAGCTCGTCGCCGGTCGCCGCGTCGAGGCCGACGAGCGAACCGCTCGGCTCGCGCGGGTCGTCGGGGCGCACCGCGGTGACAACCCCGCCCACGACAGCGGAGGCGATGGCTCCCTCGCTGACCCAGCGCACCTCGCCGGTGGCGGTGTCGAGGGCGGCGACAACCACGGCGCCCTCTCCGGTCGGCTGGTCGATGTTCACGAGCGTCGTCTCGGCCGATGCGTCCACGATCTCGGGGTGCAGGCCGATGCCGTCGACGTCGTCGCCGAGGTGCGGCGTCAGGTCCGTCACCCACCGCACAGATCCGTCGGCGCCGTCGAGCGCAACGACCCCGGCTCGGTAGCCGCCGCCGTAGTCGTCGATGTCCGCGTGCGCGGAGCAGGCCTCATCGGCGCAGATGTTGCCGAAGACAGGGGCGAACACGCTGTCGCCACCCGTCCGCTGCGCTCGTGCGTCGGAGAGCTCGAGACGGCCGGCACCCTGGCCGGCATCGAGTCCCCCGTCGGTCGCGATCTGCCGCGATTCCCATAGCGTGACGTCCCACGCGATCTGCCCGGTCTCGACGTCGTGCGCCTCGAGCATGATGACGTTCTCGACGTCGGGCCGCGTGGTCAGCAGCCGCGTTTCCGTGAGCCCGATGGCGTCGGTGCGAGAATCGGGATCCGCAGTCGGCGCCGCCTCGAGCGTCGTCTCGCTGAGCGTGAGATCCGCGAGCGAGTCGCCGTCGAACGTCTCGAGCGGCTCTTCGGACGGATGAGCAGACGGAGTGGGAGTCTGCTGCTCATCCGACGCCGAGCAGCCCGCGATCGCCGTCACCGTCAGCGCCGCGATCGCCGCGACGCCCCACCGATTTCTCACACGCTCTCCCTCGCCAGGTTCACCGGCTTCACAGTACCGAACGCTCCGTCGCGCGCGATCGGTAGGCTGTGCGAGGAACACCGCCGAAAGAGGAGATGCAGTGGAGCAACGGATCCTGGGGCGCTCGGAACGCGAGGTGTCGGTCGTCGGACTCGGCACATGGCAGTTGGGCGCGGACTGGGGCGACGTCGACGAACTCGCCGCCCTCGACGTCCTCGACGCGGCGGCTGAGCGCGGCGTCACCTTCTTCGACACCGCCGACGTGTACGGCGACGGTCGCAGCGAACAGCGGATCGCGTCGTGGCGCCGTGCGAACCCGTCGTGGAACGGCACCGTCGCGACGAAGATGATCCGACGCGCTCCCGCGCCGAGCCTGCGCTACGCCTCGATCGAGAACTTCCGCGACTGGACCGACCGCTCGCGCCGCAACCTCGACGTCGACACCCTCGACCTCGTGCAGCTGCACTGCCCGAGCGACGACGTCTTCGCGTCGGACAGCGTGTTCGACGACCTCGACATCCTCGTCGACGAGGGCGCCGTGGCCGCATACGGCGTGAGCGTCGAGACCGAGGCGCAGGCGCTGTCGGCCATCGCCCGCCCGCACGTCGCGAGCGTGCAGATCATCGTCAACGCGTTCCGCCAGAAGCCACTCGAGCGCGTCCTCCCCGCCGCGAAGAAGGCGGGCGTGGGCATCATCGCGCGTGTTCCCCTCGCCAGTGGACTGCTCTCGGGCCGATTCACGGCCGACACGACGTTTGCGCCGAACGACCACCGGTCGTTCAATCGCGACGGGTCCGCGTTCGACGTCGGCGAGACGTTCGCGGGCGTCGACTATGCGACGGGCGTCGAGGCAGCGGCCGAGTTCTCGGCTCTCGCGCGCGACATCGGTATCGAGCCCGCGCAGGCGGCGCTCGCCTGGGTGATCCAGCAGCCGGGCGTCACGACCGTCATCCCTGGCGCGCGGAACGAACAACAGGCCCATTCGAACGCGATGGCGGCGAAGGTCGGACAGCTCCCGGAGTCGTTCGTGACCGCAGTGCGTGGCCTCTACGACGACAAGATCCGCCCCGGCGTGCACCACCGCTGGTAACGCACCGCCGCGCACACGCAGACCCCGGTAGCGAAGCGCGTGACCCCATCACGCCGCTGGAGACGCCCCTCCGCGCGCCGGCACCGGCAGCGAAGCGCGTGACCCGGTCGCGCCGTTGGCACACACCGTCCGTACGCCGCCCGCGGGGAGCCGAAACGAGCGACTCAGTCGCGCCGCTGGCACACACCTTCCGTACGCCGCCGCCGCCGAGGAGCGAAGCGCGTGACTCGGCCGCGCCGCTGGCATCGGGCCTGGCGGGAGGACCCGCGTAGCGGGTCCGGGGGACTGCGGCGCGACCGAGTCACGCGCGCAGCGCAACGTCACCTTCTCGCGAGTGCCGAAACGCCCTTTCCCGCGACGAACGGGACGCGAAGGCACTCGCGAACGACGAACGGGGCGCGAAGGCACTCGCGAACGACGAACGGGGCGCGAAGGCACTCGCGAACGACGAACGGGCGCGAAGGCACTCGCGAACGACGAACGGGCGCGAAGGCACTCGCGAACGGCGAGTGACGCGCGTTCAGTCCTCAGGCGACGGCGACGGACGCGACGCGGGGCGCGACTCCGGCCGTGCCTCGCGCGAGCCATTCGCGATGCCCTGACCGACGGCCTGTCCCTGGAGCATGGCCGACAGGTCGATGCCCGTCGTCTCGCGGACCGTGTCGAACATCGCGCGCATGCCCATCGCGGCCTCGCCCGCCATGTGCGTCGAGGCACCCGAATCGCCGGATCCTGACAGCACCGTGACGTTGCCGACATTGGAGTAGCCCTTGGCGAACTCGGTCATCATCGGCACGAGCACGTCGAGCGAACGCTGGGCGAGCACGGCTTCCTGGTTCTTCTTGAGCGCCTCGGCCTCGGCCTCGATCGCGGCGGCTCGCGCCTCACCGGCGAGACGGACCGCGTCGGCCTCCGCCTGCGCCTTCGTACGTGCGGCATCGGCTTCGGCCTCCGCCTGCACGCGGATCGCCTGTGCTTCGCGCTCGGCCTTCTCCGCGTCGGCCTCCGCCGCCTTGATCTGCGCGTACGCGTCGGCGTCCGCCTTCTTCTGACGGTGGTACTCGTTGATGTCGGCCTCGCGACGCTGCACGTCGGCTGCCGCCTCGGCGTCCTTAACCCGAGAGTAGGCACGGGCGTCCGCCTGCTTCTGCTCCTCGTACTGCGACGCATCCGCGACGCGCTTGACGTCCGCGTCCAGCTGTGCCTGGCGGTTCTCCGCCTGCTGCATGAGGACGCCCTGCTCGGCGCGTGCCCGAGCGAGCGCCTCCGCCTGCTCGGCCTCTGCTCGCGCTTCACCGACGTCGGCCGCGGCGGCCGCTTCGTTCTTGTCGTACGCGGTCTGCTCGACGAGGGTCTCCTCGCTGGTCGCGATCTCGCGCGCCTTGATCTGTCGTTCCGCGTCGATCCGCGCGATCTCAGCCTGACGCTTCACCTTCGAGACCTCTTCCGCGCCGAGGGCATGGACGTAGCCGTTCTCGTCGGTGATCCCCTGGATCTGGAAGCTGTCGAGGACGAGGCCCTGTTCTCCGAGGTCGCTCTTGATCAGGGTCGCGATCTGGTCGCTGAGCTCCTGGCGGTCACGCATGAGCTGCTCGACCGACAGCGTGGCCACGACACCGCGCAGCGCACCCTCGAGCTGCTCGGTCGTGAACACCTCGATCGCCTTGTCCTGCGAAACGAAGCGCTCCGCCGCGCGGGCGATCGACTCGCTGTCGGAGCCGACCTTCACGAGCGCCACGCCCGTGACGTCGACCGTGACGCCCTGGATCGACTGCGCGGTCGGCTGCACCATGATCTGCCGCGCGCGCAGCGACAGCGTCTCGGCGCGCTGCGTGATCGGATTCACGATCGCGCCACCGCCGCGAATCACGGTCATCGCGGAGGTCGCTGCAGCGCCCTTCTTTCGTCGCCGTCCGACGACGACGAGCGCCTCGTCAGCACGCGCGACCTTGTACCAGGCCCGCAGCACGAGCATGATGATCAGCCCGATGATCGCCGCGACGACCAGCAGGATGATGATCGCGATGACGATGCCGACTCCGCCGATTGCCGCGAAGAATCCGCCCACAGTGTTCCCCTTCTCGTCACATCGTCTGGCATCCCCAGTGGCGCCGACGATGAATCCGTCCCAGCCTATTGCCCGGCGGCCGTCACCGCACGACCGGTTCTGACGGATCCTGCAGGAGTCGCGCCATACACTGGCGGCATGAGTTCCGAGACCTCCCGTGCGGGCGTCGGCCCGCGCGTGACCGTGCTCGATGTGCTGCGCCTCGTGAGCGAATTGCTCGCGTTCGGCGCGCTGGCCGTGTGGGGGTTTCTCGCGTGGCCGGTGCCGTGGAACATCGTCGCGGGCATCGGCGCACCGGTCGCCGCGATCCTCGTGTGGGCGCTCTTCCTCTCCCCGAAGGCGGTGATCCGCCTGCCGCGCTTCGTGAGGCTGGTGGTGGAGCTCCTGGTCTTCGTCAGCGCGACCCTCGCGCTCTGGGCACTCGATCTCGCGTGGGCTGGCATCGCGGTGGGTCTCTTCTGCATCGTCGTCGGCGTGTTCGTGCTGCGACGCGACACCGCGCGGTAGCCATACTGGAGGGATGGTTCCCGTCCTCGATCAGCTCCGCTCCGCGCTCGGCCCCCGGGTGACGACAGACCCGAGTGTCCTCGACCGTGCCCGCTGCGATCGTTCCGGACACGCGGCATCCGCACCGCCGATCGCCGTCGTCCGCGCTCAGAGCGTCGAGGACGTGCGCGCCACGATGCGCATCGCGCACGCGACGGGGACGCCGGTGGTGACCCAGGCGGCGATGTCGGGCGTCGCGGGAGCGAGCAACGCCGGCGCGGGCGAGATCGCGCTCTCGGTCGCCGAGATGACGCGGATCCTCGAAATCTCTCCCGACGATGAGCTCGCCGTCGTCGAACCCGGCATCGTCAACGCGGAGCTCAACGCGCAGCTCGCGGAGCACGGCCTCTGGTGGGCCCCTGATCCCGCGAGCCGTGAGATCGCGACGGTCGGCGGCAACATCGCGACCGGCGCGGGAGGGCTCCTGTGCGCGAAGTACGGCGTCACGCGAGACGCGGTGCTCGGCCTCGACGTGGTGCTGGCCGATGGCCGCCTCATCTCCACGGGACACCGCAGCGTCAAGGGCGTCACCGGTCTCGACATCACGAGCCTCATGATCGGATCCGAGGGGACGCTCGGCGTCATCGTCGGGGCGACCCTCAAACTCCGCCGCCTCGTTGCCGGCGACGTCTGCACGCTCACCGCCACCTTTTCGACCGTCCGCGATGCGGCGGCGGCCTCCGCAGCCGTCACGGCGTCGGGGATCCGCCCCGCGATCATGGAGCTCATGGATGCTCTGTCACTGCGGGCCGCGCACGACCTGCTCGGACTCGAGCTTCCCGCCGACGGCGCCGCTCTGTTGGCGATCCAGACGGACGGCCCGGACGCCGCGGCAGAGGCCGACGGCATCGCGCGGATCCTCGCGGGGCACGCGCAGGACGTCTCACTCACGCGCGATCGCGAGGAGGGTGAGCACCTGCTGCGGATCCGTCGCGCGATGCATCACGCGTTGTCGGCGCTCGGGTCGACGCTCGTCGAGGACGTCTCCGTTCCACGCTCGCGCATGGCGGAGATGTTCGACGAGATCGCACGGGTCGAACGCGAGCACGGCGTGCGGATCCCGACGGTCGCGCACGCGGGCGACGGCAACCTGCATCCGAACTTCATCTTCGACGGCGACGAGGTACCGGATGTCATCTGGGCGGCCGCGGACGATCTCTTCCGCGCGGCGGTCGCGCTCGGCGGCACCCTCACGGGCGAGCACGGCATCGGCGTGCTGAAGGCCCGCTGGCTCGCCGACGAACTCGGCGACGATCAGTGGCAGCTGCAACGCGACATCATGCGCGTGTTCGACCCGACGGGGATTCTGAACCCCGGCAAGGTGTTCGTCGACGCCGAGTGAGTCAGAGCGTCTGCCATTCCGGCTTGTGCGCGAAGGTGTCGCGGTAATAGTCCGCGAGCTGGAGACGCGAGGCCGCGGCCTCGTCCACGACAACGGTCACGTGCGGGTGCAGCTGGATTGCGGATCCGGGCAGCAGCGCGGAAACCGGCCCCTCGACCGCGCCGGCGACGGCGGCGGCCTTCCCCTCGCCGAAAGCGAGGAGCACGAGGTGCCGCGCGTCGAGGATCGTGCCGAGCCCCTGCGTCAGGCAGTGTCGCGGCACCTCATCGATCGAGTCGAAGAAGCGCGCGTTGTCCTCGCGGGTCTGCCGCGTGAGGGTCTTGACCCGAGTGCGCGAGGCGAAGGAGGATCCCGGCTCGTTGAACCCGATGTGGCCGTCTGTGCCGATGCCCAGCAGCTGGACGTCGACGCCGCCCGCGGCGCGAATTGCGGCGTCGTATCGCTCGCCCGCTCCCGCGAGATCGGCGTCGTGAGCCGGCGGGGTGAGGATCCGATCGGGGTCGAGGCCGAGCGGTTCGACGACCTCGCGCGCGATGACCGAGGAATACGACTCGGGGTGCGCCAGATCGATGCCCACGTACTCGTCGAGCGCGAAACCGCGCACGCGTGACACGTCGGCGTCCGCCAGTCGCTCGCGCATCGCCGCGTACACGGGCAACGGCGTGGATCCTGTCGCGAGCCCCAGCACGGCGTCCGGCCGACGGCGGATGACGGCGGCGATGTGATCGGCGACAAGGGCACCGGCCGTGGTGCGGTCCGGGACGATGACGACTTCAGCCACGGGGTCCTCCGGGGTCGATGGAGCGGGTTCACATCGATCTTGTCACCTTCGCCCAGGGGATCGTGAACTGTTCGTAACCGGTTTTCTGCTCACGCGTCGAATCCGCCACCTAACATGGCGGTGGAAGACCGCGTGTCAACGCGCGATCAGGGGAGAGAAACGATGACCGAGCTGGCGACGCGTCCCGCCGAACCGGGGGACGCACCACGTGTCGAGTGGGTGGAGCCGGAGCAGAAGAAGCGCTCTCCGCGCAAGCTCTGGCTCGGCATCGGGATCCCGGTGGTCTCCGTCGTCGCCGCGGGCGCGCTCGTGCTGGTCGGCACGACCCTCACCGCTCCGGGCGTGACGGTGCTCGGCACCGACGTCGGCATGCAGACCACCGGCGGCGCCGCCGAAGCGCTGTCGACGGGCGTTCAGAATGCCTCCATCACGGTCGAGGTCGAGGGGCAGTCGGCATCGTTCACCGGTGAGGACCTCGGTCTCGCCGTCGACGCCGAGCAGACTGCGGAGGCCGTCAAGGATGCCTACCCGCTGTGGAAGATCGGCAAGTGGAATCCCGGCGCCGTCGAGGGCGAGCTGACGGTCGACGAGGCGGTCACGAGCGACGCGCTCGAGAAGGCGTTCCCCGACCTCCACACCGCCCCCGTCAACGCGCAGGTCGAGTTCCAAGACGGCTCCTACGTCGCCGTGCCGGATGAGAAGGGCCACGGCATCGACACCGAGGCGTTCGTCCAGGCGGTGTCCGAGCAGCTCGCGAGCGCGCAGTCCGTGCAGGCACTCGCGTCGGGCGAGACGATCCTCGCCGCGGGGTCCACGCCGTCGATCTCCGTCGACGCGTCCACCACCGAGACGACCGCGCCCTTCGTCGAAAAGGATGCCGCCGCCACCGCCGAGAAGCTGAACAACGCGGTCAGCGGAGTCAGTTTCACGCTCGACGGCGACACCGTCGACGAGGTGGGCACCAAGAAGGTCGCCAGCTGGCTCGACGTCGCCGTGACCGACGACGGCACGGTCGACGTGCAGGCGAAGACCGACCTCATCCAGGAGTACGTCGACGCGCTGCCGAAGAAGGTCGATCAGGAGCCCGTCGATGCCGACGTCGTCGTCGACGCGTCCGGCAACGTGAGCAAGGTCATCGTCGAAGGACAGGACGGCTACGCGGTCGCGGCGACCGACGGCGTCGGCCAGGAGATCGAGGCGCAGCTGACGTCGCTCGAGCCCGCCGAGGTCGCGCTCGCGGGCGAGAAGGTGGCGCACGAGCGTACCGAGCGCTTCCGTCGCGCAGTCGTCGACAAGAGCGACGGCCACTCGCACTTCTACGAGACCGTCAACGACGGCGAAGAGAAGCTCATGAAGAGCTTCCCGATGGCGCTCGGCAAGCCTGGCCACGACACGGTCAACGGCACGTACCCCGTGTACGGCCAGCTCACGATCCAGGACATGGGCTCGTGCGACGCAGAAGGCGAATACGTGCCCGGCGGTCGATTCGACTACTGCACGGCCGACGTCCCCTTCGTCACCTACTTCAACGGCGACCAGGGCTTCCACGGCACGTACTGGCACAGCAACTTCGGCCCGGGCGCGTACATGAGCCACGGCTGCGTGAACCTCACCGAGAGTGCCGCCGAGTGGGTCTACTACTTCCTGCAGACCGGTTCACCCGTCACCGTCCAGAATTAATGCAGGGAAACGCCGCCCCGTCCCGCCGCCGAGTGCTCTACGCTGAGGGCATGAGCGAGCTGCACGTCGAAGAACTGTCCGCCGCCACAATCGTCGCGGCCAACAGCCTGAGCCTGAAGCCAGGCCAGGAAGAGTTCATCGCGCCCACGACCTACGCGGTCGAAATGGGCGTCGCCGACCCGCAGAAGACCTGGCAGCGGGTCGTGATCGACGCCGAGGGCGGTGTCGTCGCCTTCATTCGCGCGTACTTCGATCCCGAGGCACCGAGCGACTACCTGCGTGCCGCGCTGTGGCGCATCAACGTCGACGCCGAGGCCCAGGGTCGCGGCGCGGGTCGATTCGCCGTCGAAGCGGTGCTCGACGAGGCGCGCCGTCGTGGCTCCGATCGCCTCACGGTCGTCTATGAAGCCGGAGAACTCGGTCCGGAGGCCTTCTTCCGCCGCGTCGGTTTCACGCCCGTCGGCGAATCCGAGTACGGTGAAGTAGTCGCCGAGATTCTGCTATAGCCTCGGCCCCACAGACTGGCGGCGGAGCTCCGATACCCTTCCTCCCCCATAGGTCGGAGCGCCGCCGCCAACCCTTCGCTTTCGCGAGATTCAGACCAGTGAGTCCTGCCATGCCTTGTGCAGTTGCGCGAATTTTCCGGTCCCCTGCTTGAGCGCCTCGGGGCTGTCGTCCTCGATGATCTCGCCGTACTCCATCACCAAGACGCGATCGGCGATCTCCACGGTCGAGAGGCGGTGGGCGATGATGATCGCCGTACGATCCGCCAGCAGCGTCTGCAACGCGTCCTGAATCGCGCGTTCGGACGGGATGTCCAGCGATGCCGTCGCCTCGTCGAGGATCAGGACAGCCGGATCCGCGAGGAACGCCCGCGCGAATGAGACGAGCTGTCGCTGCCCGGCAGAGACACGTCCGCCGCGCTTGTTGACGTCGGTGTCGTAACCGTCGGGAAGCTGCTCGATGAACTCGTGCGCGCCCACCGCCTTCGCGGCCGCGATGATCTCTTCCGGCGAAGCGCCGGGGCGTCCGAGGGCGATATTGTCGGCGACGGATCCGCTGAACAGATACGCCTCCTGCGTCACCATGACGATCGCGCGGCGCATGTCTCCGGGGTCGAGGTTGCGCAGGTCGATGCCGTCGAGGCGCACGGCGCCGCGCGTCGGGTCGTAGAACCGCGACAGCAGCTTCGCCAGCGTCGACTTGCCCGCGCCGGTCGTGCCGACCAGAGCGACCGTCTGCCCCGCGGGGATGTCGAGGCGGAAGTGCGGCAGCACCGTCCGCCCTTCGCCGTACCCAAACGTGACGTCGTCGAACAGCAGGTGGCCACGCGCCGTCTCGATGGCGACCGGCTTCGTGGGATCCGGTACCGAGAGCCCCTCTTCGAGCACGCCCGACACCTTCTCGAGAGCGGCGGATGCCGACTGGAAGGAGTTGACGAACATCGCCACCTCCTGCAGCGGGGTGAAGAAGTTGCGCACGTACAGCACGACGCTCAGCAGCAGACCGACGGAGAACTCGTCCCACGTGATGCGCACGCCGCCCCAGAGGACGACGATGCCGATCGCGAACGCAGAGATCGCCATCAGCGCAGGCTCGAAGGTGCCGAACAGGCGGATCACGCGCATGTTCGCCTCGCGGTAGTTCCATGACAGCTTGCCGAAGGTCACCTCGTTACGCGGCTCGCTGCGGAATGCCTTGCCGGCGCGGATCCCGGTCATCGTCTCGACGAACTTGACGATCACCTGCGCGCTGATGACGCGCGTCGCACGGTAGGCGAGCTGCGAGCGGCGGTAGAACCACCGCAGCAGCAGCGTGAGCGGCACGAGCATGACGACGATGACGAGGCCGGACTGCCAGTCCACGATCACGAGCGCGATGAAGGTAAAGACGCCGTAGAGCACGCCGTTGACGAGCTGCGTGAGCCCGCCGTTGAGCAGCTCGCGGATCGTGTCGAGGTCGCTCGTCTGGCGCGAGATGATGCGCCCCGAGGTGTACGTCTCGTGGAACTCGAGACTCAATCGCTGCGTGTGACGGAACACCCGCGTGCGCAGATCCAGCAGCACCGTCTGCGTGACCCGGGCCGCCAGCATGTCGTACCAGGCGAGGAGGGCCGCACCGACGATGGCCGTGCCGGCGTACGCCCCTGCGATCAGCCACGTCGGTCCCCAGTCCTCGCCCTCGAGCACGGCCGGCAGCGCTGCGTTGAGACCGAGGCCGAGCAGAGCGGGGCCGAGCACACGCACGGCCGTCTGCGCGACGACGACGACCGCCGTGAGGATCACGCGCCACTTCATGGGCGCGATGAGGGACAGGAGCAGCCGCCAGGAACGACTCCGGATCGCCTTGCTCTCCGCCTTGGTGTAGTCGCTGCGGTCTTCGCCGGCGACGCCGTGGACGGTTCCGCTCATCGCCCCGCCTCCTTCTGCTCGTCGAGCTCCTGCGCGGGGTCGAGGCGCTGCGCGCTCTCCTCGCGGTCCTCGGCCTCGAGGCTGGAGAGCACCCGTCGGTAGCTCGCCGACCCGGCCAGCAGTTCGCTGTGGGTTCCGACGGCGGAGATCCGGCCGTCTTCGAGAAGCGCGACGCGGTCGGCGAGCGCGACCGTCGACGGCCGGTGCGCGATGATCAGCGCCGTGGTGCCGGCGAGCACGCGCTTCAGCTCGACCTGCACGCGCTCTTCTGTGTTGACATCGAGCGCCGACAGCGGGTCGTCCATCACGATCACGCGCGGCCGGGCGGCGACCGCGCGGGCGAGAGCGAGGCGCTGGCGCTGTCCGCCGGAGAGACTCATCCCCTCCTCGCCGATCATCGTCTCGGTGCCTTCCGGCAGATCGTCGACGAACTCCGCCTGGGCGACCCCCAGCGCCTCGCGGAGGACCCTTTCGGCTTCCTCCGAGAACACGTCGAGGTCGTCGCGGCCGAGCAGCACGTTCTCGCGCACCGACGCGGAGAACAGTGTCGCGTCCTCGAAGGCGGTCGCGATGTGCGTACGCAGCTCGACAAGCGCGAGGTCGCGCACGTCGACGCCGTCGAGCGTGACGCTTCCCTCGGTCACGTCGTACAGCCGGGTCGGCAGCGTCGTCAGCGTCGTCTTGCCGGATCCCGTCAGCCCCACGAGCGCCATCGTCTCGCCCGGCTCGACCGCCAGCTCGATGCCGTTGAGCAGATCGCGTTCATGATCGCGCGCGTCCTGGTAACGGAAGTGCACGTCGTCGAAGACGAGCGCGCCCCGTGGCTCGGCGATGGTGACGGGCTCGGCCGGGTCGGTGATCGTGTCGACCGCATCGAAGATCTCGAACACGCGGTCCGTCGCCGTGCGGGCGTCGAGCATGAAGGAGAACAGAAACCCGATCGACTCGATCGGCCAGCGCAGGATCGTCGCCATCGCGAAGAATGCGAACAGCTCGGAGATGGCGATCTGTCCCGTCGCCGCGAGCCAGATCCCCAGCGCGAGCGACGCCGCGAAGGCGAGCTCCGGCATGAGGACGAGCACGAAGTCGATGCCGGCGATCGCGCGAGCCTTCTGCATCTCGGTGCCGCGGAGTGTCTCGGCCTGTCGACGGAACTTCTGCAGCGCGTACGGGCCGCGGCCGAACGCCTTGAGCACGCGGATGCCATGCACGCTCTGTTCCACGCTCGTCGCGATGTCGCCCTGCTGGTCCTGACTCATGCGCGCCAGGCGCCCGTAGGTCCGCTCGAAGCGCACGGCGCTGATCCACAGCGGAATGCCCGACACCACAAAGATCGTGCCGAGCATCCAGTGCCACTGGAACAGCAGCACCGATCCGAGCACGACCGTCAACAGGTTGACCACGAGCATGATGAGACCAAACGCCATCCAGCGACGGATCACGCCGAGGTCCTGCATCATGCGGCTAAGCAGCTGCCCGCCCTGCCACCGGTCGTGGAACTCGATCGGGAGCTTCTGGAGGCGGTTGTAGAACCGCTGCCGGAGGTTGTACTCGATCGCAGTGGCCGGGGCGAGCACGAGCCAGCGGCGCAGCCAGACGAGCCCCGCCTCGACGAGCCCGAGGCCGAGAACGGCGACAGCCCCCCACACCACCGCACTCGTCGCACCGCTGGAGATCGGTCCGCCGACGATCCATTCGAGTGCGGTCGGGATCAGCAGCGCCACGATCGACGCCCCCAGCGCCGAGAACCCGCCGAGCGCGATACGCGGAAGGTCTTTCCGGGCGAACGGCAGGAGTCGCAGGAGGGCGCGGTGGAGCGGAAGGCGCGGACGCGCGCCAGAGGCGTTTTGAGAAGACATGGATCCCCACAGATGATTGCGCAGAAAGCGACAGCCTTTCAGCATACGTCATGCTGAAAGGCTGTCGCCCGTGGTGCCGCGGATCAATGGAAGAAGTGGCGCTCCCCCGTGAAGTACATGGATACACCACGCGACTTCGCGAGTTCGATGGTCTCTTCGTCCCGCACGGACCCACCGGGCTGGATGATGACCTTGACGCCCGCGTCCATCAGGACCTCGGGGCCATCGGAGAACGGGAAGAACGCGTCGGACGCGGCGATGGTGCCCGCTACGCGGTCGCCGGCGCGCTCCACGGCGAGGCGACAGGAGTCGACGCGGTTGACCTGCCCCATGCCGATTCCGACGGTCGCCATGTTCTTCGCGAGGACGATGGCATTCGACTTGACCGCACGGCTGCTCTTCCAGGCGAAGACGAGGTCGGCGAGCGGCATGTCTGGCTCCTCACCCGCGACGAGCTCCCAGTTCTTCGCGACCGATTCGAAGTCGTCGTCGGGAAACAGATCGGCATCCTGCAGGAGGAGCCCGCCGGAGACGAGCCGAATGTCCATGCGCTCCTGCTGCCAGTTCGACGGCAGCTTCAGCAGACGCAGGTTCTTCTTGGACCGGAACATCTCGAGGGCGTCGGGCTCGAAGTCAGGAGCGACGATGACCTCCGTGAAGATGTCGCGCAGGTTCTCTGCCATCTTCAGCGTGACCGGGCGGTTGGCGGCGATCACGCCGCCGAACGCCGACAACGGGTCGCACTCGTGGGCGCGCAGGTGCGCGCTCGCGATCGAGTCGAGCGCCTTCGGGTCGGCGATCGCGATGCCGCACGGATTGGCGTGCTTCATGATCGCCACGGCCGGCAGGACCATGTCATACGCCGCACGGAGCGCGGCATCGGCATCGGTGTAGTTGTTGAACGACATCGGCTTGCCCTGCAGCTGCTCGGCCTGAGCGATGCCGTACCCGCCGACGCGCGTGTAAATCGCGGCGCGCTGGTGCGCGTTCTCGCCGTAGCGCAGGTCTTCGATCTTCTCGGCCTGAACCGTGAGGTGGTCGGGAAGGACGGTCTCGCCCTCCATCGTCTCCTCCGCGAACCACTGCGCGACGGCGGTATCGTAGGAGGCGGTGTGTGCGAACGCCCGCGCGGCGAGTTCCTTGCGCTCCTGCAGTGACGTGCCGCCCTTCTTCACCGCGTCGATGATCGAGGTGTACGACGACGGATCCACGACGATCGCGACGTTCGCATAGTTCTTCGCGGACGCGCGCACCATCGCCGGGCCGCCGATGTCGATCTGGTCGACGACGCCTTCGCCCTCGGCACCGGACTGCACCGTCTCGACGAACGGATAGAGGTTGACGACGACGAGCTGGAACGGCTCGATGCCGAGGTCGTTCAGCTGAGACTCGTGGTGCTCGAGGCGCAGGTCGCCCAGCAGCGCACCATGCACGTTCGGGTGCAGCGTCTTGACACGCCCGTCGAGCATCTCGGGCACGCCGGTCACCTCAGCGACGTCGGTGACGTCGTGGCCCGCTGAGCGGATCTTCGCAGCGGTGGAACCGGTCGAGATGATCTCGACGCCCGCGCCCGCGAGCGCGGCGGCGAGCGGAAGCAGGTCGGTCTTGTCGCTGACGGACACCAGCGCCCGCTTGATCGGAACCACGTCGCGGTGGCGATAGAGCGAAGGGTCGTTGCTCGGACCGGCCATGGGATCTCCTTGTGATGTCGGGGTCAGGTCAGGATGAGGTCGCCGGTCGCGATCCGACGCACCACGTCGGAGAGGAGGCGGCGTTCGACGGGCTTGATGCGGGCGTGCAGCGTCGGCTCGGTGTCACCGGGTTCGACCGGCACGCGCTCCTGGGCGAGGATCGGTCCCGAGTCGACTCCGCCGTCGACCTGGATGACGCTCGCCCCGGTCTCGACGGCGCCGGCGGCGAGTGCGTCGCGCACGCCGTGCGCTCCCGGGAACTCGGGGAGGTAGGCGGGGTGTGTGTTGACGATGCGCGGGGCGAACTCGTCGACGACAGCCTGCGGCAGCAGGCGCATCAACCCGCTCAGCACGATCAGGTCGGGCGCATACGTGCGAAGCTGCGCGGCCAGCGCGGCGCCCCATTCGTCCCGCGAGGCGAAGTCGCGAAACGGCACGGAGAACGTCGGCACCTCGAAGTGCGTGGCGTGAGAAAGGCCGTCGGCGTCGCGGTCGGCCCCGACCGCCACCACACGCGCCGGAAAGGTCGACTCAGACACCGTCTCGAGAAAGGCACGCAGGTTGGAACCGGCGCCCGAGATGAGGACCGCGACTTTCAGCACACGTCCAGTCTAGGGGGCGCTGCGTACTCCGCCCTCCGGGGCCGGTTCGTCGGCATCGTCCGCCTCATCGTCAGAGAGATCGTCCCACGTCAGCGGGCGCCGCACGGGCGCGAGCAGCAGGATCGCGGCGCCCACGAGCACCTCGATCCCGACGGTGAGCGCGACGGGCCCGGGGTCAGCGCCCACCACGGCCAGGCGCTCAGGCCCCATGGATCCGGCCGAGACGGCGGCGATGAGCGCGGCGAGTGCGCCCGAGCAGACGGCGATGCCGACCGCGATGACGACGCGCGGCGCGAAGCGCTCCTCGCCGTCGCCATCAAACGCCCATTCTTCGGCGTACGAGCGCCGCGCGATCCATCCGGCGAGCGCGCCGAACGCGACCGGGACGAGCACGATGAGCAGCATCCAGCCGGATCCGCCCTCCGGGATGATGCCGAACATCGGTACGCCCGGCAGCACGCCCAGCGACGTCCCCGACGGCGAGATGGCGGTGTCGGCGCCGATCGCGAAGCCGGGGCCCGCGATCCACGCGATCCCCCACGCGATGAAGGTCGGGAGGTAGGCGAGCTGGGCGAGGGTGAGCGTCGTCACGCCCACGAGGTCCACGTGCGCCCGTTCGAAGAGGTTGATGACCTCGCCGCCGCGGAGGGCGATGAGGACAGCGAGCAACAGGGCAGCCGCTCCGACGAGTCCGACGACGACCGTGGCCGTTCCACGAACGACGAGCGTCGGCGCCACGCGCCACGCGGGACTCCAGCCGTCGACCACATCGTGGATCCGGTCGATGACGCCGTCGTCGCCATCGCGCCACGCCGCACGGACCGCACCCGTCGCGGCGCCCACAACATACACAGCGGTGGGGAGCACGATCCCCTGCCAGGTGGTGATCGACGCCACGGGGTTGGCGCTCGTGACGGCCACCACCCCGGAGATGAGCGCGATGACCGCGGTCCCGGTCACGACGCCGATGATCGGCGCGCCGGACCCCGCCGCTCGCGCCCCCGAACGGGCGGCGAAGATGAGGGTGAAACAGGCGAAGAGCAGCGGTGCGATGCTCACCCAGAACGTGGCGCCCCGATCGGGCACGCCGAGCAGACTCGCGGAATCGCCGAGGTCGAGGTGCACCGGCACGAGGTGTCCGAGCTGCCAGACGCGCGCGGTCGCGGGCCACAGCGCATCCCACGCGTCGACATCGCCGAACGCGGCAATCCACAGGAGAGTGAACGGCGCGAGGACCGCGACGAGCCCGACCGCAGCCGCGACGAGCGCGTCGACGGCGGCCAGGACGGCGACGAGGACACGGTGCATAGGCGTATGAGGCTACCGGGAGCAGACTGCGGATCCGGTGATCCCACCCCGGCGTCGGCGCACTTGGTCGACGTCGGGGTGGGATCGGGAAAGGAACGCGAAGGGGCTCCGGCGGATGTTCCGCCGGAGCCCCTTCGCGCGTCGGTCAGCTCGCCTGCAGGATCTCCCGCATGAGCTGAGCCGTCTCGCTCGGGGTCTTGCCGACCTTGACGCCGGCGGCCTCGAGGGCTTCCTTCTTCGCGGACGCCGTGCCCGCCGATCCGGAGACGATCGCACCGGCGTGCCCCATCGTCTTGCCTTCGGGGGCGGTGAAGCCGGCCACGTAGCCCACGACCGGCTTGGTGACGTTGTCCTTGATGTACTCCGCGGCACGCTCCTCAGCGTCGCCGCCGATCTCGCCGATCATCACGATCGCCTTCGTCTCGGGGTCGTTCTCGAACGCCTCGAGCGCATCGATGTGCGTCGTTCCGATGACCGGGTCGCCGCCGATGCCGATCGCCGTCGAGAAGCCGAAGTCGTTCAGCTCGAACATCATCTGGTACGTCAGCGTGCCCGACTTCGAGACGAGGCCGATCGGCCCCTTACCCGTGATGTTCGCGGGCGTGATGCCGGCGAGCGCCTCCCCGGGAGTGATGATGCCCGGGCAGTTCGGACCGATGATGCGCGTCGTGCCGCCCTTGCTCTTGGCGTGCGCCCAGGCCTCTGCGGCGTCGCCGACGGGAACGCCCTCGGTGATGACGACGAGGAGCGGGATCTCGGCGTCGATGGCCTCGATCATCGCGTCCTTGGTGAACTTCGGCGGCACGAAGGCGACCGACACGTCGGCGCCCGTCGCCTCCATCGCCTCGCTGACGGAGGCGAACACCGGCAGCTGGACTTCGCCCGCACCGGGCTTCTCGTGTGTCACGGTCGTGCCGGCCTTGCGCGCGTTCACGCCGCCGACGACGTTCGTCCCCGCCTTGAGCATCAGGGCGGTGTGCTTGCTGCCCTCACCGCCGGTGATGCCCTGGACGATGACCTTGGAATCCTTGTTGAGGTAGATCGACATCGAATAAGTCCTTATCTCACGCGTTCGCCAGCTGGGCGGCCTTGTCGGCGCCTTCGTCCATGCCTGCGGCCAGGGTGACGAGCGGGTGGTTCGCCTGGGCGAGGATCGCACGCCCCTCCTCGACCTGGTTGCCGTCGAGGCGCACGACGAGCGGCTTGGACGCCGCGTCGCCGAGGATCTCGAGGGCCTTCACGATGCCCTCTGCGACCGCGACGCAGCTGGTAATGCCGCCGAAGACGTTCACGAAGACGCTCTTGACCTGCGGGTCGCCGAGGATCACGTCGAGGCCGCTGGCCATGACCTGTGCGTTGGCGCCGCCGCCGATGTCGAGGAAGTTCGCCGGCTTCACGCCGCCGTGGTTCTCTCCCGCGTATGCGGTGACGTCGAGCGTCGACATCACGAGACCTGCACCGTTGCCGATGACGCCGACCTCGCCGTCGAGCTTGACGTAGTTGAGGCCGGCCGCCTTGGCCTTCGCCTCGAGCGGGTCGGCCGCGCCCTTGTCCTCGAGCTCGGCGTGCTCCGGGTGGCGCACCTCCGAGGCGTTCTCATCGAGCGACACCTTGCCGTCGAGCGCGATGATGTCGCCCTCAGCAGTCAGGACCAGCGGGTTGACCTCGACGAGGGTGGCGTCCTCGCCGGTGTAGACCTCGTAGAGCTTCACGAACGCGTCGGAGACCTTCTCGATCAGCTCGGCGGGGAAGTTCGCCGCCTTCGCGATCTCGAGCGCCTTCTGCTTGTCGATGCCCGTCAGCGGGTCGACCTCGATCCGTGCGAGCGCCTCCGGCTTCTCGACGGCGAGCTGCTCGATCTCCATGCCCCCCTCGACGCTGCACAGCGACAGGTAAGAGCGGTTGGCACGGTCGAGGAGCACGGAGAAGTAGAACTCGCGGTCGATGTTCGCCCCCGCGGCCACCATGACGCGGCGCACGACGTGCCCCTTGATGTCGAGACCGAGGATCGCCTGTGCGGCCTCGTAGGCCTCGTCGGCGTTCTTCGCGACCTTCACACCGCCGGCCTTACCGCGGCCGCCGATCTTGACCTGGGCCTTGACGACAACGACGCCGCCGAGCTTCTCCGCGGCCGCCTTCGCTTCCTCGGGGGTATCGGCGACGATACCGGCGAGCACCGGCACCCCGTACTTCTCGAAAAGGTCTCGTGCCTGGTACTCGTACAGATCCACCTTGCTTTACCTTCTATCTACTTGTTGTGGTTCGTTCGCCACTGGCTACGGAACATCGGAATCGCCATCGCGAGGCACACGGCGAGGATTCCGAGCGTGAAGATGAGCCCGTTGAAAGCCGGCGCGACGAATGCGACGCCGAAGAGGAACAGGCCGCCGATGAAGAGGATCAGCGACAGTATGAACATCATGTGAGACAGCCCTCCGAAAAGATCCGTTCTTCAGTCTACCGACTGTGGGCGCACGACAAACACATCGCGCTCTCGGCGCTCCAGCTCCTAGCGTGGCGGCATGGCAGATGAGACGTTTCCCGGCGAGCGCGTGCGCTCCTATTCCGTGACCTCTCCCCTCGACACCGACTACTACGGCGTCTTCGATGACGTCGCCGGCGCCGACCTCGACGCGTGGGAACGTGCCCGGGCCGTCGTGCGTGAGGTCGCCGACGACCTGCTCGCGGCGTGGGAGACCGCCGCCTACCCGCACGAACAGGTCCTCGAGGCTCTCGGCCGACACGACGTGATGTCGGACGGCGTCGAGCACGAGGGGCTCACGCACCTCTCGCCCCTCGCAGCGGGGCTCGTGAACATGGAGCTCTCCCGCGGCGATGGCTCCCTCGGGACGATCCTCGCGGTGCAGGGCGGACTCGCGCTGCGGACCCTCGCGCTGTTCGGGAGCGACGCACAGAAGGACGCATGGCTCGCACGGCTCGACAGCGGTGAGGTGCCCGGGTCGTTCGCGCTCACCGAGCCAGATCACGGCAGCGACTCGACCGGTCTCGAGACGAGCGCGACGCGCGAGGGCGACGCCTGGGTGCTCCGCGGCGCGAAGAAGTGGATCGGCAACGGCGCCTCGGGCGGGATCACCTTCGTCTGGGCGCGGCTCGTCGATCCATCGGATCCCGATGACGGTCGCGTGTGCTGCTTCCTCGTCCCGCAGGAGACGCCGGGCTATCGCGGGGAGGTCATCGAGGGCAAGGTGTCGCTTCGCGCGATCCACCAGGCGCGCATTGTGCTCGACGACGTGCGCGTGCCGCTCGACGCGCGTCTGCCGGGCGCGCACTCATTCGCGGACACGTCCCGCGTGCTGTACGCGACGCGATCCGGCGTCGCGTGGTCGGCGCTCGGCCACGCAACCGCGTGCTATGAGGCCGCGCTCCAGTACGCGGGCGAACGCACGCAATTCGGCAAACCGCTCGCCGCGTTCCAGCTCGTGCAGGAGCGACTGACGCGGATGCTCTCGCAGCTGACCGCAATGCAGCTCTACTGTCGCCGACTCGCCGACCTCGAAGCAACGGGCGACCTGCGCCCGACGCAGGCGTCGCTCGCGAAGTACACCAACACCCGAGCCGCACGCGACATCGCTCGCGACGCCCGCGACCTCCTGGGCGGCAACGGGATCCTGCTCGAGAATCGCGTCATGCAGCACCTCGTCGACATCGAGGCGATTCACACCTACGAGGGCACGGAGAGCGTGCAGGCGCTGCTCATCGGCCGCGACGTCACCGGCGTCGGGGCGTTCGTCTAGGGGCGTCTCCTACTGGTCGGTCGAGGACGGACCCTCGGTGATGGGGTCTGCCTCCGACGCGAGCGGCATGACCGGCGTGAGTTCGTCGCGCGTCAGCGTCATCAGCGGGCCCGCGGGATCGAGGAGGATCCCGCCGAGCTCCGCGTGATCCGTCAGCAGCTTCGCGACCTTCTCGATGCCGAACGGCATCGCGCGTTCGCTGCGCCCCTGGGCGACGACCTCGAGCGGGTGCGAATACACCTGCAGCAGACGGGTGCCGTTCGCGAGACGCGCCTCCGCGATGCCCATCTTCGTCTCGTCCTGCGGCGACGGACCGACGGCGACCCACAGCGGGGGGCGCTGGCCGAGGATCTCGACGATCTTCTTCGGCGTCTCGGTGTCGCGCGGCTGGGCGAGCGCAGTCTTGACGCGCAGCTGCGGATCCGCCTGCTCGCGGGCGCGCTCGAGGACCTCGCGCGGGAGCACGATGCGGTTCTGACCCGACGCGTTGTCGATGATGATGCCGTCGAAGTCGTTGTCGACCATGTGCGCGAGGATCTGGGGCACGGGCTGCGCGATCGCCGATGTCTGCGTGTTCCCGTCGCCCTGAACGGCCTTGCTCAATGCGCGCCCGGAGCTGAACACGAGCATGTAGGTCTTGTCGGCCGTGCGCGCGACACCGAACTTCAGCTGGGCGCTGCCCTTCTCCTGCATCTGCTCGCGCACGTCACCGTCGACGCGCAGGAACACATGGCCCTGCAGCAGCTGTCGCGCGACGCCGAGGAGTTGCTGCGGTTGCGGCTTCTCCGGCAGCGCGGCGAGCGCGTCGCGCACGAGGCCGTTGTCGCGCAGTCCCTTGACCGTCTCCAGCTCTGTCGGCGGAGCGGCCGGTGCGAACGGCAGCTCACGCGGCGGCACGGGACGGCCCCCCTCGGGCGTCGGCGCGGATCCGCTCGGGCGAGTCGCCGCCTGCGGTCCGTCCTGCGCCGCAGCCTGCGCTTCCTGTGCACGCTTCGCGTCTTCGGCACGCTTCTGCTCCGGAGACTGCACCTCCGGCCCCGATTCGGCGCCGACGCCCTGGTAGGCGGAGAAGGAGATGTTCACCTCGGGCACGCTCTCCGCGGCGGGGGCGTCGCTCGTGGTGTCCTGCGGGGCCGCAGATTCCTCCGACTGCGGCGCCGCGGCGGCGTCATCGCTGCGATCGGACTTCTTCTTGCGCGAGAAAAGACCCATGCCCCCAGCGTACGGGAGGCGCGGAGGGCGGGCCGTTACAGCTTCTCGATCGGCGCGACCTTGATGAGGAGCTTCTTCGCGCCGGCGGAATCGAAACGGACGTGGGCGATGCGCTTCGCCCCCTGCCCCGTGATCGCGTCGACGACGCCCTCCCCGAAGTCGTCGTGACGGATCCGGTCCCCCGGGTCGAGCTCGAGGTCGCCGTTGTCGCGCACCTTGCCGGTGACGCGGTTGGTGAACTCCGCCAACGACGCCTTCGATCGCGAAGGTTCGAGCGGTTTGACACCCCACCGGTTCTCCCGCGGGGCCGTCGCGTTGAGCGCGCGGGAGCGCATGCCGCCGCGTGAGTTCACGTCGCCCGGAGACTGTCGCCAGTCGACCAGACCCGCCGGGATCTCCTGGAGGAAGCGGCTCGGCATCGCGACCGAGACCTCGCCGAACTGCGCACGCGTCATCGCGAGCGAGAGGAAGAGCCGCTGCCGCGCCCGCGTGATGCCCACGTAGAACAGACGTCGCTCCTCCTGCGGACCGCCGGGCTCGCCCGCCGAGATGCGGTGCGGGATCAGATCCTCTTCGACACCGGTCAGGAAGACCGTGTCGAACTCGAGGCCCTTGGCGGTGTGCAGGGTCATGAGGGAGACCGTGCCCGACGCATCGTCGAGGTTGTCGCTGTCGGCGACGAGCGCGACCTCCGTGAGGAAGTCGATCACCGTGCCGTCGGGGTTGTTCCGTGCGAATTCGCGGGTCACCGCGACGAGCTCGTCGAGGTTCTCGACGCGCGCCTCGTCCTGAGGATCCTGCGACTGCCGCAGCGCATCGAGGTAACCCGAGCGGTTCAGCAGCACCTGCATGCCCTCGGCGACGGCGCTCGGCGGCGCGTCGTCCCCGGACGCCGGCAACAGGATCTCCTGTGCTTCGCGCAGCACCGCGTCGAGATGGTCGAGGACCTTCTGCTGCTTCGGCCCGAGCCCGATCTCCCCCGCGTGCGCCAGTGCGTCGCGGAACGTGAGGTCGTTGTCTGCGGCGAATCGCGCGATGTTCGTCTCGGTCACCGCGCCGATGCCCCGCTTCGGCTTGTTGAGGATGCGACGAACCGCCATCTCGTCGGCGGGGTTGACCACGGCGACGAGGTACGCGAGCGCGTCCTTGATCTCGGCACGGTCGTAGAACTTCGTGCCGCCCATGATCCGGTACGGGATCGCCGAGCGGATGAAGATCTCCTCCAGCGCTCGCGACTGCGAGTTCGTGCGGTAGAACACGGCGATGTCGTCGTAGCCGACACTGCTGGAGCGGAGAGACTCGATCTCATCGGCGACGAACTGCGCCTCGTCGTGTTGCGAGTATCCGGTGAAGCCGATGACCGTGTGCCCTGCGCCCTGGTCAGTCCACAGCTTCTTGTCCTTGCGGTCGAAGTTATTGCTGATGACCGCGTTCGCCGCGTCGAGGATGTTCTGACTCGACCGGTAGTTCTGTTCGAGGAGCACCACCCGCGCGCCGGGGAAGTCGCGCTCGAACTCCGTGATGTTGCGGATGTCGGCGCCGCGGAAGGCGTAAATCGACTGGTCGGAATCTCCCACCACGGTGAGGGAGGCGCCGGCCTCGGCCGCGTCCGGAATCAGCGCGATCATTCCGTCGCCGACGTCGACGCCCTCGCCGGAGGCCGGCTTCGTCAGTTCGCGGATGAGCTGGTACTGCGCGTGGTTCGTGTCCTGGTACTCGTCGACGAGGATGTGCCGGAAGCGCCGACGGTACACGTCGGCGACCTGCGGAAACGCCCGGAACAGATAGACCGTCTGCGCGAGCAGATCGTCGAAATCGAACGCGTTCGCCTGGCGCAGTCGGCGCGTGTAGTCCTGGAAGATCTCGACGAAGACCCGTTCAGCTGGATCCGTCATGTTCGCCTGACGCGCGTACGCGTCGGCATCCTGCAGCTCGTTCTTCAGCATCGAGATCCGCGCCTGTGTCGACGCCGGCGTGAGACCGTAGGCGTCAGCCTCATGCTCTTTCACCAGCCGCTTCATGAGGGCCCGGACATCGCCCGAGTCGTAGATCGTGAATGCTTTGGTGAAGCCGAATTGCTCGGCCTCGCGACGCAGGATGCGCACGCACGCCGAGTGGAACGTCGAGATCCACATCCCCTTCGCCTGCTCACCCACGAGCTCCTCGACACGCTCGCGCATCTCGCCCGCGGCCTTGTTCGTGAACGTGATCGCGAGGATCTGGCTTGGCCAGGCCTCGCGGGAACGCAGCAGTGACGCGATGCGGTGCGTCAGCACGCGGGTCTTGCCGGATCCGGCACCCGCGACGATGAGCAGAGCGGGACCGCGATGGAGCACCGCCTCGCGCTGCGGCTCATTGAGGCCGTCGAGTAAGGGGTCGCGATCGGTCGGAACGAGGGGTGCGTCGTGAGGATGTGCCATGGCTCCTGCAAGCTTAGGAGAGACCTCGGACGAACGAGCGCTTGGCGTGAGTTTCCTGCCAACTACCGAATTCTGGAGATGACAGTCAGGGTCGTCTGTATAAAGTTACGGGATCGAGACCGAACACCGAGCAGGGGGAAAAACGGTGCTGAGCGATGAGAAGCCGGTGATGGCGGAGACCAAACGTCTCGCCGATGTCGTGTATGAACGTCTGTGCGAGTCGATTGTCGACGGCACCCTTGCGCCCGGACAGCGTGTGCGCGACGGCGAACTCGCCGACCGCCTCGGCGTCTCCCGAATGCCGGTTCGCGAAGCGCTGCAACGCCTCGAGCGGCAGGGCCTGATCGAGATGGTGGCGAGCCGGTACACGCGCGTCACCGACGTGACGCCGGAGATGCCCGCGAAGTCGCTCGAGTTCATCGGCTACCAGCTGGGCATCGGCCTGCACCTCACTCTCCCGCGGATGAGCGAGGAGGAGCGCGCTCATGCCTCGGACCTGACTCGCGAGATCGCACGCGCGCTCGCCACGGATCCGAAGAGCGCATACGCCGCCTACAGCACGCTGAACGACTACATCGCCGAGCACAGCGGCAACTCCGTCTACGCCGCGACGATCTCCGACAGCTGGCTGCACATGACGCGCAACCTGCGCGGCACGTTCCCGCTCGTCAAGGACGCGGCGGCGCTGACGAGCGACTTCGAGCGCCTCGCCGATCTGATCGGGACGGGCGATGCAATCGACGCCGAGAGCCAGGTGCGCGATATCTTCCTGCTCGGCCCGGGACAGGGCGGCACAGCCCACGCCGTCGCCAACCTCTGGGACGACGCCCAGTAATCACTCTCGCGGGAACAGCTCGCGCGCGAGATCGGGGTGGTCGGCGAACAGCGCCGTCGCGCCGACGTCGCGCAGTTCGCGCCATTCCTCGCGCCATCGGCCGTGCGCCGTGCGCCCACCTGGGCCCCGGAAGCGGCGTTCGAGGAAGGCGTTCTCGGGGCGGCACGTCCAGGTGAACAGCTCGAGCCCCGCGTCGCGGACGCGGGCGGCAAGCTCGGCGCCGTTCGCGGCGAGGAGGAGGTGCTTGTGCACGCTCACGCCGTCGACGGCGGGGGCGAGCACGGCGGGCGCGCCGAACTGGTCCCGATACGTCGGGGCGGCCCGTCCGTCGCGTGCGATGCGATCGGCGGGCGATCCCGTGCGCTCGATGAGATAGACGTATCGTGCGCGGATCCCCTCCTCGCGCACGCGCTCGAGCGCGCTCTGCTCAAAGGCCTCGATCACGAGCGCGGGATCGCCGTCCCACCCGCTTGCGCGTATGTCGCGCGCGACGAGAGCAGCCAGATCGATACCGATCGACGCGAAGTACGTCGCGTGCTTGAGCTCGACGACCACGCCGACACCACCGTCGCGCGCGAGCGTGAGGACCTCCGGGAGCGCGAGGATCGGTTCGTCGTTATCGTGAGCCGCGCTCGTGGGGCGAATCTCGGGGATCCGCTCGCGCGCTCGCAGCGTGCGCAGCTCGTCCCACGTGAAGTCGTCGGTGAACCAGCCGTCAGTGGTGCGCCCGTCGATCACCTTGCGGGTGCGGCGGTCGGCATATTCCGGACGCGACGAAACGTCGGTGGTCGACGAGATGTCATTCTCGTGCCGCACGACGAGCACCCCGTCGCGCGTGGCCACGACATCCGGTTCGATCGCGTCGACACCCTGCGCGATCGCCAGCAGATAGGACCCGCGCGTGTGCTCCGGCAGGTGTCCGGGAGCACCTCGGTGGCCGATGATCGCGATCATCGCTCCAGCGTACGAGCGCGACGCGCGAATCCACCGGAATACAGCCGAGACATAGTAATTGGCGGATACGCTTGACGAATCGCGAAACGCGACCGGCAGATCAGGAGTGTGACCGCAGCAATGGCCAGCACCGGATTCAATAACCCTTACTTCTCGAACGAGCGTGGCGCGTCCCAGGGCGCATACGCCACGCCGCTCGCTCCGCAGCCCGCGCAGGCGCCGTCCGCTGGCGAACAGGCCCACATCGAGGGCATGTACGCCGCCCCGTCCGCGGGAACGCCGCAGACGGGCCGCATGACGTACGAGGACACGATCGTCAAGACGGCGGTCCTGTTCGCGATCATGCTCGCCGTCGGCGCCGTGAGCTGGTTCATCACGCTCGGCGGCAACTTCTCCCCGATCGAGGCGCTGCGCACCGGCAACGTCAACCTGATCCCCGCGATCGTCGGCGCCATCGGCACGCTCGTCATCAGCCTCGTCTACGCCTTCGGGATGCGCCGCAAGATCGCTCCCGCTGGCCTCGCCGTGGCCTACGCCGTGGCGGAGGGACTCTTCGTCGGCGGCATCTCGGCGTTCTTCGAGATGGTCTGGCCGGGCATCGTCATGCAGGCGGCCCTCGCATCGATCGCCGTCATCGGCACGACGCTCGCCCTCTTCGCCAGCGGCAAGATCCGCGCGTCCGCGAAGATGACCAAGATCGTGCTGATCGCGCTCGTCGGCTACGCCGTGTTCTCCCTGCTCAACATCGGCCTGATGATGTTCGGCGTGCTGCCCGGGGAGATGGCCTTCGGTCTGCGCTCGATGGAGGTCTTCGGCATCCCGCTCGGCCTGATCCTCGGCGTGGTCGTCGTGCTCATGGGCGCCTACATGCTCGTGCTCGACTTCGACGCGGTGCAGCGCGGCGTGCGCAATGGCGCCCCCGCGAAGCTGGCGTGGACCGCGGCGTTCGGCATCATGGCGACGGTCGTCTTCATCTACATCGAGATCCTGCGGATGCTCGCGATCATGCGCGGCGACTGAGTCGCACCGTCAAAAAGGCCCGCTCTTCGGAGCGGGCCTTTTTGCGCGCGACGAAATGCGGAGATCTCACGAACCGCGGGCGGATCCGCAGATTCGGCCCGAGTTTCGTGAGATCTCCGAGTTACGTGACGTCGAAGGAGCCTCCCGCGCCGCGCGCGGGTTCTTACTCAAGCTGACTTGTAGAATTCCCATCTCGGGCTTACCGTCGCCGCATGGCCTCCATCGACACCCTGCGCGTGTTCCTCCATCCGGACCGGCGCCGCATCATCGATCACCTCACGGCGCACGGCCCCTCTCGCGTCGGCGATATCGCGGCCACTCTCGGCCTGCAGGTCGGGAGCGTCAGTCATCACCTCCGGATGCTGGAGCGCGAGGCCCTCGTCGAACGCGCCGCTGATCTGAGAACCGACGGCCGCACCAGTTGGTGGCGCAACGTCCCGAAGTCGGTCAGCTGGTCGGTCGACGACTTCGCCGAAGACGGATCCGCCCAGGCGGTCGCCCGCGACATGGAGCGCGCGAACATCCAGTACCAGGTCGATCGACTTGCCGAATGGAAGCGCCGGGCGCCGCACGCACCCGAGGCGTGGCGACAGGCAGCCCACAGCTACGATTACGTTCTGCGCGCGACGCCGGAGGAGCTACTCGCCCTCGGCGACGCCATCGCCTCCACCATCCGCGCCTGGCGCGAGGGCATCGATGACGACGACGGCGCGGACCGCGCGGCCGTGCGCATGTTCCTCCACGCCTTCCCCCTACTGTGACGGCCCTGGGCGGTGCCACCGTCCGGTCGCCATGAATTTATACAAGAAGTCTTTTCGAATGCGCGCGGCGCGCTTAGCGTGCTCGTATGACTACCGTCGCTCCCCCGTTCCATCGCGATCGCGCCGTCCACGGCTGGATCCTCCTGAAGGCGATCTCCGATGCCGGCGACGCCGCTTGGATCCTCGCGATCGCCTGGTCGGCCGTTACCGCTGCCTCTCCCGCGATCGCCGGACTCGTGATCACCGCAGGAACGATTCCGCGGGCCATCGCGCTGCTCGTCGGTGGGGTGCTGGCTGATCGCTGGGATCCACGGCTCCTCATGATCGCCACAACGGTCGCGCGCGTCGGCGTCCTCATCGCCACGCTGGTCGCCATCAACGTCTCCGGCGAGACGTTGCCGCTCCTGTTCGCCGTCGCGATCGCGTTCGGCATCTGCGACGCGATCTTCGAACCGTCCAGCACCTCGCTGACGCGGCAACTCGTCCGCGAGGAGGACTTCGCGGCGATCGCGGGCGTCGGCCAGACGGCGTCGCGGATCGGGCACATGCTCGGCGCGGCGTCCGGCGGAGTCCTCGTGGCGTGGGGCGGCCTCGCCGCCGCCGCGGCCGCGAACGCCGTCGCCTACGTCGGCGTGATCGTCTACCTCGTCTTCGTCCTGCGCGCGAGGTATCCCCGCACTCCGGCACCGCCCGAGCCGATGCTTCGCGCGATCGCTGGCGGCTTCCGCTACCTCCGGCGTGACGAACTGGCGCGCACGCTCGTGCTGTCGCTGCTCGGGCTCAACCTCTGCGTCTCGCCCGCGATGAGCGTCGGGCTCGCGCTGCTCGTGAAGTACATGGGAGCCGGATCCGCCACCCTCGGCGCTCTCGAGGCGACATTCGGCGTCGGCGCGATGGTGGGCGCGCTCGTCTTCGTACGGTTCAAGCCCACGCGCCCCGCGCTCGTCGGCTTCGTGCTGCTCGTCGTCCAGGGTCTCGCCGTCGCGTCCTTCGCCATCGGAATCGTTCCGGCCGCCTTCGCGACGTGCGCCGTGATCGGACTGACCGCGGGTGCCGCATCGACGCTCCTCGCCGCCCTGTTCATGCGCACGATCGCCGCCGACGGGATCGGTCGCGTCGTCTCGATCCAGAAACTCGGCGACGATGGCCTCATGCCGGCCGCGACGGCCGCGTTCGGAGCGATCGCCGCGACCTCGCTGCCGGTGACGTTCGTGCTGTTCGGTGGCGCGATGTCGGTCTACATGGCGACGACCGCGCTCCGCTGGCGCCGCCGCTGACCGCGATCCCCGCCCATATGACGCAAATGCACCTTCCCGCCGGGGCGGAAGGTGCATTTGCGTCATATGGAGCGTCGGGTGGGAGCTACTCCCACTCGATGGTCGCGGGCGGCTTCGACGTGACGTCCAGGGTGACGCGGTTGATCTCGGCGACCTCGTTTGTGATGCGGTTCGAGATGCGCGCCAGCACGTCGTACGGCAGTCGCGTCCAGTCGGCGGTCATCGCGTCCTCGCTCGAGACGGGGCGCAGCACGACGGGGTGACCGTAGGTGCGCCCGTCACCCTGCACGCCGACGCTCCGGACGTCCGCCAGCAGCACCACGGGGCACTGCCAGATCTCGCCGTCGAGGCCCGCTGCGGTCAGCTCGGCCCGCGCGATCGCGTCAGCGTCACGGAGAATCTCGAGCCGCTCGCGCGTCACCTCGCCGATGATGCGGATCCCGAGCCCGGGGCCCGGGAAGGGCTGACGGCCCACGATCGCCTCGGGGAGACCGAGCTCGCGCCCGATCTCGCGCACCTCGTCCTTGAACAGGGTGCGCAGCGGCTCGATGAGGTCGAAATCGAGGTCGTCGGGAAGCCCGCCGACGTTGTGGTGGCTCTTGATGTTCGCGGTGCCGGCTCCGCCGCCGGACTCGACGACGTCCGGGTACAGGGTGCCCTGCACGAGGAACTTGACGGGCTCACCCTCGGCCTTCGCCTCAGCCACGAGATCGCGCTGGGCCTGCTCGAACGCGCGGATGAACTCACGACCGATGGTCTTGCGCTTGGTCTCCGGATCCGTGATGCCGGCGAGGTGGCCGAGGAATGTGTCGGCGGCATCGACGGTGACGAGTCTGACGCCGGTCGATGCGACGTAGTCGTTCTCGACCTGCTCGCGCTCGCCCTTGCGGAGGAGACCATGGTCGACGAACACCGCCGTGAGCTGGTCGCCGATCGCGCGGTGCACGAGTGCGGTCGACACCGCGGAGTCGACGCCGCCCGATAGGGCGGAGATGACGCGCGCGGACCCGACCTGCTCGCGGATCCTCGCGACCTGTTCGTCGATGACGGATTCGCTGTTCCAGCTCGCGGGGAGGCCGACGGCCTTGTGGAGGAAGTTCTCGATGATCCGCTGCCCGTGGTCGGAGTGTTTGACCTCAGGGTGCCACTGCACGCCATAGAAGCAGGTGTCGGCGTTACCGAACGCCGCGACCGGCGTGGCCTCAGTCTGCGCGAGCACCTCGAAGCCGTCCGGCGCGGTCACGACGGCGTCGCCGTGGCTCATCCACACGGTCTGCGCGGCCGGGGTGCCGGCGAGCAGCACGCCGCCGTCTCCGGCGAGCGTCGCGTCGGTCGCCCCGTACTCGCGCTGTCCGGTCTCGGCGACCTCGCCACCGAGCGCCTTCGCCATCACCTGGAAGCCGTAGCAGATGCCGAGCGTCGGGATCCCGAGGTCGAACACGCTCGTGTCGAACTCCGGTGCCCCCTCGGCATACACCGAGCGCGGTCCACCCGAGAGGATGATCGCGACGGGGTTCTTCTGTCGGACCTCGTCGGGCGTGATGCTGTGCGGCACGAGCTCGCTGAACACACCCGCTTCGCGCACGCGACGTGCGATCAATTGGGCGTACTGTGCGCCGAAATCGACGACGAGAACCGGGCGCTGGGCGGTGTCGGTGCTCACGGGGTGGGCTCCTCGGAAGGGGTGGTGGGGGTCGATACGGACGCGCCGAGTTTCGCCGCGCGCTTCTCGGCGGCGCGCTCTTCGCGGCCGGCGAGGTAGTCCTTCACCTCACGGGCGACGATGGACTCCATGATGAACGACAGGAGCGGAACGACGCCGCCGCCGGCGAGCGCGAGAAAGCGCCCGAAGCGCCAGCGCATGAGGCTCCACAGCCAGAAGATGCTCGCGAGGTAGACGACGTAGAACCAGCCGTGCACGATGAGGATGCCGAGCGAGAGGTTCAGCCCGTCACCGGTCGAGACGATCTCGCAGCCGCCGGCGCCCATCGCGAACTGCGAGTACCAGAGGCAGTCGCCGGCGGGAATCACGGGGGCGAACCACAGGAAGCCGCCGGATCCGCCCAGGTAGAGCTCAAGGTGCAGGGGCGTGTACTTCAGCACCATCTCGGCGACGAGCAGCAGCAGGCCGATGCCCGTGACGACGCTCGTGATCTGGTAGAAGCGCAGCGCCCGACGGATCTTCGGGAAGGTCGAGAGCCGGGGCTGAGGCATGAGATCAATCCTACGCGGCGGATCCTGAGCGATCGGACGAGGCGCCTCAGCGCTCATCGTCGAGATCGTCCGGGTCGATGCCGGCGAGTTCCTCGAGTTCGCGCTCCCACGCGTCCTTCGCGAGGCGGTACCAGAGGTAGAACGAGAACGCCGCGAACAGAGCCCACTCGACGGCGTAGAACACGTTGAGCCAGTTGAGCGTCGACTCGTGCGTCGGCGCCGTCGCGATGATCTCCTCGAGCCCGGCGTCGGCGAGCTGCGCGGTCGGATCCGTGGTGGCCAGGAACTGCCGATAGACGTCGCCGTCCACGTCGGTCCACTGGCCGAGGTGCGCCGCTGGCGACATGCGGATCATCTCGTACGGATCGTCCCCCGGTGCGGGCACCGGGCCCTCGTCGGCGATCAGTCGGCCGCTGAGCTCGCGCGGCTCATCATCGGCGGTTGCCGACAGGACCTCGATCGCGTCCTGGGCGGCCGCACGGTCCGGCGCCCAGCCGATCGCCGTGGCGAGCGCCGCCCCCTCGTCGGTCACGAAACGGCCCGTCACCCAGACGCCCTCGACTCCGTCGTTCATCCGCTGCGACACGGTGAGGAAGTTGTCGGGATCCCACGTGCCGGTCACGTCGATCCGCTGGCCCACGAGCGGCCCCGGCAGATAGTCGCCGGGCTCGACCACCTCGGAGATGGGCAGGACTTCTTCCGTCGCCCCTTCAGGGACGACCTCGGGTGCGAGCGCACGAGAGAGCTGCCACTGCAGCAGCCACGCGAAGATTCCCGCGACGACGAGACACACGAGGAGCATGCCGATCCACCGCGGGCGAAGCATGACCTCGCGCAGCGTCGGGGGGAACTCCTCGAGGTCCGGATCCTCGGCGGGTGCCTGATCGATCATTCGTATGGCGAGACCACGACCTCGACCCGCTGGAACTCCTTGAGATCGGAGTAGCCAGTGGTCGCCATCGACTTGCGCAATGCGCCGATGAGGTTCGTCGTGCCGTCGGCCGCCTGGGCCGGGCCGTACAGGACCTCCTCGAGCGTGGCCGTCTGGTCGACCGCCACGCGTCGTCCGCGCGGCAGCGTCGCGTGATGCGCCTCCTGACCCCAGTGGAAGCCGCGGCCGGGCGCATCGGTCGCACGTGCGAGAGAAACGCCGAGCATCACGGCGTCGGCGCCCATCGCGATCGCCCGAACGATGTCGCCGGATGTGCCCACGCCGCCATCGGCGATCACGTGCACGTAGCGTCCGCCCGACTCATCCATGTAGTCACGGCGCGCGCCCGCAACGTCGGCGACCGCAGTCGCCATGGGCGCGTGAATGCCGAGCGTCGTGCGCGTGGTGGAGGCGGCACCGCCGCCGAAGCCGACGAGCACCCCCGCGGCTCCCGTGCGCATGAGATGCAGGGCGGCGCGGTACGTGGAGGCTCCGCCGACGATGACCGGGACGTCGAGGTCGTAGATGAACTGCTTCAGATTGAGCGGTTCGTCGCTCGACGAGACGTGCTCAGCCGACACCGTGGTGCCGCGGATCACGAACAGGTCGACGCCCGCTCCGACCACCGTCTCGTAGTGCTCGGCCGTGCGCTGCGGCGACAGAGCGCCCGCCACGACGACGCCCGCGTCGCGGATCTCCGCGATGCGCTGGGTGATGAGGTGCGGCTTGATCGGCTCGGCGTACAGCGCCTGCATGCGCTTGGTCGCGGATTCGGCCGGCAGCGACGCGATCTCGGCGAGCATCGGGTCGGGATCCTCGTACCGCGTCCACAGCCCCTCGAGGTCGAGCACGCCGACGGCGCCCATGCGTCCGAGGGCGATGGCGGTCGACGGACTCACGACGGAGTCCATCGGCGCTCCGAGGATCGGGGTGTCGAAGGTGAAGGCGTCGATCGTCCACGCCGTCGACACATCGCCGGGGCTGCGCGTGCGGCGCGAGGGCACGACCGCGATGTCGTCGAACGTGTACGCTCGCCTGCCGCGCTTGCCGCGGCCGAGCTCGATCTCCATACTCATCGGCTCTTCCTCCGTCAGCGCGTGTAGTTCGGGGCTTCGACGATCATCTGAACGTCGTGCGGATGCGATTCCTTGAGCCCGGCGGGCGTGATCCGCACGAACCGTCCCGTGCTCTTCAGCTCGTCGATCGTGCGGGCGCCGACGTAGAACATCGACTGCCGCAGCCCGCCCGTCAGCTGGTACGCGACGGCCTCGACCGGTCCGCGGTACGGCACCTGCCCCTCGATGCCCTCGGGGATGAGCTTGTCGTCGCTCGGCACGTCGGCCTGGAAGTACCGGTCCTTCGAGTAGGAGGTCTTCTTGCCGCGCGTCTGCATCGCACCGAGCGACCCCATGCCGCGATACTGCTTGAACTGCTTGCCGTTGGAGAACACGAGCTCTCCGGGCGACTCAGCCGTGCCCGCCAGCAGCGAGCCGAGCATCACGGTGTCGGCGCCTGCCACGAGCGCCTTCGCGATGTCGCCCGAGTGCTGCAGACCGCCGTCGGCGATGAGCGGGATCCCTGCGGCGCGGCACGCGAGGGACGCCTCGTAGATGGCCGTGATCTGCGGCACCCCGACGCCGGCGACGACGCGGGTCGTGCAGATGGACCCCGGTCCGACGCCGACCTTGACGGCGTCGACTCCCGCGTCGATGAGCGCCTGTGCGCCCTCGCGGGTGGCGACGTTGCCGCCGACGATGTCGATGTGGGCGAACGATTCGTCGGCCTTGAGGCGCGTGACGATGTCGATGACGCCTTGCGACTGACCGTTCGCGGTGTCGACGACGATGACGTCGACACCCGCGTCGCGCAGTGCCTCCGCACGCGTCCACGCGTCACCGAAGAAGCCGATGGCCGCGCCGACGCGCAGGCGACCCTGATCGTCCTTCGTCGACGAGGGGTACTGCTCGCGCTTGTCGAAGTCCTTGATCGTGATGAGGCCGACGAGTGCGCCGTCGTCGTCGACGAGCGGGAGCTTCTCGACGCGGTGCTTGCTGAACAGCGCGACCACCTCGTCGCTGCCGATGCCCGGGCGCCCGGTGATGAGGCCTTCCTGCGTCATCACCTCGGAGACGAGCGTCGTCTTCTTGTCTTCGTCGGACACGAACCGCATGTCGCGGTTGGTGACGATGCCGACGAGTTTGCCGTTGCCATCCACGACCGGGAGACCGGAGATGCGGTACTCGGCGCAGGCCGCGTCGAGCTCGGCGAGCGTCGCACTGGGCTCGATCGTGATGGGGTCGGTGACCATGCCCGATTCGCTGCGCTTGACGCGGTCGACCGCGGCCGCCTGCTCCTCGATCGACATGTTGCGATGCAGGATCCCCATACCGCCCTGACGGGCGATCGCGATCGCCATCCGGCTCTCGGTCACCGTGTCCATCGCCGCGGAGAGCAGCGGCATCTCGACCCGGATCCGCCTCGTCAGCTGCGAGGAGGTCTCTGCCTCACTGGGGATGACGTCGGTGTGCCCCGGCAGGAGCAGCACGTCGTCGTAGGTGAGTCCGATGAAGCCGAAGGGATCGTGATCCGTCATGGGGTGGTCTCCTGGTGCGCGCAGTCGGGTGGGGCCATTCTATGGCGTTCCACCTGGGCGAGCGCCGCGCTGCCCTACGAACAGGGTCGCCACACTTTGCAGGCGCGCGGGGTGCGTACCTGCATTCTTTGGCGACCCAATGGCGGGGTCACGAGGTGACGCGGTCGGCGAGGATCGCGGTGCGCTTGTCGCCGATCCGCGTGAGGATGAGGGTCGCCGATTCGCTACCCGACAGCTTGAGTCGGCGGCGCAAGGCGGCGGGATCCACGTCGACGCCGCGCTTCTTGATCTCGAGCGTGCCGATGTCGCGCGCCCGCAGCTCGCGCGCGAGCCGTTTCGGATCCGTCGACAGCGTCTCGCGCACGCGGAACGTCGACGCGAAGACGCTCGTCCTCGCCGCGTCGCCGGTGAGGTACGCGATCCGTTCCGAGACGGGGCCCGCGTCGAGCTCGCGGGCGACGTCGCCGACGAGCCGTGCACGGATCACGGCCCCCTCGGGCTCGTGGAGGTACGCGCCGAGTGCGCGCACGGGCTCGTCCTCCGTATCCGCGGACGCGGTGAGCTCGCGCGCGGATCCGTCGCGGAGCACGAGCGCGGCACGACGCACGCCGTCGCGTGCGAGCGCGCCCGTCCACACGACGAGTTCGACGGTCGAGCCGTCGACACTGATCCACTGGGTTTCGGCATCGGCGGGCAGGGCGTCGCGATCGTGGGCCGGACCGAGCTTCATGCCCGTTGGCAGACGACGCGCGAGGTCGAACGCCCAGGTCAGGGATGGCGAGTAATCGTCGGCGGAGAGCCGCCGGGTCTCCGTGTGGCCGGAGGTCCGGCGCGCCGGATCGAGCCAGATCGCGTCGATCCCCTCGAGGCCGGTCTCCTCCGCGCGTCCGTGGCGCACGTCGACACGACCGCCATCCCGGAACGGCGCCAGGTTGTATGCGGCGAGGGCCGCCGTGACCTCGTCGGCGTCGACGGCGAGGACCCCGAGGCCGAGGGAGGCGAAGGCGAGGCTGTCGCCGCCGATGCCGCAGCCCAGGTCGGCAACGCGCGTCACGCCGGCGTCGATGAATCGCCCGGCGTGATGCGCCGACACCGCCATGCGCGTCGCCTGTTCGAGCCCCGCGCGAGTGAAGAGCATCCGGTCCGCGAACTCCCCGAACTTCGCGCGGGCGCGCTGCCGCAGCCGCACCTGTCCGACGACGGCGGAGACGAGGTCGGGGCCGTGCCCTGCCGCGCGCAGCCGCGAGACCGTACGCGCCACGTCGGAGGTCGTCTCGACGGGGTCCAGCTCATCGATGAGCCGCATCGCGTCGCGGGTGAGCAGCGCGTCGAGCTCAGCGTGGTCCATTCCTCCAGCGTAGAAGGTGGCCCCGCATTGGCACTCACGTTGCGAGAGTGCCAACCGCCGTCATACACTAATCATTAGCACTCTCGGGGTGAGAGTGCGAACCTTACGTCTTCTGTCAGGACAGGAAAGCAGAGGTACACCGTGTCGGTTTCCATCAAGCCGCTCGAAGACCGCATCGTCATCAAGCAGGTCGAGGCTGAGCAGACCACGGCCAGCGGTCTCGTCATTCCCGACACCGCCAAGGAGAAGCCCCAGGAGGGCGAGGTCGTGGCGGTCGGACCGGGTCGCATCGACGACAACGGCAACCGCGTTCCGCTCGACGTGTCGGCCGGGGACGTCGTTCTGTACAGCAAGTACGGCGGCACCGAAGTGAAGTTCGGCGCTGACGAGTACCTCGTGCTCTCTGCGCGCGACGTGCTCGCCATCGTCGAGCGCTGACGCTCACGATCGACTGAGAACCCCGGATGCATTGCATCCGGGGTTCTTCGTCTGTCGGGGATCCTCTTTAGGGTGGGGGCATGCATTCTGACGTGAGCGACATCGCAGAGAGTGTGACCGCAAACCCCTGGACGGCCTGGGGCGCCGTCGCGATCGCGATCGCCGTGGTCGTGGTCGTCGCCTTCGTCGTCGTCTGGGTCTTCAAGGCGGTGACGAACCGGCTCGGCCGCCGAGCGCGCGTCTTCGCCGAGCTCAACACCCGCTTCTCACAGCCGATCTTCTGGCTGTTCGTCGTCGTCGGTGCGAAGGCGACCGTCGTGACGCTCTTCCCGGACGGGTTCGAGACGCTGCGCGGAGCGCTGAGCTACGCCCTCACGCTCGCCATCATCGCCGTGGTCGGCTGGATCATCGGCAAGGTCCTCGTGTTCCTCATCGACGGGGCGAGCGTCAAACAGGAGGCTTCCGGGTACGACGAGTTCATCGCGCGGCGCCGTCGCACGCAGCTGCGGATGATCCGACGACTCGTGATGGCGCTGGTCGCGGTCCTGACCGTCGCCGCGATGCTCCTGACGATCCCCGGCGCCGAGACATTCGGGGCGTCGTTGTTCGCGTCCGCTGGTGTCGCGTCCATCGTGGCCGGTCTCGCCGCGCAGTCGACGCTGGGCAACGTCGTCGCGGGCATCCAACTCGCGTTCACGAATGCGCTCAAGGTCGGCGACACCGTCGAAGTCGACGGTCAGTACGGCACGATCGAGGAGATCACGCTGACGTACGTCGTCGTCCAGATCTGGGACGACCGGCGTCACATCATGCCGTCGACCTACTTCACGACGACGCCGTACACGAACTGGACGCGCAACCAGAGCGCGGTCACCGGCACCGTATTCCTCGACGCCGATTACACGGTGGACGTCGACGCCGTCCGCGCCGAGCTGGAGCGGATCGTGGATGCCGCCCCCGAGTGGGACCGGCGCAGCTGGGGTCTCATCGTCTCCGATGCGACGGGTGGCGTCGCGAAGCTGCGCGCGTCGATGACAGCGGCCGACGCCGACCTCCTCTGGTTCCTGCAGTGCCGTGTCCGAGAGCAGCTGCTGAAGTTCATCGCGACGCAGCGTCCGCAGGAGCTCGCTCGTTCCCGCGTGGTCGTGGATCCCGCGGCAGACTCGTCGTCTTAGACGGGAAGCTGTTCGAGCTGGGTGAGCGCCCACAGGACCCAGTACGCACTGAAGGCGGCTGAGGCGATGCCCGCGCCGATCGCCGTCCAGCACCACCCGCGTGGCTGCGCTCGCCGAGCCAGCGCGACGACGCCGAGCACGGCACCGACGAGGCCGAAACCTGCGCCCCACGGTCCGAACCATGACACGACGACGCCGATCACGGCGAGCGTCACCGCGACGAGGCCGAAGCGCGTGACGTTCTGCTGACGGGCGCGTCGTGCACGCGGGCGGTCCGCGACGTCCGGGTGGATCCAGCCGAACGTCTCGGCCGCGACGACCTCGATCGGGCCTGAGGTGGTGGGATCTGCCACGGACTTGCGCTCCTCGGCGCCTCGGCCGGGGAGCGTCTCGTGTGACGTCGTGTCGGTCACGCGACCGCCGCCTCGCGGGACGCGACCTGAATCTCCGTGACGGGGAGCGTCGAATCCGCCCCGAACGCGAGGGTCGACGGCGCGCGGCCATCCATGATGAGCTGCGACGCGAGCGCCGCGATCATCGCGCCGTTGTCGGTGCACAGACTGAGCGGCGGGATCCGCACGGCCACGCCCGCATCCGCGGCACGTTCGAGCGCGACGTCGCGGAGCCGCCGATTGGCGATCACTCCCCCGCCGAGCAGCAGGCGAGGGACGCCGCGCTCCGAGCACGCGTCCAGAGCCTTGGTGACGAGGACATCGACGACCGCCTCACGGAAGCTCGCTGCGACATCCGCGATGGGAAGCTCGTCGCCGCTGTCCGCGCGCTGCTCGACCCAACGGGCGACCGCGGTCTTCAGGCCCGAGAACGAGAAGTCCCACCGGTGTCGTTCGCGCTCGCTGGCGCGACTCAGGCCGCGCGGGAAGCGGATCGCGGCCGGGTCTCCGCCCACGGCGGCGCGATCGATCTCCGGGCCTCCCGGGTAGGGCAGTCCGAGGATCCGCGCGACTTTGTCGAACGCCTCGCCGGCCGCGTCGTCGATCGTCTCGCCGAGCAGTTCGACGTCGGTCGTGAGGTCGCGCACGTGGAGCAGCGATGTGTGTCCGCCGGACACGAGCAGCGCGATCGTCGGCAGCTCAAGACGTTCCGCATCGGGCGCGACGAGGTCGGCCGCGATATGACCGACGAGATGATTGACCGCGTACAGCGGCTTCTCCAGCGAGACCGCCAGCGCCTTCGCCGCGCCGACGCCGATCATGAGCGCGCCCGACAGACCGGGACCGCTCGTGACCGCGACGGCATCGAGATCGCTCAGCGCGATGCCCGCCTCGGCGACCGCACGCTCGATCGACGGCTGCAGTGCCTCGAGATGCGCCCGCGCGGCGACCTCCGGCACGACGCCGCCGTAGCGCGCGTGCTCGTCCATGCTGCTGGCGATCGTGTTCGACAACAGCGTCGTGCCGCGCACGATCCCGATCCCGGTCTCGTCGCAGCTCGTCTCGATCCCGAGCACGAGGGGCTCGTCACGGTTCATGCGCGCACCTCGCTTCCGATGGCACCGTGCGACGATCGTGGTGCCGCCAGTTCCAATCGCATCACGACGGCGGCGACGTCATCGGGCTGGTAATAGCGCTCGCGCCGCCCGATCTCGACGAACCCCTCACTCTCGTACAGGCCGATCGCGACCGGATTGTCGGCGCGCACGTCGAGGAAGATCTCTCGCGCGCGCCGTTCGCGCGCCGTGTCAATGAGACTGCGCAGCAGCGCACGGCCGTGCCCGCTCCCCCGTGCGTCCGCTGCGACCGCGATCGTCTGCACGTCGGAGTCCCTGCCGCCCGCGAGATGGCGCAGCCCCGCGTATCCCGCGACGCGTCCGTCCTCCTCGAGGACGACGTAGCGGCCGTGGTCGCTCTCGAGCTCCGCGCGCATCATCGTCTCGCTCCACGCGTCGGTCGGGAAGCTCTGCCGTTCGAGCGTCATGATCGCGTCCAGATCGCTCATCGTTGCCGGGCGGATCATGTGCTCACCCGCTTCACGACCCCGGGCGGGCGCGCGTCCGGCGCACGCAGGTAGAGCGGTTCGATCTCGACGATCGCGTTCTGCCGGATCATCCGCGCCGCGATCCGTGCGATGTTCGCCGCCGGGATGCGCGTCGTGGGGACCGCCCCTGCTTCGTCATTCTGCACCCGGTCGCGGAGTGACTGCGGAACCGACGACCCGGGGGTGGACGGTGAGTGCACAGCGAGCCAGGCGAACGGGTCCTCGGTGTGAGGGAGGAGTTCGGGGCCCGCGGTACGGTTCGGCAGGTCGCCGACAAGACCTGCGTAGGCGCTCACGGCGTTCTCGCGACGGCGTGCGTCGGTGACGATGACGAATAGGGCCGACGGATCCTCGTCGAGCACTGCGAGCGCGGCCGCGTCGTGACTCGCGACCGGCACGACGGGGATGCCCCGCCCGATCGCGAACGCGCGCGCGGCGGCGATGCCGATGCGGAGCCCGGTGAAGGGTCCCGGCCCCATGCCGGCGGCGACGTGCGTGATATCGGCTGGCGTCACGTTCGCCTCGGCGAGCGCCTGCTCGATGAGCGTGCCGATGACCTCCGCGTGGCCGCGGGGCGCCTCGCTCGACGCCTGACCGCGCACCTCATCTGACTCCGCGTCGACGATCGCGACGCCGGAGCCGATCGAGGAGTCGATTGCGAGGATCATCTTCTCCAGAGTAGGCACCGGCAGCTCAGAACCCGCCCGATGAGTATTGCGTTACGACAACGGTCCGAGGTGCGTCGAGATCAAGGTTCTCCGGGTCGCCGGCGTCCCCGACCGGACGCTCGATCTCGACCTCCCACCACGTGTCCGCGATCTGGTCGACGAGGCCCCGGCCCCACTCGACGATGGTGACCGATGACGCAAGGTCGAGGTCGAGATCCTCGAGCTCGACGGCGTCGCCGAGGCGGTAGGCGTCGGCGTGCACGAGCGGCGCGCGGCCGATGAGCGACGGGTGCGTGCGCGCGATCACGAACGTCGGCGACTGCACCGGACCGCGCACGCCAAGCCCCTCCGCGATCCCCCGCGTGAGGGTCGTCTTCCCGGCGCCCAGCGGTCCGGTCAGCACGATGACGTCGCCGGCCGTGAGAGTGCGCCCCATCTGGCGTCCGAGGTCCTCCATCGCCGCCGACGTCGCGATGGCGTGGCTGCCGGCGAGAAGCTCCATGCGTCCATTCTCCCCCGTTGTGGGCGGTGTGCCATTCCGGTCGCGCAAAAGCACCTTCGGCGGCAGATGTGGGTGCTTTTGCGCGACCGGAGTCGACGCGAGCGCCGGCTGTCAGTTCGCCGTGGTGCGGGGGACGCGCGGGCCGATGCGCGTGACGATCTCGTAGTTGATCGTGCCGGCCGCGTCGGCCCAGTCCGTTGCCGAGGGGGCGCCGGTGAGCGGATCCCCGAACAGCACGGCAAGGTCGCCCACCTCGACCGGGGTATCGCCGACGTCGACGACGAACTGGTCCATGGCGACGCGGCCTGCGACGCGGAACTTCTGACCGTGGATCCGTACGGGCCCCGCGTTCGATGCCTGGCGCGGCACGCCGTCCGCATAGCCGAGCGGCACGAGCGCGAAGGTCGTGTCGCGTTCGGCGCGATAGTCATACCCGTAGGAGGCGCCCTGGCCCGCCTTCACGTGACGCACGGCGGCGATCGGCGCCCGCACCGTCATAGCGGGGCGCAGCCCGAGGTCGGCCGAGGATCGGTCGTCGAAGGGCGACAGCCCGTAAACGCCGATACCGGCACGGATCGCGTCGAGGCGCGTCGACGGCAGGTCGATCGCGGCGGCGGTGGCGGCGAGGTGGCGGATCCGAGGTGAGAGCCCCGCGTCCTGTGCGGCGGCGATCGCCCCCTCGAACAGCGCCAGTTGCGCGAGATCGTCGGCCTCGGAGGCGCCCGAGACGTGACTGAAGAGCCCCTCGACGCGCAATCGGCCTGCGCGCTCGAGCTCCGAGGCTTCCGCGATGATGGCGCCCCACTCCCGCGGCGACGCCCCGTTTCGGCCGAGACCGGTCTCGAACTTGATGTGCACCGCGGGCGCGGTGGAGGCCGCGTGCGACACGACGCGGCGCAGCTGGTCGAGGCTCGACACCCCGATCTCGACGTCCGCGGCGAGCGCCGGGGCGAAGTCGGCGTCCGCCGTGTGCAGCCACGCGATGATCGGAACGCCGATGCCAGCGGCTCGCAGCTCGAGCGCCTCCGCGAGATCCGCGACCCCGAGGCGTGACGCGCCGCCCGCGATGGCGGCACGGGCGGCTGTGAGCGCGCCGTGACCGTAGCCGTCGGCCTTCACGACCGCGATGAACTCCCGCGTCTGCGCGGTCGCACGCAGCGCGCGCACGTTGTGCTCGATCGCGCTCGGGTCGACGAGCGCTTCGCGCATCATGCGCCGGACTCCAACACCGCGTACGCGAGGGCCAAACCGCCGTCATGAGAGAGCGACAGGTGCTGCCGGGTCACGCCGCGCCCGGCAAGCGTCTGCGCTGTGGACCCGGTGATCACGTAGTTCGGTGCCTGGCGCTCCCCGAGACGCGGGACCTCGATCTCCTGCCACCGCACGCCGTCGGATCCGCCGAGGGCTTTGATGAGCGCCTCCTTGGCGGCGTAGCGCGCGGCCAGCGAACGGAGCGGCAGCTCCCGTTCGTGCGGGGTGAAGAGGCGTTCCATCAGACGGGGAGAGTGGGCGATCTGCCCCTCGAATCGTTCGATGTCGACCATGTCGACGCCCACCCCGATGATCATCTTCCCAGCCTACGCCGCGCGCCGCGGCACCCCGCGTCACTCGACCGTGACCGACTTCGCGAGGTTGCGGGGCTGATCGACATCGAGTCCCTTCGCGGTGGCCAGGCCCATCGCGAAGATGTGGAGCGGCACGACGGCCAGGAGCGGCTCGAACAGCGGACTCGCGAGCGGGATCCGCAGCACCTCATCGGCCGATGGCAACACGGCCGAGTCGCCCTGTTCGGCGATCGCGATCACGCGGGCGCCGCGCGCTCGGATCTCCTCGATGTTCGAGACGACCTTCTGGTGCATCGTGATCGACCCGCGCGGCGACGGCACGACGACGAACACCGGCTGACCGGGCTCGATCAGTGCGATCGGGCCGTGCTTGAGCTCGCCGGCGGCGAAGCCCTCGGCGTGGATGTAGGAGATCTCCTTGAGCTTCAGCGCACCCTCGAGGGCGATCGGGAATCCGACGTGGCGGCCGAGGAACAGCACGGACCGGGTGTCGGCCATCCAGCGTGCGAGCTGTTCGATGCGCTCCTGCTCGTTGTCGAGGATCCACTGGATCTTGTCCGGCAGCGCCTCGAGCTGCGCGACCGCCTCGATCGCGACGTCGTCGGCGAGCGTCCCGCGCACGTCGCCGACGTGGAGGGCGAGCAGGTAGAGCGCGGTGATCTGCGCCACGAACGCCTTGGTCGAGGCGACCGCGACTTCGGGTCCGGCGTGGGTGTAGACGATCGCGTCGGACTCGCGCGGAATCGTCGCACCCTGCGTGTTGCAGATCGACAGCGTCTTCGCGCCGAGGCGCGCGGCTTCCTTCACCGCCATGAGGGTGTCCATCGTCTCGCCCGACTGGCTGATGGAAACGACGAGCGTCGACGGCGACAGAATCGGATCCCGGTAACGGAACTCGTGCGCGAGCTCGACGTCGACAGGGATCCGGGCCCACTTCTCGATCGCGTATTTGCCGACGAGGCCCGAGTAGTACGCCGTGCCGCAGGCGAGGATCACGACGCGGTCGATGTCGCGGAAGAGGTCGTCGAGACCGTCGAGCTCCGGCACGCGGATCCGGCCGTCATGGATGCGGCCCCGCACGGTGTTGGCGACGGCCTCGGGTTCCTCCGAGACCTCCTTCGCCATGAAGCTCGACCAGCCGCCCTTGTCGGCCGCGGACGCATCCCAGGACACCTCGAACGGCTGCGGCTCGGCCGGGTTGCCCGCGAAGTCGGTGACCTCGACGGCATCCGGGGTGATCGCGACGATCTCGTCTTGGCCGACCGCGAGCGCACGTCGCGTGTGCTCGACGAACGCGGCGACGTCGGATCCGAGGAAGTTCTCGCCGTCGCCGAGTCCGATCACGAGCGGCGAGTTGCGGCGAGCCCCGACCACGAGGTCCGGGTGATCCTGGTGCGTGGCCAGCAGCGTGAACGCCCCTTCAAGGCGGTTCACGACGGCGCGGAACGCGGCGACGAGGTCACCCGTCTCCCGGTACGCGCGAGCGATGAGCGCCGCGGCGATCTCGGTGTCGGTCTGGCTCAGGAAGGTGACGCCGTCGGCGACGAGCTCGCGCTTGAGGTCGGCATAGTTCTCGATGATGCCGTTGTGGATGACCGCGAGACGGCCATCGTCGGCGAGATGCGGGTGCGCGTTCTCATCAGTGGGGCCGCCGTGGGTCGCCCACCGCGTGTGTCCGATGCCGGTGGTGCCAGCGCGCAGCGGATCCGTCTCGAGCGCCTCGCGCAGACGCGCGAGCTTTCCCGCGCGCTTGCGCATGCCGAGGGACCCGTCCTCGCCGATGACGGCGATCCCCGCGGAGTCGTAGCCACGGTATTCGAGCCGCGCAAGCCCGGCAACAAGGATGTCCTGACTGTCACGCGAGCCCACGTATCCAACGATTCCGCACATGTCGCTCATCCTAGAACCGCGGGGCTGTCAATCCCGCGAGCGGCACGACCTCAGAGCTTGCGGAGGAGCACGCGTTCAACGGCGTGCTGGGCGCCCTTGCGGAGCACGAGCGTGCCGCGATGCTTCGTGGGCTCGACGTTCGTGACGAGGTTCGGCAGGTTGATGTCGTCCCAGATGCCGCGGGCGGTCGCGATCGCCTCGTCGTCGGAGAGGTGCTGGTAGACATTGAAGTACGACGCGGGGTTCGAAAACGCGCCCTCGCGGAGCTTCAGGAAGCGGTTGATGAACCACTTCTCGATGTGCTCGGTGTCGGCGTCGACGAAGATCGAAAAATCGAACAGATCGCTGACCGCCACGTCGTTCGGCGTGGGCGGCGGCTGCAGCACGTTCAGCCCCTCGACGATGAGCACGTCCGGCCGACGCACGACGACGGACGCGTCCGGCATGATGTCGTACTTCATGTGCGAATAGAACGGCGCCCGCACCTCCGTCTCGCCGGACTTCACGCGGGTGACGAAGTCGACCAGCGCGCGCCGGTCGTAGGACTCGGGGAAGCCCTTGCGGTCCATGATCCCGCGCTGTTCGAGCTCCGCGTTGGGCAGTAGGAAGCCGTCCGTCGTGACCAGTTCGACCCGCGGGGTGTCGCTCCAACGGCTCATCAGCTCCCGCAGCAGACGCGCGACGGTCGATTTTCCGACGGCGACGGATCCGGCGACGCCGACCACGAACGGGATCCGCGGCTGCTCCTCCCCCAGGAACTCCGCGACCTCGGATCCGATCTGCCGTACGCCGCGCGCCCATGCGCTCAGCAGCCGGCTCATCGGCAGGTAGACGTCGCGCACCTCGCCAACGTCGAGGCGATCTCCGAGACCGCGGATCTGCACGATCTCCTGCTCCGTGAGCGGCTGCGGCATGCCCTTCGCCAGGCGCGCCCATTCCGCTCGAGGAATGTCTCGATAAAGGGAGGGCTGCAGGGCGCTACTGGCGGGATCCATCCGCGTCATCATACTTCGCGGTCGCCCCTTCCCCTGTCACGCGCGCCTCCCGACTGCGGTTTTCCACGGTCCGCCTGAACGCTATTGTTTCCCCCATGCGACTCGGCGTTCTCGACATCGGTTCCAATACGGTGCACCTTCTCGTGGCCAATGCGCAGCCCGGAGGGCGCCCCCTCGCCAAGACGAGTGAGAAGTCCATGTTGCGGGTCATGCGGTACCTCGAGCCCGACGGCTCCATCTCACGCGAAGGCGTCGACGGGATCCTCACGGCCGTGCGGAGCGCACGCGAGGTCGCCGAGCAGGAGAACGTGACGGAGCTGCTCGCGACCGCGACAAGCGCGATCCGCGATGCCACGAACGGTCCAGAGGTCATCGCGGAGATCGAGCAGGCCGTCGGGCAGAGCCTGCAGGTGCTCGGCGGATCCGAGGAGGCGCGCTTCACGTTCCTCGCCGTTCGCCGGTGGTTCGGCTGGTCGGCGGGACAGATCCTGCTGTTCGACATCGGCGGCGGATCCCTCGAGATCGCCGGCGGCGCCGATGAACTTCCCGACCTCGCCGAATCGGTCCCGCTCGGCGCGGGGCGCATGACGGTCGAGTTCCTCCCACAGGATCCGCCGGGTGATGCCGCCGTCGAACGGCTCGCCTTCCATGCCGAGGAGACTCTTGCGGCCGTCGCGACGCGCTTCGGGCGGATCCCGCGACCCGACCACATCGTGGGCAGCTCGAAGACGATTCGATCGCTGTCGCGGCTCGTCGGCTACAAGCGCCCTGGTTGGTCGGGCACCCCGCGCTGGATGCTGCCGCGCGCGGCACTCGATGCGTGGATCCCGGTGCTGGCACGGGTGCCCGCCGAGTCTCGGCAGGAGCTGCCGGGGATCACGCCCGAGCGCACATTCCAGATCACGGCGGGCGCGGTCGTGCTCCGCGCGGCCATGGAGGCGCTCGACGTCGACGAGCTCGAGGTATGCCCGTGGGCACTGCGCGAGGGCATCCTGCTGCGGTACACGGAGGACATGGGGTGGTGATCCCGGTCGGTAGGCTGGTCGCATGACCTCCCCTGCCGAATCCGCCGGATGCGGGTGCGGATGCGGCGCGCCGTCGCGCGAGGCCTTCGTGTCGCTGACTCCCCGCCGGGCCGCTGCGCCGAACACCGACCCGGCGGCACAGCACGCGGTCGCGCAGGCGCGGATCCCCGCCGGCACGTTCACGATGGGCGATTCCTCTGGCGACCGCAATCCCGCGGATGGCGAGGTGCCGCTCCACGCGGTCACGCTGTCGGCATTCGACATCGACGTCACGAGCGTGACCAACGCGGACTTCGCAAAATTTGTCGCGGCGACGGGCTACGCCACGGAGGCGGAGTCCTTCGAGTTCTCGGCGGTGTTCCACCTCGCGCTTCAGGCCGACGAGGGCGACGTTCTCGGGGTTCCGCCGGCCACACCGTGGTGGTACGGCGTGCGCGGCGCGGACTGGCGCCACCCGGCGGGAAGGCATTCGTCGATCGACGGCCTCGACGATCACCCCGTCGTGCACGTCAGCTGGAACGATGCCCAGGCCTACTGCGCGTGGGCAGGCAGGCGCCTCCCGATAGAGGCGGAGTGGGAATACGCGGCTCGCGGCGGGCTCGACGGGGCAACGTACCCGTGGGGCGATGACGCTGTCGACGCCGACGGCTGGCGCGCGAACATCTTCCAGGGCACGTTCCCGGACGCCAATACCGCCGAGGATGGCTTCGCGACCACGGCCCCCGTGCGTTCCTTCGCTCCGAACGGGTATGGCCTCTGGCAGACGGTCGGCAATGTCTGGGAGTGGTGTGAAGACTGGTTCGATCCGAATGCCTACCGGTCCTCACCGGTGCGGGATCCGCGGGGACCGGCCCGTGGGCAGTCGCGCGTGCTGCGCGGCGGTAGCTACCTCTGCCACGATTCATACTGCAACCGCTACCGAAACTCCGCGCGATCACAGAACACGCCCGACTCCTCCATGGGCAATGCGGGGTTCCGCACGGTGTCGTTGCGAGACGGGAGCTCGGCGTGACTGACAGAAGATTCCCGCGGCGCGTCTACCGCCAGGGGGGCGAACCGGATCCGCGGTTCAGCCTCGCGAACGAGCGCACCTTCCTCGCGTGGTTGCGCACGGCGCTCGCGATGTACGCCGGCGCGTTCGCCCTCGAGGCGATCGACCTGCCCGCGGCTCCCGGCTGGCGCGTCGCTGCGGCGGCGGTGTTCCTCGTGCTCGGAACGATCTGCGCCGTGCAGGCGCTGCTCGGATGGGCGCGGACAGAGACATCGCTCCGGCGTAACGAGCCGCTGCCCGGGCTCGGCATGGGCGGCGTCATCGTCGTCGGCGTGCTCGTCGCGGTCGCGATCGTCATCATCGGCATGTTCGTGTGATGACCGTTCAGGGCGTCTACGATCCGGGGCTACAGGCCGAGCGCACGCTGCTGGCGTGGCGCCGCACGTGCCTGTCGTTCGCGATCGCGAGCCTCATCGGCGCCCGGTACACGCTCGACGTCTTCGGACTGTTCGCGATCGGGTTCGGCGTTCTCGGATCCGCTCTCGCCGCGGGCGCCTACTTCGCGGCGGCACGCGGCTACCAGCGCGCCCAGCGCTCGCTGCACGAGGCGGACTCGCCCGGCACGAGCGGCACGCCCGTCCTGCTGGCGACGCTCGCCGCGCTGCTCGTCGGCGCGGCATGTGCTGTGTTCATCGCGTTCGGCTCGAGCACGCTCTAGCGCCCGGGCGCGATGAGACGCGAGCGCGGCTCCGCCCTTTGTCGCGCAGGAAAGGACGGCCATGCACTCGCGAACGCGAGCCTCGAACGCGGCGTCAGAGCGCCAGGCGCTCCCGGACGACGGTCGCGAGGCGTTCGGCGGCGTCTTGGGCGATCTCGTGCGTCGATGCCTCGACCATGACGCGCACGAGCGCCTCGGTGCCGGAGGGGCGCAGCAACACGCGGCCGCTGTCTCCCAGCTCGGCCTCGACGGCGCGTACGGCGGCCTGCACCTCTTCGTCACCGACGCCTTCCTTGTCGACGCCGTCGACGTTGATCATCGTCTGCGGCAGCACCGTCATGATCGAAGCGAGGTCGGCAAGCGACCGTCCCGTGCGCGCCATCTCGGCGGTTAGCTGCAGACCGGTCAGCAGGCCGTCGCCGGTCGTGGCGTACTCCTTGATGATCACGTGCCCTGACTGCTCGCCGCCGAGGGCGTAGCCGCCAGCGTTCATCGCCTCGAGCACGTAACGGTCGCCGACAGACGTCTGGAGCACGCGGATCCCGTGGCGCTCCATCGCAAGCTGCAACCCGAGGTTGCTCATCACGGTCGCGACGAGCGTGTTATCGACGAGCCTGCCGCGCTCGTGCATCGACACCGCGAGGATCGCCATGATCTGGTCGCCATCGAGCACCTTACCCGACGCGTCGACGGCCAGGCATCGGTCGGCGTCGCCGTCGTGCGCGATGCCGATGTCGGCGCCGTGCCCGACGACCGCGCGCTGCAGGACCTCCAGGTGGGTGGAGCCGACGCCGTCGTTGATGTTCATGCCGTCCGGGTCCGCGCCGACAACGGTCACGCGCGCGCCGGCATCGGCGAACAACTGCGGCGAGACGCCGCTCGCGGCGCCGTTGGCACAGTCGAGGACGACGTGCAGGCCGTCGAGTCGTGCAGGCAGCGCGCCCAACAGGTGCAGCAGGTAGCGGTCCTCGGCATCGGCGAATCGCGCGATGCGACCGACGTCACGGCCGGTCGGCAGCAGCTTCTCTGTGACGAGATGCTCTTCGATGCGCTGCTCGACGACGTCGGGCAGCTTCACACCGCCGCGCGCGAAGATCTTGATCCCGTTGTCGGGAGCCGGGTTGTGCGACGCCGAGATCATGATCCCGAAGTCGGCGTCGAAGTCGTTCACGAGGAACGCGAGCGCCGGGGTCGGGATCACGTCGGCGTCGTAGACGTCGACACCACTCGCGGCGAGGCCCGCTGCGACGGCCGCACCGAGGAAGTCGCCGGAGATGCGGGAGTCGCGCGCGATGACCGCCTTCGTGCGACGGCCTTCCGCACGGCGCGCCTCCGCGAAACGGCCCTGGCCCAGGACGACCGCGGTCGCCTGGGCCAGGTTGAGTGCAAGGTCGGCGGTGAGGGTGCCGTTGGCGAGCCCCCGGACGCCGTCCGTGCCGAACAGAGCCATCAGGGCTCGATCAGCGCTTCGAGAACTGCGACGCCTTGCGGGCCTTCTTGAGGCCGGCCTTCTTGCGCTCGATGACGCGAGCGTCGCGCGTGAGGAATCCGGCCTTCTTGAGCGAGGGGCGGTTGTTCTCGCGGTCGATCTCGTTGAGCGCACGGGCGATCGCGAGGCGCAGCGCACCGGCCTGACCCGAGGGTCCGCCGCCGCCGATGCGCGCGATCACGTCGTACGAGCCGGTGAGGCCGAGCAGCGTGAACGGGTCGGTGATGAGCTGCTGGTGCAGCTTGTTGGGGAAGTACTCCTCGAGCGTGCGGCCGTTCACCGTGAAGGTGCCCGCACCGGGGATCAGGCGCACGCGCGCGATGGCGCGCTTGCGACGACCCACGGCAGCGCCGGGGACGCTGACGACGGGGCGCGGGGCCTCGGCGTCAGCCTCGACCGTGGCCGGGGTCTCAGTGGAGTAGTTCTGAACGTCTTCAGTCACGAGTTAGTCCTTAAAGCCGCGGCGCTTACTGGGCGACCTGGTCGAAAATGTACGTCTGGGGCTTCTGAGCGGCGTGCGGGTGCTCGGCACCGGCGTACACCTTCAGCTTCTTGAGCTGCTCACGGCCCAGCGTGTTCTTGGGGAGCATGCCGCGGATGGCCTTCTCGACCGCGCGGACGGGGTTCTTCTCGAGAAGCTCCTCGTAGCTGATCGACTTCAGGCCGCCCGGGAAGCCCGAGTGGCGGTAGGCCATCTTGCGCTGCGCCTTGTTGCTGGTCAGGACGACCTTTTCGGCGTTGACGATGATGACGTGGTCGCCCATGTCCATGTGGGGGGCGAAGGTGGTCTTGTGCTTGCCACGCAGAAGGATGGCGGCGTGCGAAGCGAGGCGACCGAGAACGACGTCGGTGGCGTCGATCACGAGCCACTCGCGCTGGGCGTCACCGGCCTTCGGGGTGTAAGTGCGCGTCACGATAGTGCTGCTTTCTTGTCGAACGGAGGAGTTCGTGAATCCCGCTCCGGGGCGGTTGTCGGCGAAAACCGGGCAACTCAGCCGGTGGAGGGCTCACGTTCGTGGCACACGCGGGAGCGCGCGCCAAAGCTCAACCTTACCGGATCCGGTGGGCGAGCGCGAACGCAGACCCTGCCTCTCACCTGGGAGTTCAGCGAACAATGTCGGTCACAATGGAGAGCATGACCGCTTCTCAGCCGCTCGTCGTCGCGTTCGATCTCGACGATACGCTCGCCCCGTCGAAGTCGCCCGTCGATCCGCGCATCGCGCAGCAGCTCGTCGACCTCGCGCGCCGCGTGGAGGTCGCCGTCATCTCCGGTGGCCAGATCACACAGTTCCGTTCGCAGCTCGTCGACCGCCTGCCCGACGCCGCCAACGCGCTCGCGCACATCCACCTGCTGCCGACGTGCGGCACGGCATATTACCGCCACGACGGATCCGAGTTCGCGCTGCTCTACTCGCGCGACCTCACCGACGACGAGAAGTCACGCGCGCTCGCGGCCGTCGAGGAGGAGGCAAAGCGCCTCGGCTACTGGGAGACAGACACCTGGGGCGAGATCCTCGAGGACCGCGGCTCGCAGATCACCTTCTCGGCGCTCGGCCAAGCGGCCCCCGTCGACGCGAAGACGGCGTGGGATCCGACGAGCGAGAAGAAGTCGGCCCTCCGCGACGCCGTGGCGGCTCGGATCCCCGACCTCGAGGTGCGTTCGGGCGGATCCACGTCGGTCGACATCACCCGCAAGGGCATCGACAAGGCGTACGGCATGAATCAGCTCTCCGAGCAGACGGGCGTCTCGCTCGACGACATGCTGTTCTACGGCGACCGCCTCGACGAGGGCGGCAACGACCGCCCCGTGCTCGACATGGGCGTCGAGTGCGTCGCCGTCACCGGGTGGGAAGACACGGCGGAGAAGCTCGACGTGCTGCTCGCGGGGCTACCGCAGCGGATCGCCTGACCCCTACCGCCGGTCGCGGCGGTACTCGGCCTCGATCAGGATCGGCAGGTGGTCGCTCGCGCCCTGCGGCAGCGTGATGACCTCGCCGATCGAGAGCCCGCGGCTCGTGACGAAGTCGTAGTGGCCCTTGAAGAAGCGGTACCGCGTGTAGGTGCGCGTGTCGCTGAGGGTCATGTCGTAGCCGTGTTCGCGGATCTGGTCGCCGAGGCGCTCCTTGAACACGGGGTAGTTGTAGTCGCCGGCCATGAAGGTCGGCGTGCCGGGACCGAGGTGCTCGAGCGCCTGCAGCGCCGATCGGATCTGCGAGCGCCGCAGCGAGTTGAGGGCCGTGAGCGGCGCCGCGTGGAACGACGCGAACGTGATCTCGCGGCCGCCGTCGATGTCGAACAGCTGCACGCCGAGCAACCGCTCGTGCGCGGGACGCAGGACGATGTCGTGGAGCGACTTCTTGAGCCCCATCGAGACAGACTCGACGAAGTGGTACGAGCTCTCGCGGTAGTAGATGGCGAGTCCGAGGCGGTTGCGGTCGGTCGCAGCGGCGAGCCGCAGACCCTCGATTCGGCTCGGGAGGTTCTCGACATCGGCCTCCTGCAGGCACATGACGTCGGGGTCCCAGCGCTCGGCCCTGGCATCGAGCTCGGCCGCGGCTGCGTGCTTGCGAAGGTTGTACGACAGGATTCGCATGGTCCTCTCACGGTAGCCCCGCGGGCTGTGCCGCCGATACCGTCTCGCTACGAATCGTCTATGACATCAAGCGGATCCCTCCGGGCGCGTGTCTGCTCGGCGCGCGCCGCGAGCTGATCGTCCGGTGGATAGCCCACCTCGGTCAGCGTGAGTCCCCGCGCATCAAGCACAGTGAAGGCGCTCGTGCGCGTACGCTCGTCGCGCAGCTGAGCGACGTCCGCGACGTCAAGGCGCCCCTCCCCCACGGCGACGCACGCGCCGACGAGCGCTCGCACCATCGAGTGGCAGAAAGCGTCGGCCTTCACGTTCGCGACGAGCACGCCGTCGGCTCCGCGGCGCCAGTCGAACTCGAGCAACGTCCGGACGGTCGTCGCGCCCTCACGCGGCTTGCAGTAGGCGGCGAAGTCGTGCAGCCCGACGAGCGTCGAGGCGGCGGCGTTCATCGCCTCACCGTCGAGCGGGACGCGCACGAACGTCGTGTCGCGGCGCTGCAGGGGGTTGTATCCCACGGTCCGATCGGCGATGCGGTACGTGTACCGTCGCCACGCGGCCGAGAACCGCGCATCGAAGCCCTCCGGAGCGATGCTCGTACGCGAGACGGCGACGTCGGCATAGGGCCCCAACACCCCTTGCAGCTTGCGCGCGAGCGGTGCGGCGGGGTCCGGGTCCGACGATCCGCCGCGGCTCAGACGCGTGGCACGCGCCCACTGTTGTTCGTCGAGATCGACGTGCGCGACCTGCCCCGTGGCGTGCACCCCGGCATCGGTACGCCCGGCGACCACGAGACGCACGTCGCTGCGCAGGATCCGCCACAGTGCGTCTTCGAGCGTGCCCTGCACCGTGCGCAGACTGGGCTGCGTCGCCCAGCCGCGGAACTCGGCCCCGTCGTACGCGATGTCGAGCCGGACCCGGCGCGATTCCGGTCGCGCAAAAGCACCCATCTGGGGGTCCGGAAGGTGCTTTTGCGCGACCGGAGTCGACGGATCCGTCATGCCGCCAGCCGCGTGAGCGCCTCGATGACGACCTGCGCCGAGCGGGCGGCCGCGTCGTCGATGTGGGTGGCGAACTCGTCCGAGTCGGGGGCGCACAGGTCGCTGATCGCCCGGCACGCGGCGAAGCGGACGCCGTGGTTGTGCGCGATCTGCGCGATGGCGGCCGTCTCCATGTCGACGGTCCGCACCGCTGGGAAATCCCGCCGCAGCACGTGGGCAAGCTCAGTCGTGACGAACTTCTCGCCGGACCCCATCGCCGCTTCACGCACGTCGCCCGCGGCGTCGGTGAGCGCCGCGACAAGGGCCGGATCCGCGGCATAGGACGCCGGCATCCCGGGCACTTGCCCGAGCTCGTAGCCGAAGGCGCGCGCGTCCGCGTCGAGATTCACCACGGATCCGCCCACGACGACATCGCCGACGCGAGCATCCGACGCGAGCCCGCCCGCGGAGCCGACGCTCACGAGGATCACGCCCTCCGGTCCGTAGCGGTGGAGCGCACCGGCGGCGGCGTCAGCGGCGTTGACCATGCCGATGCCGCTGATCACGAGCACGACAGTCGCGTCACCGAGCACGATGCCACGGTGGACCGCGCGCCCGACGGGGATCGGGTCACTCGCCTCGCGCGCGGCGTCGAGGAACGGCTGCGCCTCCTCCTCCATCGCGACCTGGAGGACGATTGCGGTCATGCCGAGCCGTCCGCGAACACCGTCAGCCACTCGTCGCGCTTCGCGAGGAACGCACGCACAGCGGTCTTCGCGCCGTCCAGCGAGTGGCTCGCTCCCCATCCGCACTGCACGGTGTTGGCGGCGGGTACCTCGGTCGCGTCGAGGATGTCGGTGAGCGTCGCGGCAACGAGGTCGGCGACCTCCTCGGTCGTGTGCTCGCCCTCGACGATCAGGTAGAAGCCCGTCTGGCATCCCATCGGCGAGAAGTCGAGGACGCGGCTCGAGTGGTCGCGGCTCTTCTCGGCGAACAGGTGCTCGATCGAGTGGATCACCGGCATCTCGAGATGGTCGACGTTCGGCTGCGCGAACCGCACGTCGAACTTGACGATCACGTCGCCCGCGGGGAGCGTCTTCCGGTCGGCCACCCGCAGATACGGCGCAGCGACCTTCGTGTGGTCGAGGTTGAAGGATTCGACGTTCATCCGGCCCTGATCAGTCACGCCCCCAGGTTACCGGCGCAACACCGCGTTCACGATGCGTCCGACCGCCGACGTACGGCGGGCGGTCTTCTCCCACTTCGAGAGCGCAACGGCGAGAAGCAGCGCGAGACCGTAGAAGAGGTCATTCACCCAGTTGGGGAGCCCCGCAAGCTGCAGCCCCTTGATTCCCACCGCGAGTACGTACATGGCCACGACCGTGCCCCAGACGTTGAACCGACCGCCCTTGAACTGGGTAGAGCCGAGGAACACGGCGGTCAGCGCAGGGAGCAGGAAGCTCGGTCCGACCGTCGGATCCCCTGCGTTGATGCGGCTCGTCAGAACGGCTCCGGCGAGTGCGGCGATGGCGCCGCCCGCCGTCAGACTCCAGATCTGCATCGACTCGACGCGGACGCCCGCGAGCCGCGCGGCCTCGGGGTTGAATCCGGCCGCGTACATTCGCCGACCGGCGGGCGTGCGTTCGAGCACGTACCAGCTCGCGAACGCCACGATCAGCAGGAGGTAGACGGGGACGGTGATCCCGAAGATCTGCGTCGCCGCGATCATTCGATAGTCGGGACCGAGATCCAGGATCTGTTGACTGTTCGACACCCATGCCATTCCGGCGAGGAGAATCGAGCTCATCCCGAGCGTGGCGATGATCGGCTCAACGCGGAGCTTCGTGATCACGATCGCCGTGACAAATCCGATTGCGGCGCCGACGACCAGCACGAGCGGCAGCTGGATCGCGATCGGGAGGCCGGCACGCGCGAGCATCCAGGCTGAGACGATGGCGGCGAACCCGACCTGGGCGCCGATCGCGAGGTTCAGCGAACCGGCGATGAGCGGAACGAGCGCACCGATCGCGGCGATGCCCGTCAGCGCCTCGGCGTCGAGTAGAGAGCGCCACACTCCGAGCTGGAGGAACCTGTCGGGGATCCAGATCGAGAAGACGATCACCATCACGGCGAGGATGTAGATCGCGCTGATGTTGCGGAATGACAGGGCGTGCAGGACTTCTTGGCGGGAGATGCTCACGGGGGATCCTTCGGGTAGGAGGAGAAGTGTCAGGCGAGCCCGTAGCCCTCGGCGACGAGTCGATGTTCGGTGAGGTCGGCGCCAGAGAGCGTGACGGCGTGGTGCCCGTCGCGCATGACGATGACGCGATCGCAGAGGCGCAGGAGTTCCTTCGCGTCGCTGGAGGCCACGACGACAGCGGTGCCGCGAGCGGCGGCAGCGTCGACGGAGGCGTAGATCGCGGCCTTTGCTCCGATGTCGACGCCCTGGGTCGGTTCGTCAAGCAGGAGGATGTCCGGGTCATCGCGGAGGGCGCGCGCCATGACGATCTTCTGCTGATTGCCGCCGCTGAACTGTGACAGTCGCTGCTCTGTCCGGGGCGGCCGGACGCCGAACTCCGACATGAGTCGTCCGGCTTCGGCGCGTTCGCGTCCGACGGAGATGGCTCCGAAGCGTCCCGTGAGCGTGCGCAGCTGCGGAAGCGTCGTGTTCTCGCGCGCGGTGAACTCCGCGACCGAACCGAGTCGGGCGCGGTCGGAAGGAACGAAGGTGATGCCGCGGCGCAGGCTCGCCCGTGGCGACCGGTGCTGATAGTCGCGACCGGACACGACAACGCGGTCCGCGGCGGCGTCTTCTGCGCCGAACACCAGCGACGGCACCGCTTCGCGTCCGGAGCCAAGGACACCGGCGACGCCGACGATCTCGCCGCGCCGCACGTCGAAGTCGAGGTGTTCGACGGTGCTGCCGCGGAGGCCGCGGACGATGAGCACCGCGTCAGCTTCGGAGTCGAGAGCGCGGGCACCGCTGGGGTCGGTCGTCGCGTGAGCGGCCGCGCCCGTGATCAGCTCGACGAGACGCGCGTGATCGAGCTCGTCGATGCGCTCGTCGGCGACGGTCTGTCCGTCGCGGAGTACGATCGCTCGGTCGGCGAGGTTCAAGACCTCGTCGAGTCGGTGTGAGACGAAGACCACACCTGCGCCGTCGGACGCGAGGCGTCGAACCGCGTCGAACAGCACCTCGACCTCGTTGCGATGAAGCGACTCGGTCGATTCGTCGAGCACGATGACGTTCGAGGGGTGGTCCCAGCCGTCGAGTGCGCGACAGATCGCGACGACGGCGCGTTGCGCGGGCGACAGCTCGCGCACCGGCCTGTCCACGTCGAACGGTGCGCCGAAACGCGAGATCAGCTCGATCGTGCGCGCCCGCTCCGAGGCGGCGCGGAGCGGTGCGGCCGCCCCCGCGCCCTCGTCCTTCACGAGCGCGAGGTTCTCGGCGGCGGAGAGCTCGCCGATCAGCGCCAGATCTTGGTGGATGAAGTGGAGCTCCACCTCGTCGGCGAGCTCCACTTCGCCCTCGTCGCGCGCGTAGACCCCGGCGAGCACTTTCACGAGCGTGGATTTCCCCGACCCGTTGTGCCCCGGCACCGCCACGATCTCGCCGGGGTTCACGTCGAGACTCACGCTGTCGAGCGCGACCAGGTTCGAGAATGCCTTGACGATCCCCGTCGCGCGAAGAAGCGGCCCGGTGCCCACACGCGCGCCCATCAGCCGACGAGCCAGTTCTCGGCGAACCGGTCCTGGTAGTCGGGGATGCTGACGTAGCCCTCGCTCGCGTTTGCCGGTGCTGATTCCTGATCGATGACATGGGTGATGGTGCTCGCGCGGGTCGCGACGTCCGGCCACTCATAGCTCTGTCCTGCCATCTCGCGGAGGAGCTGGTCGAGCACGGTCCACATCATGAGATTGAGGTCGACCGCGAGCGTCGCGTCCTGCTCTCCGTTCGCGATCTGCTCATAGTTGGGCGGTGCCGGCCACATCGCGATACCGCCGACGTCGAGGCCAGCGAGGGAGATCCGCTGCGGCAGGCCGATCTGCACCTCATCGACAGCGGCGATGAAGTACTCGGTGTCGGGGTTCGACTGCAGGTCGCTCACGACGCGATCGGCCGCGGTCGAGCCGAGTTCCGCGATCGGGATGTCGACGACGCGCATCGTGCAGCTCGGGCACAGCTCCTCCATCTTCGCTTCGGCGCCCTCGAGCTCCAGAGCGGAGAACGGGAACTCCGGCACGTTGTAGAAGACGAACTCCTCCGCGCCGCCCGAGCGCATGATCGCGGCCGCTGCGAGTGCTTCGCCGTTGATCCGCATCCATTCCGCACCGTTGAACGCCTCCGGCAGTCCGAACTCGGTCGAATTGACGATCGAACCGCTGGCGATCGGGGCGCCCATCTCCTCGAGCTGCGCAATCTGTGATTCGAAGAAGACCGGGTCGAGCGTGATGTTGATCACGCCGTCCGGCTCGAGCTCGACGACCGTGTTCATCGCGCTGTTGATGCTCTGGGCGTCGCGACCGGTCTCAACCCTCTCCAGGTCGATTCCGAGGAGTTCGGCCGGCGCCTGCAGGTTCTCCCACATCACGGCGCTGACGGGGGTGCCCACGTCGAGATAGACGATCTGCGCGCCTTCTTCGACAGGCTCGTCCAGGGGCTCGTCGATCAGCAGGTCCTTGTCCGACTCGACGGCCCAGGGCTGGAGGAACTCTTCAGCGGCGGCGAGGGCACCCGACGCGTCCGTGGATTCGGATTCTGGTTCGGGCTCATTAGCGTCGCTGGTCGCCGAGCACCCCGCGAGGGCGATCGCCCCGATCGAGACGAGGGCTGCTGCTCGGATTCGGCTCTTACTGTGATGTACGCGCATCGTCGCACGTCCTTTCCTGTGTGTGATTGGTGCTGTCGTCAGAATGGATAACGCTGGATTCGCGACTGGAGCGTCGCCCATTGGCCGGTCGTGAAGGCCTCGATGTTTGCCTCGTGCCCGCCGAAGCGCGCCCCGGTGCCAGAGGCGCCCGTCCCCCCGAACGGCGCCTGCGCCTCGTCGTCGACGGTCTGGTCGTTGATGTGGAGGATGCCGGTGTCGATGCGCTCGGCGAGCTCATACGCGCCGAAGGCATCGGACGAGAGGATTCCAACCGAGAGCCCGTACTCGCTGGCATTGATGATGTCGATGGCTTCGCCGACGTCATCGAATCTCAGCACCGGTGCAACCGGCCCGAAGATCTCTTCGACGAATGCCGGATGATCGGCGCGCACATCACCGAGCACCGTGGGTCGGTAGAACAGATCGGTGTATTCGCCTCCGGCGAGCACGCTCGCGCCGGTCTCGACGCTGCGCGTGACGATGTCGTGCACCCTGTCGCGCTGCGACGCGTCGATGATCGGACCGAGCGGAGTTCCCGTCGACGGGTCGCCCACGCCGAGCGCCGCGGCCTTCTCCGCGAGAAGACGGGTGTACTCGTCGTAGATGTCGGCGTGGACGAGGTGGCGCCCCGTCGTCATGCAGATCTGTCCCTGGTGGAGGAAAGATCCCCACGCTCCCGCCGCGGCGGCCGCGGCGACGTCGACGTCGGGCATCACGAGCAGAGCGTTGTTGCCGCCGAGCTCGAGATGCACCCGCTTGAGGAGCCGGCCCGCGCGTTCGCCGATCGCGCGACCGGCCACGGTGGATCCGGTGAAGGAGATGACCGGCACATCCGGGTGGTCGACGAGCGCCGCGCCGGTCTCGGATCCGCCAGGAACGACCGCGAGCACTCCCTCGGGGAGCCCGGCCTCCACGAGCGCGGCGGCCAGGATCAGTCCGCCGGAGACGGCGGTGCGCGGATCCGGCTTCAGGACGACGGTGTTGCCGAGCGCGAGCGCCGGAAAGACGGACCGCGACGACAGGATTGCGGGGAAGTTGAAGGGCGAGATGACCCCCACGACGCCCACAGGACGCCGACGCGACAGGCTGAGGCGCGGATGGGTGGACTGCAGCAGCTGCCCGTACGGCATCATCGCCGTCGCGGCGGCGGCGTGGGCTTCGCTCACGACGATGCCGACTTCGAATTCGGCCTTCCCGCGACCGGATCCTGCCTCGCGCACGAGCCAGTCGGCGACCGTGTCGGAGTTCTCCTCGAGGATCACTGCCGCGCGGCGCAAGACGGCCGCACGCTGCTCCGCCGGCCTCGCCGCCCATTCGCGCTGCGCCGCTGACGCTCGGCCGACCGCGTCGTCGAGGTCGGCGGGCGTGCCAGAACCGACCTCCGCGATCTGTTCTCCCGTTGCCGGGTTCACGACCGGCCGGGTCTCCTCCACCGGCGACCACCCACCGATGTATGCGCGTCCGCGCCACTCGCGCTCCTCGAAGAACGTCATCGTCTCTCCCATCCACGCCGCCCTCTGCGACGACTGGATCCGACGTTAGGAGCGCGCTCACGTTCGGCACCCGGCGTTTTGTGCACAGTGGGCCGTTCTCACGACCGGATCGGCGTTTTGTGCACGAGGCCCTCACACGCGATAGCCGCCGGCGGTGGGGCGGGCTACGCTCAGCATTCACTAATGGAGGTGACGCGACCGTGTTTGTTCTCGAAGCAGAGACGGCCGATGACTGGGAATCGGTCGTGAGCCGATGTTTCGTTCCCCTGCGTTGCGCGGGCTTCGAAAAGACCTTCACGGGACGGATGGAACACACGCCCCTCGATGAGCGGATCTCGATATCGCGTGTCACGACGGGCGGCACCAGCGCCGAGCGCACCGAGCGTCTCGCGCGCGGATCCGGATCCGACGATGTCCATATCTCGCTGCAGCGGTCGTCGCGCGGGATCGTTGCCGGTGACGGCTCCGCGACGAGCGTCGCGCCGGGCGCGGTGTCCATCTACGCCACCGACCGCCCGTACTACCTGGACTACTCCTGGCCCGAGCAAGAACAGCTGATCGTCCAGGTCTCGCGCGAATCTCTCGGTCTCCCGGAGCGCATGCTCGAAGACACGATGAATCGCCTCGCCGTGCCGGGCGGGATCCGCGACGTCGCCGCACGCGGTCTCTTCAGCTATGTCGCGGATCCGCCGATCACCGCCTCACCGCTGGAGTCAGCCGATGTCGCACGCGATCTCGCGTACGTGATGATCCGATCGTCGTTCCGAGAAGGCACAGTGGCGCCGCGCACGTCCGGTGGTCTGCGGCACATGGCACAGCAGTTCCTGCGCGAGCACGCGACCACGCCGGGGATCGATATGGCGGACGTCGCACAACACCACTTCGTGTCGCGACGGCGGCTGTATCAGGCGTTCGAGAAAGCGGGAACAACGCCCGCGGCATATCTCCGCGCCGAGCGCGTACGCCGCGCCACCCGGCTGCTCGAGGACCCCGAGAACACGTTGTCAATCGAACGGATCGCGCAGGCGAGCGGATTCGAGGACGTCACGACCTTCACGCGCGCGTTCCGTCGTGCACACGGCCAGACGCCGCGCGATTGGCGGGCGGCTGCAAAGGCGACGCAAGGCGTTCGATGAGTTCCTCCGCCGCTTCGAGCTGAGCAGCGAGCTTCTCGCGCCGCTGTTCCGCATCGGCCACGAACGAGTCGAGTGCCGCGCGAGCGGTAGCGTCGGACGGATCCTTCGCCAATGCGGCGCTCGCGGTGAGGACTTCGCCCATCTGATCGAGCGAGAAACCGAGCGGTTTCATCCGCCGGATCAGCAGGATCCGTTCGACGTCGGCGTCCGTGTACAGGCGGTACCCGGCATCGGTGCGGTCACTCGGCTTGACGAGGCCGACGTCGTCGTAGTGGCGGAGCGTCCGCAGCGAGAGACCGGTGCGTTCGGCGACCTCGCCGATGTGGATGGTTCCGGCCACGAGCTCGGCTCCTCAATTTGGTGGTCAACCCTCACGTAACGGTAGGGTTCAGTGTGGGCGTTCGCCCGACCATCTTCCCCCACTCCATTCTGGAGGCAGCAATGTCCGCGCCCGCCCGCGAGAAGGACCGCTACCGTCCGCGCCCCACCGTGATGGATGCGCTGCGGTCGCCGAAGCTCCTCACTCGAGAGATCCTCGCCGGCGTCGTCGTCGGGCTCGCCCTCATCCCCGAGGCGATTGCATTCGCGCTGGCGGCCGGTGTACCGGCCGAGGTCGGACTGTTCTCGTCGATCGTCATGGCGATCTCGATCTCGTTCCTCGGCGGTCGGCCAGCGATGATCACCGCCGCGACCGCGGCCATCGCGCTCGTGGTGCGCCCCGTCGCCGATCAGTACGGTCTCGACTACCTCATCGCGACGGTCATCCTCGGCGGCATTATCCAGATCCTGCTCGGCGTACTCGGGGTCGGCAAGCTCATGCGGTTCATCCCGCGCAGCGTCATGGTCGGGTTCGTCAACGCGCTCGCGATCCTCATCGCCGTCGCCCAGCTCGAGCATTTCGAGGGCGCGTCGTGGATGATCTACCCGATCATCGGCATCGGCCTGCTGATCCTCTGGCTGTTCCCGAAGCTCACGAAGGCCGTGCCCGCGCCGCTCGTCGTGGTGATCGTCATGACCCTCGCGGTGTGGGCGTTCGACTTCGACGTGAAGAGCGTCGGCGATCTCGGGGCCCTGCCCGGCGGTCCGCCGCTGCCGTTCTTCCCCGACGTGCCCCTCACGCTCGAGACGCTGCAGATCATCGCACCCTTCGCTCTCGGTGTCGCCGCTGTCGGGCTCATGGAGTCGCTCATGACGGCGAAGCTCGTCGACGACATCACCGACACGCGCTCGAGCAAGACACGCGAAGCGGTGGGCCAGGGCGGCGCAAACATCCTGTCGGGCCTGTTCGGCGGCATGGGCGGCTGCGCCATGATCGGCCAGACGATGATCAATGTGCGCGCCTCCGGCGCCCGCACGCGCGTGTCGACGTTCACCGCCGGCGTGTTCCTGCTGATCCTCGTGTGGTTCCTGGGCCCCATTATGAGCCTGATCCCGATCGGCGCGCTCGTCGCGGTGATGTTCATGGTCGCGTTCCTGACCTTCGACTGGCATTCGATCGCGCCCTCGACGCTGAAGCGCATGCCGAAGAGCGAGACGATCGTGATGCTCGTGACGGTGATCCCCGTGATCATCACCCACAACCTGTCAATCGGCGTCGTGATCGGGGTGTTCGTTGCCGCGATCCTGTTCGTGCGTCGCGTGGCGCACTTCACGAGCGTCTCCCGCACGGTCTCGTCCGACGGATCCGCGGCGCGGTACGTCGTCGACGGCGAGCTGTTCTTCGCGAGTTCGAACGACCTCACCACGCAGTTCGAGTACGCCGACGACCCGAAGAAGGTCGTGATCGACATGTCGAAGTCACACGTATGGGATGCCTCGACTGTCGCCGCGCTCGACGGCATCGAGCAGAAGTACCGCGACCACAACGTCGAGGTGACGATCGTCGGCCTAAACGAGGCCAGCGGCACGTTCCACGGTCGTCTGACGGGTAACCTGCCGTAGCGCAGGCCAAGTCCGCACGTTCCCGCCAGGTCAGTCGGCGTCGCGCACCTGGCGGACGAAGTCGCGCATCCGGCGCGCGGTGTTGTCGATGCGGAAGTCGACGTCGGCGCGGAACTCGCCCGGCGCGAGCGGATGGGCGATCCTCACGTTCTGGTGACACGACGCGTCGGCGCACATATAGGTGGCGATGCTCTCCTCACGCCGTCCCGCCTCGCCTCCCTTGCGCGCGCTCATCATCGACACCTGAGTGCCGGGCTGCATGGTGCGACAGATGTTGCAGATCCCGGTTCGCGCCCGCGCCGGCGACTGCGCGACGCGCAGCACGATCCCCGTCGGCTCGCCGTCGAGCTCGACGATGACGTAGCAGCGTGCCGGCGTCGATGGATCCCTCCATGCCAGGAAGTCGAGGTGGAACCAGTCGACGAAGAGCAGCTCGGGGGCGACGTCGAGGATCTCGAGTTCGCGGTCTGTGGCGTTGACGAACGCCCCGCGAATGTCGTCGACGGTGAGCACCTGCATGATTCGGCCAGTTTAGAACTACGCTGGGGGTATGGCGGACAGCAGCTTTGATGTGGTCAGTGAGATCGATCGTCAGGAAGCGGACAACGCGCTCAACCAGGCGCGCAAGGAACTCAGCCAGCGGTATGACTTCCGCGGCACCGACACCGACGTGTCGTGGTCGGGCGAGCAGATCCTCATTGTCGCGAATTCCAAGGATCGCGCGGTGGCGGCGCTCGACGTGCTCCAGTCGAAGATGATCAAGCGCGGCATCTCCCTCAAGAGCCTCGACAGCGGTGAGCCGTTCGAGAGCGGCAAGCAGGTGAGGATCGTCACCTCGCTCAAGGAGGGCATCGCGCAGGATGTCGCGAAGAAGATCGGCAAGATCGTCCGGGACGAGGCGCCCAAGGGAGTGAAGAGCCAGATCCAGGGCGACGAGATCCGGATCAGCTCGAAGAGCCGCGACGACCTGCAGTCGGTCATCGCGCTACTGAAGGGTAAGCAGGACGACCTCGACGTCGCCCTGCAGTTCACGAACTACCGGTAGCACGACGCTCTGACCTGGAGTTTTTAGCTTCCAGTCCGCAGCGAGCCCGCAGCACCGAGGATTCCGCGCGAAGCCGGTGTCGCTTGCCTCGTGCATCGGTTCGATCTGTGCCCCGGGCCGGTCACCCTCCTACATGAGTTTCGGCAGGAACAGCGCTGTCCGTGTCTCCGTAGCTGGTCGCAGAGAGGCATCCGGTCGCTGGTGCAATATTGATCCGTGAAGAACATCCCGGATGCACCGCGTAGACGACGCGATATCGGCAGTTACGGGTTGCTCCTCGGCTTCGTGTCCGCCGTGTTCCTTCTCGTACCGTTCATCGGGGACGCCCTCGCGGTCGTTCCATCGGTCGGCGCGCTGGTGCTGGCGTTCATGACGATCAGTCGCCACGAGGTCGACAGAACGGTTCGAGTGTGGCCGGCCATCGTCGGCGCGCTCCTCGGTGTGGTTGTGCTGTTCATCGTGGGATCGATGCTCCTTGTGACGACCTCGTTCGACTGAACCGGCAGCCGCCCTCGTCTCCGCCTCGCGCGCCGTTGCGCCGCGCCCGTGAAACCTGCATAGTCGGAGCGTATGGACGAGACAGAGATTCGGCTGCGCATCGGTGGGGAGAAGATCGTGCTGCGGCGGTGTGACGCGGCATTCGGAACCGCGCACGACGTCCTCTGTCGCACGCCAACCACATGAGCACCGCTGACGACGGGCCAATGACCCCTCCGCCGATCGAGGCGGTCCTGGCATGCATCGAGGCAGACGCTCGCGCTGGTCGGGTGGACGGCTGGTCGTGGTCGACCGTCATCGACGAGAAGGTCGGCGAGGCGGTCGTCGAACGCGAACTGTTCGAGCGGATCCACGAAGTCGGCGGCGTCGATGCTCGCTTCCCCGTCGGCAACGCGGGACTCATTCACGTCTACGGCTATCTGTTCTCGACGGTGCGCACGCCATACGGATACAAGAGCGACCGCTGGAACGACGGCGTCCTCGCCGGCGCACTCGGCTTGCCGGACGGGTGGTTTCGCCTCGGCGACAGCGCGACGGAGACGCCGCTCCAACGGGTGAGCGATGCCGCGCGGCCGCTCCTGGCAGACCCGTCGCGCTCGTCGCAGGTCGCGGAATGGGAGGCCGATGGAATTCGACAGCGCGCCGTCATCACGCCACCCGCGGGCGGCGGATCCGCCGCTCTCGTCTCCGGGATCGACGACGGGTCCGGAATGAAGCTGCTCACGATCTTCCCCGTCGGCGACACGGCTGCCTTCTTCCGTGACACGCTCGCCGGCGAACCACGCCTCCGCTGGAACGCTGCGCGTCCGCCCTCGCCCTGGCCGCAAACGCGGAGGCGAGTCCCGGTCACGGATGCGTGACCCCACTCCATGGACCGGACCATGCGTGCGCATCCACCCTCGTCGTGACCGCGAGCGCAACCGCGGAGATGAGTCGCATCCGCGGACCGGCCCTCGGATGCGGATCCGCGCGAAGTGCCCCACTCTTCGCCTGCGCTGGAACACCGCGCCTGCGCCGTGATCATGTCTCGCGCGTCACCACGACGCGGGCACGGCCGCTCCTCGCGCCTCGTCAGTTTCTCCGGCGGATCGCCCCCACACCGATGGCGAGACCCATGGCAGCCACGGCGGCCGCGGAGAGAGCTCCCCACGCCACGGAGGGGTCGAGGAAATCTCCGGCGATGAGCGCCCGCTCGGCATCGACCACCCAGCGCACCGGGTTGACCGCGGCGACCGCACGCATCCACGCCGGAGCCTCTTCGAGCGGCAGCAGCATGCCCGACAAGATGAGGAGCGGGAAGATGAGCGTCTGCTGCACTCCCCAGAACAGCCATTCCCGGCGCTTCGACGCCAGCGCGAGCGAGTACGACAGCGCGCCCAGACCGACCCCGAAGACGGCCAGCAGCACGAGACCGATGACGAGGCCCATCGGGTCAGCCGTGAACCCGAACGGCCAGGCGATCAGCGCGATCAACAGCGCCTGAACGATGATCGGCGCGATCTCCTTCAACGCTCGCCCGATCAGCAGTGCTGGGCGGGATAGCGGCGCCACGAGGGTGCGCTCGTGCGATCCCGTCGACATCTCGTACTGCAGATTGGATCCGATGGCGCCGGTCCCGAACAGAACGAGCATCACCAGCACACCGGGAACGAACCACCGCAGCGTCTCGGGCGTCGATCCCCCGATCTCACCGACGAGCAGCGGCGCGAACAGTCCGAGGAACACGAGCGGCTGCAGCAGGCTGAAGATCAGCGAGAACGGATCCCGCACGACGGGCTTGAGCTCACGGATCAGCACGTGGCGGCTGTCTCGGACGAGGCGCGGGCGCACCTGGGTGTCGGTCAACATCATCGAACTCCTGTCGTGTCGGGTGCGACGGCCTCGGTCGTCGCGTCGGTGGTGTCCGTCCCCGTGCCTCGATCGTCTGCGTCACGGAGCGTGCGGCCGGTGAGGGAAAGGAACACGTCGTCCAACGTCGGCGGCACGCCCGTGGCGCTGGCCACGGGGCTCCCCGCGGCCTCCGCGTCGCGCACGAGCCGCGGAAGCAGACGGTCAACGTGCGGCGCAGTCAGCGTGAGCGATGCGTCGGTCTGGTGCGCGTCGGATCCGGCGAGCGCGCTCACGACCGATCGCGCGCGCGTCGCCTCCTCGTCACGCGCGAATCCGAGCGTGACGGTCCCACCGGCGAGGGTCTCCTTCAGCGCCGCGGGCGCGTCGTCCGCGATGATGCGGCCACGGTCCATGATCATCACGCGCTCGGCGTAGCGATCGGCCTCATCGAGATAGTGCGTGGTGAGGAAGACCGTCGTGCCATGTCGCCGTCGGAGTTCAACGATGTGCTCCCACAGGTTCGCTCGACTCTGCGGGTCGAGCCCCGTGGACGGCTCGTCGAGGAAGATCAGCGGTGGTGCGTGCATCAGCCCGAGGGCGATGTCGAGGCGCCGTTTCTGTCCGCCGCTGAGGTCCTGCACCGTGCGAGTGGCGAACCCGGTGAGGTCAAGCGACTCGATCAGTTCGTCGGCCCGGCGGACGCGCTCGCGCTTGCCCATGCCGTAGAACGCCCCCTGGCTCATCAGTTCGTCGCGCACGCGCTGCGAGAACGCCCCGCTCGTGTGCTGCCCGACGTATCCGACGCGGGCGCGCACGCCAGCGGGCTCGCGGCGCACGTCGTGCCCAACCACACGTGCCGCCCCCGCGGTTGGCGGCAGCAGAGTGGTGAGCATCCGAAGGCTGGTGGACTTGCCCGCGCCGTTCGGTCCGAGGAAGGCGACGAGTTCCCCGGGTCGCACCGTGAAGGTGACGTCGGCGACGGCAGTGACCCGCCTCTTTCGCGCGGTGAAGACCTTGGTGAGCCCTTCGGCTTCGATGTGATTGTCGTCAGTCATGCGGGAAGCGTAGAAACTCATGCGGACAGACCGTGACCGCAATCTGTGACAGCCTGAGTCGCATGACGGGAACGACCTCGCGCGCCCTCGCTCTGCTCAACCTGCTGCAGACGCATCGCCACTGGCGCGGCTCCGACCTCGCGGCGCGACTCGGCGTCACCCAGCGCACGGTTCGCCGCGACGTCGATCGATTGCGCGAGCTCGGCTATCGCGTCGAGTCGCCCCCGGGATCCGCAGGCGGATACCGCCTCGAAGCGGGCAGCGCCGTTCCCCCGCTCCTGCTCAACGATGACGAAGCCGTCACGATGGCGATCGGGCTCCGGATCGCCGCGACGCAACAGCCGGTCGGCGGCCCGGAAGTGACCCTCACCGCGCTCGCGAAACTGGAGCAGGTGCTGCCGTCGGCGCTGCGCCGCCGGGTGAATGCGCTCGCGTCCTCCGTGCACTCCCCTCGAGCACCGGAAGGCCGCACTGTGTCACCAGCGGTGCTCGGCGAGCTCGCGCTCGCCGCGCGCGACCGGGAGCGAGTGCGCCTGAGGTACCGGAATGCGCGCGGGCAGGAGAGCACCAGACGCGTCGAGCCACACGCGCTCGCGCCCGCCGGCCACAGGTGGTTCCTGCTGTCGTGGGATCTCGACCGCGACGATTGGCGTACGTTCCGCCTCGATCGCATCGAGAAGATCGAGCACACCCGTGTGATCTTCACGCCGCGCGACATCTCCGACGATGAGGTGGCGGAACGCGTGCTCATCGCATCGTCTTGGACGCCGCATCAGATCGAGGCAGACGTCGTCATGGACCTGCCGTTCGTGCCGATGAACGAGCACTTCGGCGTCTAGGCGCAGGGCGCGACGCGCGAAGACGACACGCACACGCGCTGGCCGGTCGGCGGCTCCGACTGGCGCGAGGCGTTGTACGGGATGACGTGGATTCCCGAGGGGGTCGAGTACGCGACCGATCTCGCCGAACCGGCGCGGTCGGAGCTGCGCGAGGCGCTCGAGCGCGCGCTGCGGGCTCTCGACGCGCCCGTCCCTCCGGCCCGTCGTTGAGGACACCAGAAGTTCACCTTCCCGTAAGCGCTCCGTCCATATACGGTGCTTATCGTGGACGCATCGTCCACCGAGGCTTTGGGAGCGCATGTGACATCGACAATCGTGTTCGACTTCGACGGGACGGTTGCCGTTGGCGCGGGGCCCGTGGTCGCCTATGCGCGCGAGGTCGCGCGGCACGCGGATGAGGCGTTCCTCGCGCGCGTGGAGGCAACGATCCGCGCCTTCGACGCGGGCGAGACCGACCGGTTCCGTGACGGATACGACATCGTCGGCACCCTTGCCGAGGAGTCGGGGATCGATCCCGAGGCGCGCCAGCGCGCGTACCTCGCCAGTCGCGGCCTGCTCGGCACGCCGGACGCCGCGGCGGAGCTGGCGCCCGGCCTGGCGGAGATCCTCGCGGACCTCCCCCGCGAGACGCGCGTCGTCCTCGCGACGAACGCGCCCGCCGCCGGCGTGGAACCTGCCCTCACCGCGTGGGGCGTGCGCGACCGCTTCGACGAGCTGATCTACGACACCGGCAAGCCGGCGGGGCTCGCCCCGATCATCGAGCGCGCGCTCGCCGACGGCCCGGTTCTCGCGATCGGCGACATCGTCGAGAACGACCTCTCCCCCGCCACCGCGGTCGGAGCGGACACCGCCCTCGTCGGCGCAACCGCCGCGACGAGCACCGCCGAGGTGACGATGCGGGCGGAGACGCTCGCCGACCTCGCGGACCAGATCGTGGCGTGGGCACGCGCCGCACAGCAGACCCCCTTCACTACCCCCTCCGAAAGGTGACCCCCATGCGCACGTCCCTGCTCGCCGCGAGCTCCGTCGCGGTCCTCTCCCTCGGCCTCGCCGGCTGCGCCTCTGGCGGCGACGCCGCCGCTGACGGCGAATGGCCCGAGACCCTCACGATCTCGCTCGTCCCGTCCGTCGAGGGCGCCGACCTCGCCGAGGCGCTGGATCCCCTCACCGCCCACCTCTCGGAGGGCCTCGGCATCGACGTCGAGGGCAAGGTCGCGACGAACTACACGGCCACGGTCGAATCGCTCGGATCCGGCGGCTCGGACGTCATCATCACGGACGCGGGCTCGCTCTACAACGCGATCGAGCAGTTCGACGCGGAGCTCATCCTCCGCGACGTCCGCTTCGGCGCGACGAGCTACGCCGCTGTCGCCTACACGAACGACCCCGATACCTACTGTGACGACGAGCCCGTCATGGCCGCGTACGACGCCAGCGGCATCGAGCTGTCGTACTGCAACGGCCTCGAAGAGGCGGGCAGCTCGGCCATGGGCGAGGGCCCGGTCGGCACCGAGAAGTTCGCCGAGGCCGCTGGCGCCAAGGTCGCCCTGCAGTCTGCGACCTCGCCCGCTGGCTACCAGTACCCCGTCGTCGCCATGCGCGAGGCCGGACTCGACACCGACGCCGACATCGACCAGATCCCGGTCGAGGGCAACAACAACGCCGTCATCGCGGTCGCGAACGGCGACGCCGAGATCGGCTTCGCCTACTGGGATGCCCGCACGACGGTGACCGAGGAGATCCCGGACATCGCCGACAAGGCCGTCGCCTTCGCCTACACCGAGATGATCCCGAACGGCGGCGTCGCCGTGACGAACACGCTGCCGGGCGACCTCGTCGCCGAGCTGACGACGCTGCTCGACGACTACGCGGACTCCTCCGACGAGGCGGCCGACGTCATGTTCGATCTCGTCGGCCTGTCCGACTGGACGAGCGAGACCGCGGAAGAGGAGATCACCCGCTACGGCGAGATCCTCGAGCAGTTCGCGGGCTGACGCGCATGTCCTCTGCCACACCACGCGCCGAGGCCGGGAACAACCCGGCCTCGGCCGCGTGGTCGATTCGCCTCGACGGTGCATCGGTCACCTACCCCAACGGCACGACGGCGCTGAAGGACGTCTCGCTGACCATCGCGCCCGGTGAGATGGTGTCGATCGTCGGCCTCAGCGGATCCGGCAAGTCGACCCTGATCCGCACGATCAACGGTCTCGTGCCGGTCACCGCGGGGACGGTCGAGGTCGGGCCGCACACCGTCTCGTCCCTCTCCGGCCGCGCGCTGCGCTCGCTGCGCGGCGACGTCGGGATGATCTTCCAGGCGTTCAACCTCGCCGAGCGCGTCGACGTCTACCGCAACACGCTCGTCGGCCGCTTCGCGCGCTCGCACCCGCTGCGGACCCTCCTCGGGATTCCGAGCCCCGAAGACCGCCGGATCGCTCTCGCGGCGCTCGACGCGGTCGGCATGCTCGAGAAGGTCTGGACGCGAGCCGGATCCCTCTCGGGCGGCCAGAAGCAGCGCGTCGCGATCGCGCGCGCCCTCTCGCAGGAGCCGCACGTCATGCTCGCGGACGAACCCGTCGCGAGCCTGGATCCGCCCACCGCGCACGCCGTGATGAACGAGCTCGTCACGCTCAACGCCGAGCGCGGGCTCACAGTACTCGTCAACCTGCATCTCATGGACCTCGCACGTGATTACACGACCCGCATGATCGGGCTGCGCGCGGGCGAGATCGTCTACGACGGTCCGGCCGCCAGCGCCACGGACGCGGACTTCGAGCAGATCTACGGCCGCCGGATCCAGCCGCAGGACCGCCTGGGAACGTCGTGAGCCTCGCTGTCCCACCCCGGCCGCGCACGTGGCCGAAGACGGCCCTCGTTGCGGCCGCCCTCATCACGTTCACGGTGCTCACCTGCCTGCCGGCCATCGGCGGCGTCGAGCTCGATTTCGCCTCGATCGCGCGCAACTGGCGCAACGGCGCGAACAAGATGCTGCAACTGCTGCAGCCCGACTTCACCTTCCTGCCGCGCACGCTCATGCCGATGCTCGAGACACTGCAGATGGCGCTGGTGGGGGCGGCGTTCGCGGCGGCGGTGTCCGTCCCACTCACTCTGTGGGCGGCGCGCCCGACGAACCCGAACGGGGCGACGCGGCGCGTCGTGCGCGCCATCATCAACGTGATCCGCTCGGTCCCCGACCTCGTGTACGCCACGATCCTCGTCGCGCTCGTCGGCGTCGGCGCGCTCCCCGGCCTGCTGACGCTGTTCCTGTTCGACCTCGGCGTGATCGTCAAGCTCGTGTCCGAGGCAATCGACTCCGAGCGCCACCCGTACTTGGAAGCCGGCCGCGCCGCGGGCGGGACGCAGTCGCAGCTGAATCGCGCGCTCGCGATCCCACAGACCCGCCCGCTCTTCTGGAACCAGTGGCTCTATGCCCTCGAGCTGAACGTGCGTATCTCTGCGGTGCTCGGCATCGTCGGCGCCGGCGGCATCGGGCGCCTGCTCAACGAACGATTCGGCTTCTACGCATACGACGACGTCGGACTCATCATCCTCGAGATCCTCGTCGTCGTGATTCTCATCGAAGTGTGTTCGAACGTGCTGCGACGGAGGCTCACATGACCGCGCTGCCGAAGGCCCCCTCTCGCGCCGGGACCACGACGTGGACGATCGCCGTCGGCGCCGTCATCCTCGCGGCCGTGGCCTTCCTCGACGTCGACTGGGGTGCGCTGCTGAACCTGCCGCGTTCCTCGTGGGAATACGGCACGCTCATGTTCGCGAGCCCCGATTGGGAGAAGCTGCCACGCGCCCTGTTCGAGACCTGGCGATCGATCTCGATGGCGTGGCTCGGCGCGATCCTCTGCGTCGCCCTGTCGATTCCCCTCGGGATGCTCGCCGCTCACGGGGTCGGTCCCGCGTGGCTGCGCCCGATCCTCCGCGGGATCTTCGCCATGATCCGCGCGGTGCCCGAGGTGATCATCGCGCTCATCCTCCTGACGGTGACTGGGCTCACCCCCTTCACGGGCGCACTCGCGCTCGGGATCGCGGGCGTCGGCACGCAGGGCAAGTGGACCTACGAGACGATCGAGTCGCTGAGTGACAACGCCGCCGAAGCGGTCGAGGCCGCTGGCGGCGGACGAATCGCGGTGCTGCGGTGGGCGCTGTGGCCGGCTGCGCTCCCCTCGCTGATGTCGTTCGCGCTCTATCGCTTCGAGCTCGGCATCCGCATGTCGGCGGTCCTCGGCCTCGTCGGCGCCGGCGGCATCGGATCCATGCTGTCGAACTACACCAACTATCGTGAGTGGGCAACGGTGGGCATGCTGCTGATCGTCGTGATCGCCGCGACCATGCTCGTCGACGCCGTCTCGGGGGCGATCCGCCGCCGCATCATGGAGGGAGCCCGCGTCCGTGGGATGGTCAGGAGCCGATGACGCCCCCGCGACCGCGCGGATCCGTGCGCTCGCGCCCTCGATGCACGCGGGCGAGCGACGGGTCGCCGAGGCGATCGCCGCGGATCTCGCGACGACCGTGGAATCGACCGCGCAGGATCTCGCGGATGCCGTCGGCGTCGGTCGCGCGACAGTCGTGCGTACGGCACAGACGCTCGGCTACGACGGGTACCCACAACTGCGCGTCGCGGTGACACGCGAACTCGCGCTCGCGACCCCCGCGCACGCCCCCGAGGATCCCTCGTTGCTCGGCAGGCTGCGCCGATCGGTGAGCCACTTCGCGTCGCGGCTCGATCACACTGTCTCCGGGCTCACGGAGGAGGCGCTCGCCTCCGTCGTTGCGGCGCTTGATGCCGCCCCGCGCGTGCTCGTCGTCGCGAACGGTCTCAGCTCGCCCCTCGGCCTCGATCTTCACCTGCGGCTGACGGCGGCAGGGCGCCCCGCCGAGTTCATCCACGACTCACTCGCCCAGCGCATCGCGGCCCGGCAGATGACGCCCGCCGATGTGTGCGTCGTGATCTCCGGATCCGGCGCGAGCGACGCCACCCTGGCTGTGATGCGCGCCGCGGGCGACTCGGGAGCGCACGTCATCGCCGTCACGTCGTTCGCACGGTCTGCCGTCGCCGAGAAGGCGGACACGGCGCTCATCGTGCCGCCTGTCGGAGAGTCGTTCCGCGACGAGCTGCTGCACACCTCGCGCGCCGCCCTCATGCTCATTACCGAGGCGCTCGTCGACGCCGTCGTCACCCATCGCGGACGCCGCGGTGTCGCCGCGCGCGATGCCATGCTGCGCGAGGTCGAGAGCGCCATCCGAGAGTCCGAACGCTGACCGTTTCTGCCGTGTCAGCAGCACCGCGAACGCCCCCGTTTCGGCCCTCGAATGCGTCACGGTCAAGTTGCGATCGATATTCAAACCGGTATCGTCGGGGAGACATGTCATTGCAGAACGAGCAGGATCCTCTGTCGACCGGTGATGCGCCGGTGGCGCTGAGACCCCCTCGGCTTGATGACGGAGGTGGCATGTGGCGAGTCGCCCGCGACTCGCAGACTCTCGATCTGAATTCGTCGTATTCCTACGTGCTCTTCGCCCGCGACTTCGCGCGCTCGTGCCGTGTTGCCGTGCAGGACGATCGTGTCGTGGGCTTCGTGCTCGGATACCGTCGCCCTGACGACCCCACACGCCTGTTCGTGTGGCAGGTCGCGGTAGACGCGGACCAGCGCGGACGCGGCCTCTCGGGCCGCATGCTCGACGATCTCGTCACCGCCGCCGGCGATGACGACCCGATCCGCTGGGTCGAGACGACGATCACCGACGACAACATCGCCTCCCAGCGACTGTTCGCGTCGTTCGCCCGGCGGTGGAACGTCGGCGAGAGCGTCGAGCCTCTCTTCGAAGCCGATCACTTCCCCGATGGTCACGACCCGGAACCCGTGCACCTCATCGGGCCGTTCATGCCCGCATAGATATGTGAAGCCTGGGTCCGACGGGCCCAGCCGCGAGATGCGAGAGCGTCACGTGTCATTGCCCCGTGCCGGGGCGTTCCCTGGAGGATAAACACGATGTCCCTCACCGAAGATCCCACGTTCGCCGCGTTCACCAGCCAGGAGTCGAACGTGCGCAGTTACTCGCGTTCATGGCCGGTCGTTTTCGATCGCGCTCTCGGCTCATACCTGTACGACACGGACGGCCGTGCGTACCTCGACTTCTTCGCCGGAGCCGGCGTGCTCAACTACGGGCACAACCACCCCGTCCTGAAGAAGGTGCTGGTCGACTACATCTCGAGCGACCGCATCCTGCACTCGCTCGACATGTTCACCGAGGCGCGCCGCGACTTCCTGCAGACGTTCAACGACCTCATCCTCGAGCCGCGCGACCTCGACTACCGCGTCGTGTTCCCCGGCCCGGGTGGCGCGAACGCCGTCGAGGCCGCGCTCAAGCTCGCGCGCAAGATCACCGGTCGCGAGTCGGTCGTGAACTTCACGAACGCGTTCCACGGCATGACGCTCGGCGCACTGTCCGTCACGGGCAATTCGCTGAAGCGCGGTGGCGCGGGCATCCCGCTCGTGCACGCGACGCCGATGCCGTACGACGATTACTTCGACCGCGACTACCCCGACTTCTTCTACTTCGAGCGTCTTCTGACCGACACGGGCAGCGGGCTGAACAAGCCGGCCGCCGTGATCGTCGAGACGGTCCAGGGTGAGGGCGGCGTGAACACCGCGCGTGCCGAGTGGCTGCGCGGACTGTCGGAGCTGTGCAAGAAGCACGACATCCTCTTGATCCTCGATGACGTGCAGATGGGCTGCGGCCGCACGGGCGGCTTCTTCAGCTTCGAAGAGGCGGGCATCGTCCCCGACATGGTCTGCATCTCGAAGTCGATCTCGGGCGTGGGCCTGCCGATGGCGCTCACCCTCGTGCGTCCCGAGCACGATGTCTGGGAGCCGGGCGAGCACAACGGCACGTTCCGTGGCAACGCCCCCGCGTTCGTCACCGCTGCCGAGGCGTTCCGCACCTTCTGGAGCGACGACGAGCTCGAGAAGGCCACGATCCGCAAGGGTGCCTACGTCGAGAGCCGCCTGAATCAGATTGCGGCGAAGCACCCCGACGCCGGCCTCGTCGCGAAGGGTCGCGGTCTCGCTCGCGGCCTGCAGTACGCCGACGGTGAGACCGCTGGCCGCGTGGCCTCGGGCTCCTTCGACCGCGGCCTGCTCGTGGAAACGTCCGGCCCCGAGGACGAGGTCCTGAAGCTCCTGCCGCCGCTGACGGTCACCGAGGAAGAGCTCGACAAGGGCCTCGCGATCATCGAAGCCGCCACGGACGAGGCCCTCGCGGCCTGAGTCGTCGCGCGGCACACCTGGACGTCGACCCACTACGAAAGGACCACTCCATGATCGTTCGCACTCTCGACGAGATCACCGACACCGAGTACGACATCAAGAGCGAGAACTGGCGCAGCAAGCGCATCGTCCTCGCGAAGGAGGGCGTCGGCTTCTCCGTTCACGAGACGACGCTCTACGCCGGCACGGTCAGCGAGTTCTGGTACGCGAACCACATTGAGGCCGTGTTCATCACGACCGGCGAGGGCGAGATCGAGGATGTCGCCACCGGTGAGGTGCACGAGCTGAAGCCCGGCACGCTGTACCTGCTGAACAACCACGACAAGCACATCGTGCGCCCGCGCACGGAGATCAAGTGCGTGTGCGTGTTCAACCCGCCGGTCACCGGCAAGGAGGTGCACGACGAGAACGGCGTGTACCCCCTCGTGACCGAGGACGTCGCGTAAGCGCCATCCCCTGACGAAAGCCGCCGGAGAGCATTCAGCTCTTCGGCGGCTTTCGCACGTTAGACTACGGAATGAGCGCCGACGTGCGCTCGTCGTCGCGGTCTGCTCGAGCAATCCATGCTCGCACCGCTCCCGTGGCGAATCGGATTCGGCTTCCGCCGCGTTCGCCCTCTTCCCGGCCAGTCGCCATCGCCGCGTGCGCCGGGCTCAATCGAGAGAGTTCTTCATGACCGCTGCCCCTGCGCAGACCCCTTCCTTCGCCGACCTCGGCGTTCCTGCCCGCATCGTCGACGCGCTCATCGCCGTCGACCGCCCGACCCCCTTCCCGATTCAGACCGCGACCCTGCCGTCCACGCTCGCGGGCCGCGACGTGCTCGGGCGCGGCAAGACCGGATCCGGCAAGACGCTGGCATTCGCGATTCCGCTCGCCGCGCGCCTCTCCGACGAGAAGCGGACCCCCCGCCGCCCGACCGGCCTCATCCTCGCTCCGACCCGCGAGCTCGCCACGCAGATCGCGAAGGTCGTCGCACCGCTGGCTCAGGCCGAGGGCCTCACCGTCACAACCGTCTTCGGCGGCGTCTCGCAGCGTCCGCAGGAGCAGGCGTTCGCGCGCGGCGTCGACATCGTCGTCGCGTGCCCCGGCCGGCTCGAAGACCTCATCAACCAGAAGATCGTCTCGCTCGACCGCGTGCAGATCACCGTGCTCGACGAGGCCGACCACATGGCCGACCTCGGCTTCCTGCCGGGCGTCACGCGGATCCTGTCGCAGACGCCGTCCGGCGGCCAGCGCATGCTGTTCTCGGCGACGCTCGACCGCGGCGTCGCGGGGCTCGCGAAGCGCTTCCTCTCGTCCCCTGTCGAGCACTCCGTCGACCCAGCCGACTCCCCCGTCGCCGACATGACGCACCACGTGTTCGAGGCGGCCGACCAGGACGCCAAGAAGGCGATCGTGCGCGAGCTCGCCACGGGCGCCGGCAAGCGGATCCTCTTCTCGCGCACGAAGCACCAGGCCAAGCGCATCGCCAAGCAGCTCACCGCTGCAGGGATCCCCGCCGTCGACCTGCAGGGCAACCTGTCGCAGAACGCGCGTGACCGCAACCTCGCGGCGCTCTCCGACGGCAGCGTCAAGGTGCTCGTGGCGACCGACGTCGCGGCGCGCGGCGTCCACGTCGATGGCATCGACCTCGTCGTGCACATGGACCCGCCCGCCGATCACAAGGCGTACCTGCACCGCTCGGGCCGCACCGCTCGCGCCGGTGCCTCCGGTGACGTCGTCACCCTCATGACCCCGGACCAGCGCTCCGACGTGAAGCAGCTGCTGCGTCGCGCCGGCATCACCGCTCAGCCGCAGCGTGTCACGCCCGACAGCCCCGCACTCGTCGAGTTGATCGGCGATCGCGCCGAGCACGTCGCCCCGCGCCCGGGCGGTCCCGGATCCGGCAACGCTCCGGCACCGGGGTCGCAGGGCGGTGGCACCTCACAGGGCGCGAACGCGCGCCGCAAGCGCGCTCAGCGCCAGGGTCAGGGCGGTCATCCGCAGGGCGGCGCCCGTCGTTCGCGCGGTGGACGAGGCGGCTCCGGCCGCTCCCACGCTCCGCGCCAGAACCAGCGCTGACGACTCCGCACGTCTCCGACAAGTCCGTCGCTGTTCGCAGCGGACTCGTCGGAGACTTGCGGACTGAGGCGTGGGTGACGCGGTCGACGCATGAATGAGGGCCGGCCGGATGCTTTCCGGCCGGCCCTCATTCATACGCTCAGAAGTCGAAATCTTCGATGTTGTCCGCGTCGAACACGAACGGCTCGCCGAGCACGACCTCGCCATCGGCGCCGACCGTGTATTCACCGAGCTCGCCAGCCTCGAACGTGCTGCCCTCGGATCCGTCGGTCTCGCCCGTCACGAGGGCGTTCGCCGCGTAGGCGGACAGGTAACCCAGCTCCTCCGGGTTCCACAGCGCGAACGCCGTGACCGTGCCGTCGGCGACGTACTCGCGCATCTGGTTCGGCGTGCCGAGGCCCGTCAGCGCGACCTCGCCCTGGTACTCCGACGTGGAGAGGTAACGCGCGGCCGCCGCGATGCCGACCGTGGTGGGCGAGACGATGCCCGCGAGGTCGGGGTGCGTCTGCAGCAGGGCGGCCGTCTGGTCGAACGACTTCTGGTCGTCGTCGTCGCCGTACACCGTGTCGACGACCTCGATGTCGGGGTGGTTGGCCTCGAGCTCGGCGTTCATCATGTCGATCCAGGCGTTCTGGTTCGTCGCGTTCGCGGCAGCCGACAGGAACGCGATCTCGCCTTCGCCGCCGATCTGCTCGGCGATGAGGTCGACCTGCGCCTGGGCGATCAGCTCGGCGGACGACTGGTTGACGAACAGGTCGCGGCACTCGGGATCGGTGTCCGAGTCGAACGTCACGATCTTCGTTCCGACGGAGCTCGCCTCCTCGAGAGCGTCGCAGATCGCGCTCGGGTCGTTCGCGGACACGACGAGCGCATCGACCTGCTGCTGCGCAGCCGTCTGGATGTAGCTGACCTGCGAGGTCGGGTTCGCCTCCGCAGGGCCGACCTCGTCGAAGGATCCGCCGAACTCTTCGACCGCGGTCTCGCCGCCGACGCGCGACGTCTCGAAGTAGGGGTTGCCGAGGTTCTTCGGGAGGAAGGTGATCGAGGCGGCTTCGTCGCCGGATCCGCCTTCTTCGCCCGTTCCGCCGTCGTCGCTCGAGCAGCCGACGGCGACCAGGGCGACGCTCGCGGCGATCGCGCCGGCGCCGAGGAGGCGACGGGAAGTGCTGTGTCCAAACATCGTTGTTCCTTTCGTGGTGAGGTCTCTCGGGTCAGGTGGGGAGCTTCGCCCGTTCGCGGAGCTGTCGGCGCCGCCCGAGGGCGGCCTCTCGCCGTGAGCGCGCCCCGGCAAGGACGGCGGCCGAGATGACCGACAGAATCAGGAGCACGCCCGTGATGATGTTGATCACGGCGCTCGAGACGCCCGCGATCTGCAGCGCCCTGCTGAGCGTGCCGATGAGCAGCACGCCCGCGATGACGCCGTGGAGGGCGCCTCGTCCGCCGAAGATCGATACGCCGCCCAGTAGGACGGCCGCGATGATCTGCAGCTCCATGCCCATCGCGTTCTGACCGCGGGCGCTGCCATAGTCAAGCGTGAAGTACACCCCGGCGAAGGCCGCCATGGCGCCGCTCAGCACGAAGAGCGTGAACTTCGAGCGCGCCACGTCGATGCCGGCGAAATGCGCCGCCTCCTTGTTCAGTCCGATCGCATACAGGGCGCGGCCGAACGGCGTCGCGTGCAGCACGACGGCGAACACGATCGCGAGGACGAGGAAGGGGATCATGACGCCCGGGATCGGCGTGCCCGGGATGTTGGCCTTCGCCAGATCCGTCCAGAACTCGGGGAAGTCGGTGACTGCGGCCGTGCCGAGCAGCCCGACGGCGATACCGCGGAACAGCGCGAGGCTGCCGATCGTCACGGCGAGCGAAGGCAGGCCCACGACGGTCACGAGGAAGCCGTTGATCGCACCGCACACAGCTCCTCCCGCGATCGCGAGGACCGCGGCGACCGGAAGCGGCAGACCCGCTTGGACGAACATGCCCGTCAGCACGCTCGACAGCCCGACGACGCTCGCGACGGAGAGGTCGATCTCCTCCGTGATGATGATGAGCGTCATCGGCAGCGCGATGAGGAGGATCGGTGCGATCTCGCGCAACATGTAGGTGACGGTCAGGGGGCTGTCGAAGTTCGGCACCACAGCGAGGGCCACCACGATGACGATTGCGAGCAGGCCGATGACGGCCGCTTCGCGCGTGAGAAGCGCGCGGCGCCAGAACGGATGCGCGTGCGGGGGCGTCACGCCCGTGACGAGCGTCGTTGTCATCGTGAGACCTCCCTCTCAGCGGCGAGTCGTCGATGGCGTCGGACGGCGAGCACGCGGTCGAGCACAATGGCGCCGATGATGAGCGCGCCCACGACCGCCTGCTGCCAGAAGTCAGCGATGCCGATGATGGGCAGCGCCCGGTTGATCGTGAGCAGCAGGAACGCGCCGATGGCCGCGCCCCAGACGGTTCCGAGCCCACCCGCGATCGCAACGCCGCCGATCACGGCCGCGCCGATCGCCTGGAACTCCCAGCCGAATCCAGCGTTCGAGCTGACGGTCCCGTAGCGCGCCGCATACAGCACGCCGGCCAGGCCGGCCAGAGCGCCGGACATCACGAAGGCCGTGATGACACGTCGCGTCACGGGCAGTCCGTAGAGGTTCGCGGCGGCCGGGTCGGATCCGATGGCGTACATCTCCCGACCCGCGCGCTGGTTGCGCAGGTACCAGGCGGCGGCGACGAGGACCCCCGCGGCGATGATCGTGAGGAACGGAATCGACAGGATCTGTCCGGTGCCGAGTCCGCGGAATGAGGCGGGCATGTCGGACGCGTTGACGCGGTCGCCGCCCGTCCACCACACGTTGATACCGCGATAGGCGTACATCGTGCCGAGCGTGATGACGAGCGCGGGCACGCGAGCGTAGGCGACGAGCGCGCCATTGATGAAGCCGAGGACGGCGCCGAGAGCGACACCGCACAGCACGACGACGATCACTGGGATGCCGGGCAGGTCGATGAACAGGCGTCCCGTGAGGTAGGCGGTTAGGCCGACGACCGAGCCGACCGACAGGTCGACACTGCGGGTGATGATGACGAACGCCTGGCCGATCGCGACGAGCACGAGGATCGATGGCGTCAGCAGCAGGTCGCGCCACCCGTCGTGTGAGAACACGAACGCGGGGTTGATGGCGGTCGCGACGGCGATGACGATGACGGCCGCAAGCAGGATCCCGGTCTCGCGGGCTGAGAAGACGCGGCGGATCGCGGCGAACATCACGCGGCCTCCTCGTCGGCGGTCGCGGCGTGCATGATCGACTCGGGCGTCGCCTCGTCTCGGTGGAACTCCCCCGCGATGCGCCCTTCGCGCATCACGAGCACGCGGTCGGCCATGCCGAGCACCTCCGGCAGCTCGGACGAGATCATGAGGATCGCCATGCCCTCCTGGGCGAGCTGAGACAGCAGACGGTGGACCTCCGATTTCGTGCCGACGTCGATGCCGCGGGTCGGCTCGTCGATGAACAGTACGCGCGGGTGCGTCGCGAGCCACTTGCCGAGGACGACCTTCTGCTGATTGCCGCCGGACAGCGTGCCGGTCACGGTGTCGAGCGCGGAGGTCTTGACCGCCAGACGACTCGCCCACTCGCGCGCCGCAGCGGACTCAGCGGCGTCCCAGAGCAGCCCCCATTTCGCCAGTCGGGAGCGGATCGCTGCGGTCGCGTTGCGCGTCACCGACTGGTCGAGCACGAGGCCCTGGCGTCGTCGGTCTTCCGGGACGAGCGCGAGACCGCGCGCGATGGACGTGCGTGGGCTGCCCGCAGGCAGTTGCCGACCGAACAGTTCGACGGATCCGGCGTCGTACGTATCGACGCCGAAGATCGCGCGCGCGACCTCGCTGCGGCCCGCGCCGACGAGGCCCGCAAGACCGAGGATCTCGCCCTGGCGGAGCTCGAACGAGATGTCCTGGAAGACGCCGCTGCGCGAGAGGCCGTCGATACGGAGCACCGCGTCGCCGATCTCGGCGTCGAGCTTCGGAAAGAGCTCGTCGACGTCGCGTCCGACCATCTGCCGGACGAGGTCGTCGACCGAGGTCTCTGCGACGGGGGTCGTGTCGATGTAGGTGCCGTCGCGCATGACCGTGACGGTGTCGCACAGATCGAAGACCTCATCGAAGCGGTGCGAGATGAACATCAACGCACGTCCCTCGTCGCGCAGGCTGCGGGCGACTGCGAACAGCCGGTCGACTTCGACGCCGCTGAGCGCGGCGGTCGGCTCGTCCATGATGAGCACGCGTGCGTCGAGGGAGATCGCCTTCGCGATCTCGATGAGCTGCTGGTCAGCGATCGACAGGCCGTCGGTTGGGCGGTCGGGATCAATGCTCACGCCGAGCCGCTCGAAGATCTGGGTCGCCTCATTGCGCATCGCCCGGCGGTCGATGCGGCCGGCCCCACGGGTGGGCTGGCGCCCCATGAAGATGTTCTCGGTGACCGACAGGTCGGGAAAGAGCGTCGGCTCCTGGTAGATGACGGCGATGCCCTCGGCCTTCGACTCCGCCGTGCTGGCGAAGTCGATGCTCTCGCCATCGAGCGTGATCTCCCCCGCGTCGCGCCGATAGAGGCCGGCGATGATCTTCACGACCGTCGACTTGCCCGCGCCGTTCTCGCCGATGAGTGCGTGGATCGAGCCGGCCCTGAGGGAGAGGCTCGCCGACCGGAGGGCGACGACGGCGCCGAACGACTTCGTGACGTCATCGAGGACGAGGACAGCCTCGCCCAGCTGGGCGCGCGGGTGTTCTGCCATGGGGACGCTGACACTCTCCTTCGAGTTCGTCGCAACACGCCGTGAAACGATTCACGAAATGCTAACACGACGCGTCGACGCGGCACGGGGCCGCGAAGCCACGGTTCGATAACGTGCCGAACATGCGTCAACCGAGGAGAACGACGCGGCCCGGCCTCACCACGCGGTTCGCGAGTGCGCCGACCGCAAGGCCCGACGAGGGCAGGCGCACGAACGTGCGTCAACCGAGGAGAACGCCGCGGACGGCGTGCTCGCGGGCCGCGTGGCGCGGGCCGCGTGGCGCGTGGCGCGTTTACTCGGCGCGGGAGATGCGAATCATCTCGTCGCGCGGTACGACCTTGATGCGCTCGCGCTGCTCGGCTTCTCCGAGCGCGACCTCGTGCGCGTCGAGGCGGTGCCAGCCGTCGAGGTCGGTCCACTTCACGCCGCGGCTCTCGAGCAGGGCGGTGACCGCTTCCTCGGTCGGTTCCTCGGGCTGCCACCAGGATCCCTGGTCGTTCACGAGGTGTGAGACGGTCTCGGACGCGTCGGACTTGGTGTGTCCGATGAGGCCGACCGGGCCGCGCTTGATCCAGCCGGTCGCGTACACGCCGGGGAGGATGTCGTTGGAGTCCTCCGCGAGCACCTGGCCTTCGTGGTTGGGGATGACGCCATGGCGCTCGTCGAAGGGGATGCCGGGCAGCGGCGATCCGAAGTATCCGACGGCGCGGTAGAGCTGGCCGAGGGGCTGCTCGCGAATCTCCCCGGTGCCGATGACGCCGCCGGCGCCGTCAGACGTCGTGCGCTCGTACACGAGGCTCGTGACGCGTCCGGCGTCGTCGGTGCGCACCTCGAGAGGCTTCGCCCAGAAGTGCAGGTGCAGGCGGCGGGAGGCGGATCCCCCGGCGTTGTTCGCGCTGGGCAGCTCGCGCCACTTCTGCAGCACGCGGTCGATGACCTTGACCTGCTTGTTCGTCGCGATCGCCTCGCGCGAGGCCTCGTCGTAGTCGAAGTCTTCGTCGTACACGACGACGTCCACGTCGTTCAGCTCGCCGATCTCGCGCAGCTCGAGCGGCGTGAACTTCACCTGTGCGGGGCCGCGGCGCCCGAACACGTGCACATCGGTGACGGGCGACGTCTTGAGGACGTCGTAGACGTTCGCCGGGATCTCGGTCGTCAGCAGATCGTCGGCGTGCTTCGCGAGAATGCGGGCTGCGTCGAGCGCGACGTTGCCGTTGCCGATCATGCCGACGTGCTGCGCGTCGAGTGTCCACGTGCGCGGCACGTCGGGGTGGCCGTCGTACCAACTGACGAAGTCGGCCGCACCATAGGAGCCCTCGGCGGTGATGCCAGGGAGGTCGAGGTCGGCGTCACGGATCGCGCCGGTCGAGAAGATCACCGCGTGGTAGTGACGCTTCAGGTCGTCGAGCGTGATGTCGGTGCCGTACTCGACGTTGCCGAACACGCGGATGTCACCGCGGTCGAGCACGCCACGCAGCGCGCCCACGACCCCCTTGATCCGCGGGTGGTCGGGCGCGACTCCGTAGCGCACGAGGCCATACGGGGCGGGGAGTCGCTCGAAGAGGTCGATCGACACGTCGAACGCGCGCTCGGTGCGCAGCAGGATGTCCGCGGCGTAGATGCCGGCGGGGCCAGCCCCGACGATGGCAAGGCGAAGCTTCGTCATAAATGAGGAACTTTCTCGTGATTCGGCGTGGACGTCAGCTGGCTCGCTCGGCGAGGTGCCGTGCGAATCGCGTGAGCGCGTCGCGAATGGATCCGCGAGGCAGGACCGCGAGGGCCGCTACCGCCTCGTTGGTCCAGGAGACCGCGAGCGCTTCCGTTTGGGCTGTCGCATCGTGTTCGCGCAGCTCGGCGAGCTCGCCGTCGAGGATCGAGGGATCCTCTCCGGCGCGGATCCGCGCGACACCGTCGTCGATGCGCGCGCGAAGGTCGGTGTCGCGCGGGTCGTCGCTCGCGCCGAGCAGCAGGTAGGGCATGGTGGCGACTCCGGCGCGCAGGTCGGTGCCGGGGACCTTCCCCGTCTCCGCGGCGTCTGCGGAGAGGTCGATCACGTCATCGGCGAGCTGGAAGGCGACGCCGATCTTCTCGCCGTAAGTGCGCAGCGCGTCTCGGTACTCTTCACTCGCGCCTCCGAAGAAGGCGCCGGCGCCGGCGGCGGCCGCGATGAGAGAGCCGGTCTTGTCCGACAGCACGCGCAGGTAGAAATCGATCGGGTCTTCGCCCTCGCGGTTGCCGACCGTCTCGTTCAGCTGCCCCATGACGAGACGCTCGAAGGTCTCGGTCTGCAGGTCGACGGCTTCTGCGCCGTGGCGCCCCATCACGCGGCTCGCTCGCGCGAGCAGCAGGTCGCCGGTGAGGATCGCGGTTGAGTTGTCCCAGACGCGGTGCGCCGCGGGAACGCCGCGTCGGCGGTCGGCGCCGTCCATGACGTCGTCGTGGTACAGGGATCCGAGGTGCATGAGCTCGAGGGCGACGGCCACGTCGCGCACGGCGGGCGAGAAGCCCTCGCCGAGCTGGGCCGTGAGTATCACGAGCATGGGTCGCACGCGCTTGCCGCCGGCCTCATAGAGGTATCGGCTCATCGCGTCGACAAGGGGGTCGGCGCTGCCGAGTTCGGCGGCGATTGCCTGCTCGACCTCTTCGAGCCCAGACTCGATCGTGCGCGCGAGGCGCTGGGCCGCGCGGCCGACGAAAATGCGGTCGCTGAGACCGAAGCGGCTCGCCAGTCGCGAGCCCGAGGAAACGGGGCCCGTAGTCACCCGACCAGCCTACCCGCCGGCACCTGGGCTGTTACGCCGTGCGACGGTACCCGCGGTGCAGCGCCGCGATGCCGCCCGCGAGATCACGGTGGGCCACGTCGGTCCACCCGGCCTCGCGCATCCAGGCCGCGAGCTCGCGCTGGTCGGGCCAGGCGCGGATCGACTCGCCGAGGTAGTCGTATGCGTCGCCGTTCGACCCGACCACGCGCGCCACACGCGGCAGGATGGCGTCGTTATAGATGCGGTACAGCGTGCGGAAGAGGCGGGCCGGCGGGGTGGAGAACTCGTTGATGACGATGCGCCCGCCCTCCCGCGTCACCCGCCGCATCTCGGCGAGCGCTACCTTCGGCTGCTGCACGTTCCGCAGACCGTACGAGATGGTGACCGCGTCGAACTCGCCGTCGTCGAATGGCAGCGCCATGGCGTCGGCCTCGACGAAACGCAGTCCGCGCACGTCGGCGTACCGGCGGCGTCCCTGTTCGAGCATGCCCGGTGAGAAGTCGGCCGCGACGACCTCGGCGCCGCGGCGCGCGAGCGACGCGGACGAACGGCAGGTGCCGGCCGCGAGGTCGAGGATCCGTTCGCCCGGCTGCGGATCGACCGCGTTCGTCGTCGCGCGACGCCAGACGGCGTCGAGTCCGAAGGTCATCGCGATGTTCGTCAGGTCGTAGCGCTCGGCGACCTGGTCGAACATCCTGCTGACGGTGCGCGGATCCTTGTCGAGGTCGGCGCGCTGCGCTGAGGTCATGGGTCGATCCTATTCGCGGGCGGGTGGCGCTACGCGAGCGCGTCGACGATGGGACGGAACTTCAGGCGCGTCTCGTCGAGCTCCGCATCGGGCACGGATCCTCGGACGATCCCGCCGCCCGCGTGCGCCGAGACGGTGCGCGTCGTCGCTGCAGGCTCGGCGGGGGCGAACTGCGCGCTGCGCAACGCGATCGCCCACTCGCCGTCGCCGTCGCCGTCGATCCACCCGACGGGGCCGGCGTAGCGCCCGCGGTCGAACGGCTCGATGCGGCGGATCTCCTCGATCGCGCGGTGTGTGGGGGTTCCGGCGACCGCCGCGGTCGGGTGCATCGCGCGCACGAGGTCAAGAGCCGACGCGCCGTCGCTGAGGGTGCCGCTCACGTCGGTGGCGAGGTGCCACAGGTTCGGCAGCTCCAGCGCGAACGGCTCGTCCGCGGCGCGCAGGTCGCTGACGTGCGGCCGGAGCGTGTCGAGGACGCTGTCGACGGCGAAGCGGTGCTCGGCGGAGTTCTTCGTGCTCGCGCGCAGCTCGCTTGAGACCATCTGATCTTCGTGCAGGCCCGTGCCGCGTGCGTGCGTTCCGGCGAGCACGCGAGCCGAGACGGCTCCCTCCCGGACCGTCACGAGCGTCTCGGGGCTGGCGCCGATGAGCCCGTCGACGGCGAACGTCCAGGTGTCGGGGTAGTCGGTCGCGAGCGAGCGGACGAGACGGCGCAGGTCGGCGCCGGCGGGAACGGTTCCGACGAGGTCGCGGGCGATGACGATCTTCTCGGCGGTGCCCGCCTCGATGACGGCGAGAGCGCGACGGACGGCGGCCTCGTGAGCGGGCGGATCCATTGCCCCGGGGCCGAGCGTCGCCGACCACGCGCCGCCGAGATCGGCCGGTGCGGGTTCGGCGAGCTGGTCGGTGGTGTCGGGCACGCGGATCCGCGTCTGCCACGCGCGACCGCCGCGCCAGCCGATGAGCGCCGACGGCACGATGAGGGTCGAGGGGCGCTCGGATGCATCATCGAAGGCGAAGGCGCCGAACCCGATGAGACCCGTGCCGGGCACCCGCACCTCGTCGTGAACGTGGGCGGCCTGCGAGAGCGCGCGCCAGAGGTCCGCGAGCGCCGCGATGCGTCCCTCTTCGGCGACGTCGATGTGCAGCAGGTCGGGGCCGGCGGCGACGAGTCCGTCGCCCTTTCGCGTCCACGCGAGAGGATCTCCCGGGTCCGCGAACAGCAGCGCGTCGACGGGGTCGATCTCTCGTGTGGTCGCCTGGAGGATCGGCAGCGAGAGCGGTTCGGTCACGATGCCGATCCTATTGAGGAGTGGATTCATTCCGCCTGGGAGACGGACGAGGTCATATTGTCGAAGGATGACCACCTCGATCCGACCCGGAGCCAAAACGCACATCAACTGGCGAAAATGGGACGGGGCTCCGCACTGGATCCACGAGGTCGTCTACCTGGGTCGCGACGAGTGGGGGTCGTGGTTCGGCCAGTGCGCGGGATGGCGAAGTCACCGCCCGGGGCGCGACACGCTGCTGAAGACGTCGTGTGTCATGCTGCTGCCGGATCCCGAGCCGGGCAGCGATCACGGCGCCGAGTGGATACTCACGGTGAACGCTCCTCCGCAGCGCACGCGGATCTATATCGACGTCGCGTGGGATGCGCGCTGGGACGGTGAAGAGCCGCACGCGATCGATATGGATCTGGATGTCGTGCGTCGCACCGATCAGCGCGGCATCTACATCGACGACGAGGACGAGTGGGAAGAGCATCGCATCGAATACGGCTACCCCCTGCACGTCGTCAATCGTCTCGAGATCGTCGCCGCGGAGCTCAAGCGCAAAGTCACCGAGCGTGCCGCGCCCTTCAACGAGGCGACGACGCACACGTGGTTCGACGTGCTCGACGCGCTCGAGCTGTAGGACCTCGAGGACTCTTCACTCCACGGTCGTGAATAAGGCAGCCGGGACGAGCACGAACGCGAGCAAGCTGGGGAGCAACAGCGATATCCCCATGCCGAGGCTTCCGGCCACGCTGAGCCCGACCCCGGCGATGACGGCGCCCGCGAAGACGCCGAGGCTCATGCCTGCGGCGTTGATGCTGTAGGCGGGCGCGGTCAGGTCTCCCCCGCGGTCTGCAATCATCGTCGTAACGAGGGCCGCGACGATCGCGTGGCTGAAGCCCATCCCCGTCGTCGCGACCAGTGCTACGGGCAGATTGTTCGTCGTGAAGACCGCGATGACCGCGACGGCCGCGCCCGCCAATCCGCCCCAGAGGAGCCCGCACCGCCGACGCACCGGTCCTCTCGCCCAGCGGCCCGCGAGATAGTTCCCGACGAAAAACGACGCGCCGCTGAGCGTCCAGACGAGCGTGAGCGCGACCGGCAGGGCGATGGCCGCCCGCCGTGATCGGCGCCGTAAAGGTGTCGTCCTCATCATCGAGTGCCTTCCATGTGTTCGTGGATCCGTCGTGCGGTGCACGCCGGCGTCGTCAACTGCTCGGCCTCAGGGTCCGTGGTACTGCGGAGCGGAGCTTCCTTTCATCGAACCGGTTCGCGCGACGGCGCGCGCTGAGTGTCCCCGAGGCGTTTCAGGCCACGGGCAAAAAGACGCGCATCGTCGATGGGCCACGCTCCGCCCACCGGTGATACGGGATGAGCGGCACCTCGAACGCGCGTTCGTGTCGCGCGTCCCCGCGACCGGGATTCGGGCGCGCCGAGACGAACGGCGGCCGACCGTCCCCGTGCGCGGGCAGGGACACGGTGCGAGCGTGGACGATCGCGCCGTCGCCTCGATCCGTCGGCAGAGAATCGACGCTGAGGGCGAGACCGTCGATCGACACGTCGTCGGGCAGATCGACCGATTCGAGGCAGAGCACGACCGGTCCGCGTTCGACCGCGACCGTTCCTCGGGCGCCGTCGATGCGCAGATCCGGCCAGGTCAAGCGCGGCCGCACGGGAAGGTCGAGCACGATCTCATCACCGGCCGCTACCGGACCCACGACATCGATCCAGCCCGGTGCGCACGAGGTCACGGCCTCGTCGTGACTGCGTATGCTCGCCCCATCGGCCCAGTGAGGTACGCGCAGACGAAGCCCGACGCGTCCGGCGGGCGCCTCGCGGACCAGGAAGCGCACGACGCCCTCTTTGGGATACGCCGTCTCGACGTCCACGGCGAGTGTGCCGCGCTCCGTTGCGACGTGCATCGCGCCGGCGGCGTACTGCGCGATCGTCACAACCGGATCCTCACCCGACTCGTCGACGAAAACCGCGCAGCTCTGCCAGGAGGCAAGCGTCCTGGCGACATTGGTCGGGCAGCACGACACGTCGAACCAGGGCGCGCGGATCCCACCCTCGGCCCGCGGATTGACCTCGTCCAGCCGTACATCACCGCCGGGCTCGCGCTGATGCAGCGGATTGGCGTAGAAGAAGGCGCGACCATCCTCGCGCGGGGACGTCGCGACGACGTTGTACATGGTTCGCTCGATGAGGTCGGCGTACTTCGCCTCGCCCGTCGCGAGCAAGAGGCGCCACGACACCATGACCGAGGCCACGCCCGCGCAGGTCTCGCAGTACGCGCGATCGGAGGGGAGCTCCCAGTCGTCGCCGAAGCCCTCGTCCTGATGACGCGAGCCCATACCCCCCGTGAGGTACGTGCGACGCTCGACCGAACTCGTCCACTGGCGTTCGATCGCACTGACGAGCTCGCGGTCGCCCGTCGACGTCGCGACATCGAGTGCGCCGGCCGCCAGGTACAGGGCGCGCACCGCGTGACCGCGCCAATGGTCGGCGTCGCGGACCGGAACGTCGTCCTGGAAGTACGCGGGACTGAGCAGCGCGATCGGGGCAAGGATTCCGCGTCCGCGGCGTTCGACGAACAGGCGCGCCTGTTCGATGTAGGTCGGTTCGCCGAGCGCGCGACCGAACTCGACGAGTCCGACCTCGATCTCCGGATGCCCGCAGATGCCCGGCCGCCCGTTCGCTCCGAACTCACGGCACACGTGGTCGGCGGCACGGCGGGCGACACGGACGAGTTCGTCCTCACCGTGGGTGCGCACACGCGCCACAGCGGCCTGCAGCAGGTGGCCCGTGCAGTAGAGCTCATGCCCCATCGACAGGTCGGAGTAGCGCGCCGGCTGGTGAGCGTGGCCGAAGCACGTGTTGAGGTATCCGTCGTCGTCCTGCGCGGCCGCGATCCGATCGACGAGCTGCGCCCAGATCCTCTCGACCGCCGGATCCGGCGTGTGCCCCTGCTGCCAGGCCACCGCCTCGAGCAGCTTGTAGACCTCCGAATCGGAGAACTGCCAGCCGGGGCGATCGTCTCCTGTTGAGCCGCTCGCAACGCGATCGAAGTTCGCGAGCCAGCCGAGTCGCTCCATCCAGTCGTAACAGTGCCGAAGTGTGGCGCGCGCGTTGGTCATTTGGCGCGCGCCCCAGAAACCGCCGTCGAGGTGCATCTCGCCGACACCGATTCCGCGTCGCGTTCCCGGTGCGTCCACGGGGCGGGCGAGAGAACCGGAGCATGTCATGTCGATCGTCACGAAGAATCCTTGTCAGTCTTTGACGGCGCCCGCCGTGACACCGGCCGCGACGTAGCGCTGGGCGATGACGAGCAGGACGGCAGCAGGTACGGACGCGACGACAGCGGTCGCCATGATCGCGTTCCACTGCGTCGTGTTGTTGCCGATGTAGTTGTAGATGCTGAGGGTGATGGGGATGAGGTCGCCGTTGCGATTGAGGGTCGAGGCGAAGATGAAGTCCGACCACGCCCAAAGGAAGGCGAAGAGCGCGACCGTGAGCATCGAGTTGCGGCTCATCGGGAGCACGATCGAGACGAACGTGCGCCATGCCCCGGCGCCGTCGACGCGCGCCGCCTGCAGCAACTCGCGCGGGATTCCTCCCATGAACGCTGTGAACAGCAGAACACCGAAGGGGACCGCGATCGTCGAGTCGGCGATGATCAGCCCCCAGACCGTGTTGAGCAGGCCGAGACTGTTGTACACGGCGTAGAAGCCCATCGCCATGACGACAGCCGGGATCATCTGCGCAACGAGAAGCACGAAGTTGAGCGGCCCGCCCCCGCGCAGGTTCAGCAGCGCGAGCGCGTACCCGGCCGGAGCCGCGATCACGAGGGTGACCGCAACGCATCCGAGGCCGACGATCAGGCTCGTTCCGAGAGCCGGGAGCTGTTGCGCGAAGACGGCCGTGTATCCCTCGAACGTCGGGTCCCAGGGGAACCAATGCGGCGGTGTGCGGCGCAGGTCGCTGGTCCGAGTGAACGAGACATTCACCATCCAGTAGACGGGAAACAGCATCGCGAGCGTGAACACGACGCCGAGGGCGGTCTTCCACCAGGTGCGCCGAATCGAACGGGCAGGAGTCATGAGCGGGCCCCCTGTCGGTGCTGGAGCTTCAGATGCAGGAACCCGAACACGAGTGCGATGACGATGAGGAGGTTGCCCACGGCCGCGGCCGGCGAGAACGACGGCATCCCGGTGCCGAACGCCTCTTGGTACGCCCAGATCGACAGTGTGGTCGACGCGCCAGCCGGGCCGCCCGCCGTCATCACCCATATCACGTCGACGACTTTCAGTGTGTAGATGAGGCCGAGCAGGAGCGTGATCGCCGACACGGGCCGCAGCAACGGGAGCGTGATGCTCGAGAACTTCCGCCACGATCCGGCGCCGTCGAGCGAGGCCGCCTCATACATCTCCTCCGGAATGTTCTGGAGACCCGAGTACAGGACGACGAGGTTGAACGGCACGCCGAGCCAGATGTTCGCGATCGTGACCGACAGCAGGGCCGTCTCGGGAGAGGTGAGCCAGTTGATCCGGTCGCCACCGAAGGCGAGAAGCACCGAATTGACGATTCCGTTGTCGCTGTTGAGCATCCACGCCCACGTCGACGCGGACACGATCAGCGGCAGCAGCCACGGCACGAGAAATAGCGCGCGCAGCAGGTTCGACAGCCGAAAGTTCTGCCGGAAGAACACCGCGAGCGCGAGGCCGACGGCGAACTGCACGATGATAGACCCGAACGTGAACAGCAGGGTGTTCACCAGGGCGACGGGGAATGTCGACGACCCGAACACCTCCACGTAGTTCGCGAAGCCCACGAACTCGGCGTCGCCCTGCACGAACGCGCGGATCGTGAAATCACGGATCGACAGATCGATGTTGCGCCACAGCGGGTAGGCGTAGAAGACGACGAGGTAGCCCAAGAGCGGCGCGGCGAAGCCGACGGCGGCCCACTGGCTCGCGTCGAGCCGCCGTCGGTGGCGCCGCGCGCCCGGCCGCCGCACCCCGAGGAGCGTCGCGGTGGTGGTCATGGATCGGTTCTCTCTCGTGCGCGGATCAGCTGGTGGTTGCTTCGGCGGCCGCCTGCGCGGCCTCGAGCGCCTCTTGGGGACTCTCGGCGCCCGACAGCGCGCTCTGCACGGCCGTCCACAGTGCCTCCGAGATCAGCGGGTAATCCGTCCCGAGCCCGTCACTCGTGCGACCCTTCGCGTTCTGTACCGCGGTCACCCACGGCTCGAGGTCGGGATTCTCTACGAGGAGCTGCTCCTGCCCCTCGGCTGTCGGTGGGATGTAATACGCGAAGGTGTTCGCCGTCTCAACGAAGCCCTCGGGCGTCGTCATGCACTCGACGATCTGGCGCGTGACCTCGTACCGTGCGTCATCAGACTGCACGGGGGCGACGATGAACTCGCCACCCGTCGGTGCGGGCGCGACGCCTCCATCGCGCCCAGGCAACTGCACGATGCCGGTGGCGAAGTCGGCCTCGGCGGCGCTGTTGACCTGCCACGTTCCGTTCTCGGCGAAGGCGAAGTCGCCCGTGAGGAACTCCTCCCACACGGTGTTCTGCGAGTTGCCGATGACGGAGTTGGGCGCATACCCCTCGTCGAGCCACGTCGTCCACAGTTCGAGCGCCGCGACCGCCTCGGGCGAGTCGAGCTGCTCGAGATCGGCGCCGGAACCCCAGAACCATGGGAGGAACTGGAAGGTGCCCTCCTCGGTGCCGATTCCCGCGAATGTGATGCCGCGATGCCCGGCTTCGTCGACCTTCGTCAACGCCGTCGTCAGGGTCTCCCAGTCGGTGATCGACGCGGGGTCGACGCCTGCTGCGTCAAGGATGTCGGCGTTGTAGTAGAGCGAGAGCGTATTCGCGCCGACCGGAATCCCGTACGCGGACCCGTCGATCACACCCGCGTCGAGCAGGTTCTCATCGATCGCCGACGTGTCGAGGCCGAGCTCCTCGACCGTCGTCAGCATACCGGTCTCGGCAAGCGTCGAGACGGCCGGGTTGTCGAGCAGGATGATATCCGGTGACGTCCCCTCCTGCGCGGCGAGCAGCGCCTGATTCGTGAGGGCCGTCGTGTCGTAGGCGGTGCGCTCGATCGTGACGCCGGCGTCCTCACCACACTGCTGCGCGCGCTGTTCCCAGTCGGACGAGCCCTCATGCTGCGGATACGGATCCCACCACGTATAGGTAGCGGACGCGGCGTCGGGTCCGCCGTCGGATCCACCTCCTCCGGCGGACGAGCAGGCGGCAAGGGCTCCGACCGCGACGAGCGCCGTGGCCGTGGCGAGAGCTGTGCGGGTGGGATTCATGAGTGTTCCTCCTTGAACAGGTACCGGATTATTCGAACCGGTTCGATTTGTGGTGTGGTGGGTCTGACTGTCCGGATGTGCGGTCAGGTTCGCCGTCGCGGGGCAGCCGTACTGCCGCGATCGACGAGTTCGGGAGAGACGTAGTGCACGATATGCGGGTCATCGTGACCGGTCTGCCCTTCGATCCGCCGCACGAGAGCGCGCACCGCCATCCCTCCCAGACGATCGGGGGCGCTCTCAATGGCCGAGTAGGGCAGCGAGAAGGTGCGTGCGAACTCATCGGAGTAGCGACCGATGACCGACAGATCGCGCGGCACGGTCAGCCCGCGCTCGTGCATCACGGTCGGCAGCGCAGCGGCGGCCGCTTCGTTGTTCACGAGGAGGCCCGTGACGCCGGGGTGCGCCTGCAGCAGCTCGCCGACCGCGCGCCCCACCTCGGGCTGGCGTGCGGGGGCGAACGCGGTGTCGAGCCGGATGCCGCGCACACGCGCCTGCTCGACAGCCGCGTTCTGCAGCCGCCACACGTAGGCGCCGCCGCGCTCGACGACGTGTTCGGGCTGTGACACCAGCAGCAGCTGACGATGTCCGAGGTCATACAGGTGGTCGACCATCTGGCGGCCGGCCTCTTCGAAGTCGAGGTCGAAGACGTCGACCCCCGCGCAATCGGCGGGCCGCCCGACGAGCGCTCCGGGCTGCGCAGCCGCACGGAGGACGGGCAGCCGCTCATCGTGCTCAGCGACGTTGAGCAGCACGATGCCGTCCACCATCCGCGTCGAGGTGAGGCGGCGCAACGCGCTGCGGCCGTCGGACTCCGTCACCAGAAGGATGTCGTACCCCAGGTCTCGAGCGACGTTGGACACACCCTGTATGTACTGCATCATGGCCGGCGCGAACTCGTCGTCGTAGAACTGCGCGAGCAGTCCGATCGTCCGGGTGCGCGCCGTCGCGAGCGCTCGAGCGCCCGCATTCGGCGAGTAGCCCAGCGTGCGCACGGCCTCCTCGACGCGGTGGCGCACCTCCTCGGAGATCGACCGCTTGCCGGACAGAGCGTACGACGCGGTACTGCGCGACACGCCCGCCTCGCGGGCGACGTCCCCGATGGTGACCACGGCGTCTCCTGTTCCGACCTCGTTGATGCGAACCGGTTCGACGATACATGGCGCTCGCCTCGCGACGCAAGGATCGGATCCGGAAGCGCCGCGACTGCCCGACCATCGTGACGTCGGACTCAGTCGGCGAGCGTCGCGCCCGCCTCGCGCAGCCAGCGGTCGGGCTCGGCGAGCGCGGCCGAGACGGATCCGGCGAGATCCGTGAGCGATACCGCGCGACGGAAAGCGCTCGCATCGCCGTCGATCACGCCCGCGACGAGGGCGACCGGCGCCCCCGCCTCCGCGGCGAGCGCGGCGACGTGCGCGGGCGCCTTCCCCGCGGCCGACTGGCCGTCGTAACGGCCTTCGCCCGTGATGACGAGGTCGGCGCCAGCCAGATCGCGGGCGAGACCCGTGAGATCGGCGATCGCGGCGGATCCCGGCACCATCTGCCCACCCCAGATGAGCAGACCGAAGCCGGTCCCGCCTGCCGCGCCTGCCCCGGGCCTGACCGCGAGGTCGAGACCGTCGGCCGCGCGAGCGAGCGCGGCAAGCCCCGCCTCGGCCCGCGCGACGCCCGCGGAATCGAGGCCCTTCTGCGGCCCGAAGACGGCGGCGGCCCCGGTCTCCCCCAGCAGGGGGTTGGTCACGTCGCTGAGCACGGTGAGGCCCCCGGCGGGTGGTGGACGCAACGCCGTGACGTCGAGGGTCGTGATCTCGCCGAGCCCGTCGACGCCGGGCGGCACCGAGGCGCCGAAGTCGTTCATGAAACGCGCACCGAGCGCGGTGAGCATCCCGACACCACCGTCCGTCGAGGCACTCGAGCCGATGCCGACGACCAGGCGCGACACCCCGGCATCGAGGGCGGCGGCGATGGCCTGCCCGAAGCCGAGCGTCGAGGCGGTGAGTGGGTGGCGGTCGTCGCCGAGCAGCTCGATCCCGGAGGTCGAGGCGAGCTCGACGACGCCGACACCTCCCGGCCGACCGTCCGTCGCGGGCAGGCGCACCCAGAACGCGTCGACGGGAACTCGCGCGGGGCCAGTCACCCGTACGGGGACGCGCTCGGCGCCCGGCACGGACTTCTCGAACGCGTCGAGTGTGCCCTCGCCGCCGTCGGCCATCGGGCGGAGGACGACGTGGTCGGTCGGGCGGCGGCGCACCCAGCCCTCCGCAATCGCGACGGCCGCATCTGCGGCGGGGATCGACCCCTTGAAGCTATCGGGGGCGATCACGATGCGCCGTGCGGTGGTCATGGGTCCATCCTGCCCGATTCCGCAGCCACGCCCGGTCCCTACCGCTCGAGTGGCACCTCGAGGAGCTGCGGCCCGGAGATGGGCGCCGTCAGCGCGACATCGAGCTCGGAACGCGTCGCCGCGCGCGTATACTCCCAGCCGTACGCCGCGGCGAGCGGCGCGAGGTCGACCGACGGCGGGGTGAGCAGCACGCGCGTCATCGACGCGGGATCCGCGACACTCGCGACCTCGAGCCCATCGAAGATCGTGCCGCCGCGGTCGTTGCCGACGATCACCTGGATCCGTGGCCGCGGCTCGCCCTCGGCGAAGAGGAGCGAGCCGATGTCGTGCAAGAGCGCGAGATCACCGAGGAGGACGCGCGTGACGCCCGCCGCCCCGTCCTGCTGGCTGGCCAGGGCGATGCCGAGGCCGGTCGCAATCGTGCCGTCGATGCCCGCCAGTCCGCGGTTCGCGTGCACGGGCACCTTCTTGCCGCGCAGCACGTCGTCCGCGACCCGCACGAGGCGGCTCGACCCGAACACGAGGCGGTCGTGCGGCCACGTCGCGCGCCAGACGCCCGCCACGAGCTGCGCGCGATCGAGCGGTGTCCGCACGGCATCGAGCTCTGCCCGGACCGCACCGAGCCGGGTCTTCGGATCCGTCGACGCGAGCCCGGCAGAATCCGGCGCGGGCGGCTCCAGGTCGATCGCGTGCTCGCGTCCGTGGATCCGCCACGCGCGCAGCCACGCCTCGTCGACGTCACCGGGCGCGATCTGCACGGCGTGCGCGACGCGCGTGGACCCATTCAGGTCGAGAGATTCGCCCGCTCCGGCGAGCGCGACGATGTCGATGTCGTCTCGGGCGAGCAGACGTGCCGTCTCGCGCTGCAGCGTGGGGTGTCCCACGACGACGACGCGCTCGACGCGTCCACCGAGTTTCGGATCGGCGAGCGCCGCGCGGTAGCCAGCCACAGCGAGCGCGCCGTACCGCGACCCGCTGACGATCTCCGCAACGAGCGGCCACCCGCCCTGATGAGCGAGAATCTCGGCATCGTCGCCCGCATCGGCCCCGGCCACCACGATCGTGCGCGGGCCGCGGTCGAGCACGGTGGGCTCAGGCGGATCCGGCAGCATCGCACGCGCCTGCGCGATGACGGCATCGGCGTCGCGCACGCGACCGCCGCGGAACCACTCCGGAAGCTCGCCGGCGAGCGGCTCACGGAAGGGCAGGTCGAGATGAGCGACGCCCTGCACCGACTCGCCCGCCGCGGCGACGAATGCGCGCGCCGCGAGCTCCTGCGCCGGCCAGGCCGATCCGTCGGGCACGGGAGCGTCGATCGCCAGGCGCGCGAAGGACGAGAACAGGGACGGCTGATCCGTCGTCTGGTTGGCGCCGACGCCGCGCAGCTCGGGCGGTCGGTCGGCCGTAAGCAGCAGCAGCGGGATCCCGGAGTGATGTGCCTCGAGTGCGGCCGGCAGCAGGTTGGCGGCAGCGGTTCCGGACGTGCAGATGACGGCCGCGGGCACGCGCGTCTCGCGGCCGATGCCCAGCGCTGTGAATCCCGCCGAGCGCTCGTCGATGCGCACGTGCAGGCGGACGCGTTCCGTCCGTTCGAGATCCGCTGCGGCGAGCGCGAGTGCTTGGGATCGCGAGCCGGGGCTCACGACGATGTGCCGCACCCCCAGCGTGACGAGGGCGTCCAGCAGCGCGCACGCGGCCTCGGTCGCGGGCGAGGCCCCGTCAGGCGCGCTCATCCCGCGGGCCGTCTCCGTGGTCCTCGTCGGAATCGGCGGCCCTCTCATCGGGCGCCTCGTCGTCGCCGGCGCTCGGCGAGCCAAAGGCCTCCTCGGCGTCAAGCATGGCGAGCTCCTCCTCGAGGCGACGAATGCGCTCATCGGAGGCGGTGAAGCGGGGGTCGTCATCCGGCGCGACCGGCTGTCCCGCGGACGACTGCGGCTGCGCATCGCGCGAGCGGCCGATGACCCACCACAGGATGCCGCCGATCACGGGAACGAGCGTGATGAGGATCCAGACCCGCTTCGAGGCGCCACGATGCCGCGTCGGCGGCTGGATGGCACAGTCAACGATGCTGAACACCCAGAACGCCAGGGCAACGAGTGCCAGAGGAATAAGGAGTCGACCCACAAGACCAGTCTATTGCCGAGCAGATCGGCGGGACCTGACTACTCCGACGATTCGATGCGGCTGAACCTCGGCGGTTCGTCGCCCGTCGGCGATTCGACGGTCTCAGCGGAGTCGTCCTCGCCCGTCAGGCGCGCCACCGCGGCCTCGAACTGGCGCGAGAGCGCTTCGGCTGCGGCGTCTCCGTCGCCCGCCGCGATCGCGTCGACGAGCTCGCGGTAGGTCGGCGAGACCGATCGGCGGACGTGAAAGCCGTCCTCGGCGCTCAGGCTCGCCACGCGGGTCTCCGCGAGGAGCGTCTCGATGCGCATCGAAAGTCGGCGGCTGCCGACGAGATCGACGAGCTGACGGTGGAAGGCGAGGTCAGCATCGCCGATCGGCATCGCCGCATCGGCTGCGCTCACGGCAATGAGCCGCGCGAGACAGGCCTCGAGTTCTGCGATCTGGGTTGGCTCCGGGCGCTGGGCGAGGCGACGCGCAGCGTGCGACTCGAGCGCCAGACGCGACTCATAGAGGTCGGGCACCTCTGTCGACAGGATCCGCCGTACGCGCATGCCGCGCCCGGGCACGGACACGAGCAACCCCTCTTGCACGAGGCGTTGCGCGGCCTCGCGCAGCGGACCGCGACTCACGCCGAGCTGGGAGGCGATCTCGACCTCGCCAAGCGGGGCACCGACGGCCAGGTTCCCGGCCAGAATCGCCTTGCGCAGCTCGATCACGATCAGGTCGACTGTCGACATGCGCGACACGGGCACGACGGAGCGTGCCGCGTTGAGACGCGAAGCCGACTTCGACACGTGATCCCTCCTGGATCCGAGAAGTTCTCTCACCCGTTTATTCTCCCATTGTCGCAGGGTGTCCTCGTGTAGGACAACCGGACAGGAAGATTGCCCTTGCGCTGACATTGTGAAACGGTTGTACTGCCCTTATACCGAGCGCCCGCTGGGCGTGACAGCACATCACGGAGAGGAATCATCATGATTCGACGCACCAAGTGGACCGCGGGTATCGCGGGAGCCGGTATTCTCGCGCTCGGCCTCGCCGGCTGCGCGTCCGGCGGCGACGACGGCGGCGGTGGCACCGACGGCGGCGGCGGCGACGCGAGCACGCTCGAGCGCCTGCAAGAAGAAGGCACCATCACGGTCGCCATCAACGGCGAACAGCCCTACTCCTGGGTCGACGATTCGGGAGAGCCCACGGGCGCGACCATCGCGATTCACGAAGAGGTCTTCGGCAACCTCGGCATCGACAACATCGAGGTCGAAGAAGTTGCCTGGGACAACCTCATCCCCGGACTCATCGCCGGCCGCTGGGACGCGGTCAGCGCCGGAATGTCCATCACCCCCGAACGCTGCGAGCAGGCGGCGTTCGGCGACCCCGAGATCATGTACACGACGACCCTGGCCGTCCCGGCGGGCAATCCGATGGGTCTCACCGATCTCGACTCCGTGCTCGAGTCGGACGGCGACGTCAAGCTCGCGCTCCAGTCGGGTGCGATCGAGGATGGCTACGTGGATCAGCTCGGCGGCTATAGCAACGTCGTCCAGGTCGACGGTGCCGCATCAGGCCTCGAGACCGTCCAGGCCGGCCGCGCCGACGCGTTCGCGCTGACCGCGGTCTCGCTCGCCTGGATGACCGAGAACATGGACGACCTTGAGACCACCGAGGCGTTCGTGCAGGAGATCGACGGCATCAAGCAGATCGGTGCCGGAGCCACGGTCTTCCGCCCGGCTGACTCCGACCTGCTCGAGGCCTACAACGAGGAGCTCGCGAACGTCACGGGCGACGAGTCGGCGTACCTCGGCCTCGTGGAGCCCTTCGGCTTCTCGGCTGAGAACCTGCCGCCGCAGGACCTCACCACCGACCAGCTCTGCTCGGGCGATCTCGAAGAGCTGCAGTAAGCAGGAATCGATACCCCAGTCGTGACTGACTACATCGAAACGCTAGGACGGCGCCTCCCGCAGGTCCTCGACGGTCTCCTGATCACCGTCGAGCTGACCATCGGGGGCGCCGTCCTCGCGCTTCTCATCGCCATCGGACTCGGGCTGCTCGCCCGTGTCCAAAATGTGTTTCTGCGCGGGTTCGCCCGCGTCGTGATCGAGTTCTTCCGCGGCACCTCGCTCGTCGTGCAGCTGTTCTTCCTGTTCTTCGTGCTGCCGCTGCCGCCGTTCAACCTCGATCTTCCTCCCCTCGTAGTCGGCCTCATCGGCCTCGGCCTCAACTACGGTGCGTACGGCGCGGAGGTCGTACGCGGATCCATCAACTCGGTACCCAAGGGCCAGTGGGAGGCCACGACCGCGCTCAGCATGTCGCCCACTCAGCGCATGGTGCGCGTCATCTTCCCGCAGGCGTGGGCACTGATGATCCCGTCCCTGAACAACCTGCTGATCCAGCTTCTGAAGGGAACGGCCGTCGTGTACACCATCACGATCGTCGAGCTGACAAAGGTCTTCAACGACCTGCGCCAGGACACGGACGTGTTCTTCGCATACTCTGTGGCGCTGGTCATCTACTTCGTCCTGGCATACATTCTGTCGACGCTGATGGGACTGCTTGAGAAGCGCGCTGTCGCGAAGCTCGGGCGTGGGACGAAGAAGCTCAAGATGGTTCCGGACACGAAGGGGGTCGCAGCATGATCGACGACTCTCTCTGGAACTGGGAGCACGTCTGGGCGGCGTTGCCGGACATGCTCGCGGCCTTCGTCAAGGTGACGTTGCTCGTCACCATCGTCGGCAGTATCATCGCCGCGGTCCTCGGGCTCGTGATCGCCCTCGTCCGCCGCACCGCGCCGCAACCGATCTCGGGCATCGTGACCTTCCTGATGAACTTCGTCCGCATGACGCCGATCGTCGTGCAGCTGCTGTTCGTCTACTACGCGATACCGAGCATCTCCGGCCTCACCGTCGGCATCATCGTGTTCGGCATCCACTACGCCACCTTCATGGCAGAGGTCTACCGATCCGGAATCGACGCCGTACCGAAGGGCCAGTGGGAAGCAACCACTGCCCTCAGCATGTCGCCGGGCCGGACCTGGATCGCTGTCATCATCCCGCAGGCGGTGCGCGCAACCGTTCCCGCCCTCGGAAACTACGTCATCTCGATGTTCAAGGAGACGCCGTTCCTCGTCACGATCGCCGTGATGGACATGGTCGGTGCAGCGCGCGAATACGGCGCGGGCACCTTCCGGTTCACCGAGGTGTTCATCGTCGCGGGCATCCTGTTCCTTGTCGCGAGCTATCCCACCTCTCTCCTCATTGGGCGATTGGAGAAGCGTCTTGTCTACTGAACCCCACACTCACACTGGTGCGGTCGAACTCGCGGAGGGTGAAGTCCCCGCGATCCGCTTCGAGCAGGTCGTGAAGCGCTACGGCGACAACACCGTGCTCGACCACCTCAACTTCACGGTCCGCAAGGGCGATCGCGTCACGCTGATCGGCCCCAGTGGATCCGGGAAGACGACCATCTTGCGTCTCGTGATGACTCTCGAGGACTCGACGGACGGCTACATCCTGGTGGACGGAAATCCGCTCACGCACCTCCAGCGCGATGGCAAGCGGGTCGTCATCAAGGACAGGGAGCGCGCCCAGATGCGTAAGCGCATCGGCATGGTGTTCCAGCAGTTCAACCTGTTCCCGAACATGACGGTCCTCGAGAACATCATCGAGGCTCCCGTGCATGTGCTGGGACGGTCGAAGGCGGAAGCCATCAAGCGGGCGCACGAGCTGCTCGAGCAGGTCGGCCTGCCCGACAAGGCGAACGCGCACCCCACATCGCTCTCGGGCGGTCAGCAGCAGCGCGTCGCGATTGCGCGGTGCCTCGCGATGGATCCCGAGATCATGCTGCTCGACGAGGTCACGAGCGCGCTCGACCCCGAGGTCGTCGGCGAGGTGCTGGGGATCCTCCGGAACATCGCCGAGACGACCGACGTGACGATGCTGATCGTCACGCACGAGATGCAGTTCGCGCGCGACGTGTCGAACCGCGTCCTCATGTTCGACAAGGGGCGGATCGTCGAGGAGGGGGCACCCTCCGACATCTTCGACAATCCGCAGGAGCAGCGCACGAAGGACTTCCTTTCGGCCGTCGCCTGATTCTCCGCTCGCACGACGAGGGGCGTCGCACCGGCTGGTGCGGCGCCCCTCGTCGTGCGTCCCGGCCGCTGTCAGGCGCGGAATCTAGAATGGCCCTATGAAGGCCCGCTCCGTCATCACGTACACGCTGCTGCGCCTGGCGTTCTTCCTGGTGCCCCTGGGCATCATGATGCTGTTCCCGGCCTTCTGGAACATGTGGTGGCTCGCGATCCTCTTCGCAGGTCTCATCGGCGTGAGCCTGTCGATCATCTTCCTGCAGAAGCCGCGCTCGGAGTTCTCCGAGGGCCTCTATGAACGCCGCCGCACGACGAAGTCCGCCCGCGAGATCGACGAGGACATCGAGAACGAGGCGAATGCCCGGCTAGCCGACGAAACTCCACGCGAGGAAGATTCCGTAGATCGGTGAGCTGATCGAGGTCAGCGCGAGCGCAGTGACGAGCTCGCGCGGCACCCGGAAGCTCCACACGATCGCGATCGCGGGACCGACGGCGACGAGGCCGAAGAAGCACAGCCACGCGATCGGATACAGCAGCGCGATGAACGCGGCGATGCCGTACGCCGCTGCGACGAGCAGCGTATAGAGGATCTTCGTACCCAGCGGCCCGATGATCACCGAGAGCGTGCGCTTGCCGGCCGCGCGGTCCTGTTCGATGTCCCGGAGGTTATTCGCGAGCAGCACCGCGCAGGCGAGGAACCCGGCCGCGACCGCGCCGAACCACGCCTCCTGCGGCAGGTACAGCGCCTGCACCCACGTCGTGCCGAGCGTGGCGACGAGCCCGAAGAAGACGAAGACGAACACCTCGCCGAGGGCGTTGTAACCGTATGGGCGGCGGCCGCCGGTGTAGAACCACGCGGCCACGATGCAGAGCGCGCCGACCGCGATCATCCACCACTGCCCGGTGCGGATGACGATGGCGAGTCCGGCGAGCGCGGCGAGGCCGAAGAATGTCAGTGCGACGATGAGCACGGTCTTCGCGGGGACGCGCTTCGACCCCGTGATGCGCGCCGGGCCGACGCGCAGGTCGTCAGTGCCGCGGATGCCGTCGGAGTAGTCGTTGGCGAAGTTCACGCCGATCTGCAGCAGCACCGACACGGCGAGGCAGAAGAGCGCGATCACCCAGTGGAACTGACGGTCGACGTCCGCGAGCACCGCGGCGCCCGTGCCGATGACGACCGGCGTCACCGCGAGCGGCAGCGTGCGCAGCCGCGCGGCGCCCACCCAGTCGCCGAAGGTCACCGGCTTCGGCGGCGGCGCCTTCGTCGTGCCGCGCTTCGCCGGATTTCCGCTCACGTTCCTGGAGTTCTTCGCCACGGACCCCCATCGTAGTCGGGCCGTGCGGCCCGCGCTCAGATGACGCGGGCGCGGAGTGCCCGGCGGTCCGGCTTGCCGCTCGCCAGCCGCGGGATCGTCGCGACGCGCACGACGCGGTCTGGTCGTCCCGGGGCTCCGAGCTCGCGCTCGACGGCCGCGCGCGCAGCGCCCAGCGCCTCGACCCGCGAGGCGGTGACGATGACGGGGACCTCGCCCCAACGCGGGTGTGGCGCTGGCACGAGGACCGCGTCGGCGAGGCCGGGAACCTCACGCACGATCGCCTCGACGCGGTCGAGCGAGACGTTGACGCCGCCGGAGACGATGACATTGTCGATGCGCCCCGTGACGCGCACGCGACCGTCGGCGACGGATCCGGCGTCTCCCGTGCGGTACCAGCGCATTCCGGAGGCGTCGACGACGAATGCCGCAGCGGTGCGGTCCGGATCCCCGAGATAGCCGTCGGCGAGGTGCGGACCGGCGATGCGCAGCTCCCCGTCGACGACCTCGACGCGGACGTCGTCCAGCGGTGCTCCGTCGTAGACGCAGCCGCCGCTCGTCTCGGTGGAGCCGTACGTGCGCACGAGGCGCGCCCCGAGCGCGAGCGCGCGTTCACGGAGAACATCAGGAAGGCGCTGCCCGCCGACGAGGATCGCCTCGAACGAGGCCAGCGCCTGCGCGACGGGCGGGGCCTCCTCGGCGGCGTCGACGAGCGTCAGCAGCTGCGCCGGCACGAGCGAGGTGAAGGTCGGGATCCGCTCGCCGCCGACGGTCGAGCGCATGCCGCTCGCGGCATGTGCGAAGGCCGGCGCGGAGAATCGGCCCGCGAGGATCGCCGGATCGCGCCCCGCGACGAGCGCGCGCACCATCACCTGGATGCCCGCGATCGTGCCACCGCTGAGCGGCAGAAGCCAGTGCCCCTCACCGATGCGCGCGGCGGTCGCCATCGCCGACGCCGTCAGCGCCGAACGGGACAGCGCAACCGACTTGGGCACGCCCGTGGAGCCCGAGGTCGTCACGACGAGCGCCGTCCCCGCGGGGACCTCGAACGGCAGGTCGCCGCCGCCGAGCGCGATCGCGGGGCCCGCGCCGAGGACCGCGCCGCGCACCGCGCGCAGCACGTCGCGCGGATCCGCCGCCTCGACGCGTTCGAGTCTCACGTCACACCCATGGCGCACATCAGAAGTGGTAGGGGAAGCCGGTCCAGTCCGGGTCGCGCTTGTCGAGGAAGGCGTCGCGCCCCTCGACCGCCTCATCGGTGCCGTAGGCGAGGCGCGTCGTCTCGCCCGCGAACATCTGCAGTCCGACCATGCCGTCGTCCGTCGCGTTGAACGCGTATTTGAGCATCCGGATCGCGGTCGGCGACTTGCCCAGGATCGTCCGCGCCATCCCGATCGCTTCACGCTCGAGGTCGGCGTGTGCGACGACGCGGTTCACCGCGCCCATCTCGTAGGCGCGCTCGGCCGAATACTCCTCGGCGAGGAAGAACACCTCACGCGCGAGCTTCTGACCGATCTGCTTGGCGTAGTACGCGGACCCATAGCCCGCGTCGAAGGACCCCACGTCGGCGTCGGTCTGCTTGAACCGGCCGTGCTCCCGCGACGCGATCGTGAGGTCGCAGACGGCATGCAACGAGTGCCCGCCGCCGGCAGCCCAGCCAGGCACCACCGCGATGACGACCTTTGGCATGAAGCGGATGAGCCGCTGCACCTCGAGGATGTGCAGTCGGCCGGCGCGCGCCGGATCCGTGACGGCAGCCTCGTCCTCGGAGTACTTGTAGCCGTCGCGTCCGCGGATCCGCTGGTCGCCGCCCGAGCAGAATGCCCAGCCGCCGTCCTTCGGACTCGGGCCGTTGCCGGTCAGCAAGACGCAGCCGATCGCCGGATCCGTCCGAGCCGTCTCGAGTGCGTGATACAGCTCGTCGACGGTGCCGGGGCGGAACGCGTTGCGCACCTCCGGTCGGTTGAACGCGATGCGCGAGATTCGGCCATCCGTCGAGACGTGCGCCGTGATGTCGCGGTACGTCGCCGAGCCCGGAGCGGGGCGCCATTCGGCGGCATCGAACAGGTCGGAAACGTTGGCGGAGGTCACGAACCCAGCCTACGCCGCGCGGCGCAGACGTCGCCTGAAGAGCCTCGTCACGCGTGCTCGGCGCGGGCGCGAAAAAGATTTTTCCGATCCGATGTATCAGAACCGACCGAGGGTGCTCTTTCTCGATAACGGCATCCCCTGGTCTCGCCCGGGGTGCTGCGGCCGCGGGGCGTCACCCGACGGCAGATGTCCGTGCGGAGAGGCGCGAAGCAGATGCACATCACTCGAGGGAACGCGGCATGACCGCCCTAGCCGGCGACGTTCGCGCCGACCAGGAGGCGGCCAAGCGCGCGCTCGACATCGTCGTCGCCCTGTGCGGGCTCACGATCGTCGCGTTCCTGCTGCCGATCATCGCGCTGGCGATCACCCTGGACTCTCCCGGTCCCGTCCTCTTTCGGCAACAACGACTCGGCCGCGACGGCCGGCCGTTCCGCATCGTCAAGTTCCGCTCGATGTTCCTCGACGCCGAGGACGAACTGGCCGCGCTGGTGAGCGCGAATCAGGCCGACGGGCCACTGTTCAAGCTCCATCGCGACCCCCGCGTCACCCGCGTCGGGCGATTCCTGCGCCGCTACTCGATCGATGAGCTGCCGCAGTTCTGGAACGTGCTCGTCGGCGACATGAGCGTCGTCGGGCCGCGGCCCCCGCTTCCCGTCGAGGCGCAGACCTATGACGGGATCGTCGTCCGGCGACTCGCCGTGAAGCCCGGCATCACGGGCCCCTGGCAGGTGAGCGGACGCAGCGACCTCTCCTGGGAGCAGAGCGTCCATCTCGACCTCCACTACGTCGACAACTGGTCGATCCAGACCGACGTGATCTATATCGCGCGCACCGTCGCCGTGATCGTCAGCCCGAAAGGAGCGTACTGATGTCCTCCACCCTCACGTCCCCTCACGCCCCCGGCATCACGCGCATCGACGGCGTCCCCGTCGCCGCCGTGACCCTCCGCGAGGCGACCGCCCGCATCCTCGAGATGTCCGCGACCGGCACGACCGACATCCTGGTCGGCGTCAACGCCCACGTCGTGAATCTCGCCCGGCACGACGAACGACTGCGCACGTTCCTCAACACCACGACCTTCAACTACGCCGATGGGCAGTCCGTCGTCTGGGCTGCGCGCTCACTCGGCACGGTCCTTCCCGAGCGCGTCGCCACGACCGACCTCGCCCCCGCCGTCATCGACGGGGCCGCTCGTGAAGGCGCTCCCGTCTTCTTCCTCGGCGGCGCCCCCGGCGTCGCCTCGGCTGCGGCGAACCGCATGCGCGAGCGCACCCCCGAGGTGGTGCTCGACGCCGCGCACGGCTTCTTCGACGCACGCGAGACCGACCGCGTGCTCGGCGAGATTCACGACCACGGCACGCGGATCCTCTTCGTCGGCCTCGGGGACCCGCTGCAGGAGCGGTGGATCGAGCGAAACCGCGCGTCACTGCCGCCGGTCGTGCTCACGTGCGGTGGTCTGTTCGATTGGCTCAGTGGCGCCCACCGTCGCGCGCCGAAGGTCATGCAACAGGGCGGCCTCGAGTGGCTGTGGCGGCTCGCAATCGAGCCGCGCCGACTCGCGCACCGCTACCTCGTCGGCAACCCCGCGTTCGTCGCGGCCGTGATGCGCCAGCGCGCCGCTGGGCGCGTGTCCGGAGCGAAGCGCCGATTCGCATGAGCACCACGACCGTCGCCCCGCACCGCGCGGTCGCCCGCGCGAGCATCGTCAGCTTCGCCGGATCCGCGGCGAACGCCGTGCTCGGCATCGTGCTCGTCATCGTGCTCGGGAGGCTCCTCGGCGACGCCGGAGCGGGGGTCGTATTGCAGGCGATTGCGACGTTCGCCATCGCGCTCGGCGTCGCCCGGTGCGGCATGGATTCGGCGGCGCTCTGGATCCTGCCGCGCCTCGCCGAGCAGACGCCCGCCGCGCTCCGCCCGACGGCGATTCGTCTCGTGAGCGCATCCGGCGTCGCCGGGACGATCTGCGCGATCATCCTGACGACGAACCCGTTCGGGGTCGGCGCCGTCTCCGATGCGGTCGCCCGGATCGCGTGGTTCCTGCCCGTCGTCGCGATGCTCGTCACCGCGCTCGCCTGCACACGCGCACTCGGCGGCGTCGTGCCCTACACGCTGGTGTGGAGCGTCGGCCTCCCCCTCGCGCGTCCGGTCGCGATCGCGATCGCCGTGGCGGTGGGAGGCGGTCTGATGACCGTGGTGTTCGCCTGGGCTCTTCCCACGGTCGTGGGTCTCGTCGCGGCGATCGCGATTCTCGCGTATGAACTCTCGCGACGTGCGACGGCGACACACGCCCCCTTCGTGTTCCGGGGGTCCGGCCTGAGCGCGCGCATCGGGCGCTACGCCGCGCCTCGCATCGTGTCCGAGTCGCTCTCGCAGCTGCTCGTCTGGCTCGATGTGCTCATCGTCGGCGGCATCGCCGGTCCCGCTGCGGCCGGCGTCTACGGGGCGGCGACCCGTATCGCGTCCGCGGGCTCACTCATCGATCAAGCCATCCGTGTCGTGGTCGCCCCGGTCTTCAGCCGACTTCTGCACCGCGACGACCGCGCCGGGATCGCCCGCGTGTTCCGCGCCGCGACGACATGGCTCGTCCTCTTCAGCGCGCCGATCTACGTCCTGCTGGCCGTATTCGCGCCGGTCGCGCTCTCGATCGTCGGTCCGTCGTTCGTCTCCGGCGAGGTCGCGCTGGCGACGCTCGCGGTCGGATCCGTGGTCACCTTTCTCGCCGGGAACGTGCACTCCGTCCTGCTGATGAGCGGTCGCAGCGGACTCGCCGCCGGCAACAAGGCGTTCGCGGTCGCACTCGATGTCGCGTTGCTGTTCCTCCTCGTTCCCCACTGGGGAATCACAGGAGCGGCTGTCGCCTGGGCGGTCGCCTGCGCGGCCGACGCTCTCATCGCAACGATCGAGGTCCGCTACGTGCTCGGTCTGCGCCTGCCGCTCGCCGCTGGCCTGCGCGCGCTGGCAATCGCCACCGCGACGGTCGGCGTCGCCGCGGTGGCCGCGCGGCTGGTCTTCGGCGCGACGTGGCTCGGACTGGCGGTCGCCATCCTCGTCGGTGGCGGCGCGCTCGTCATCTGGGCGCGCGCCGCTGCCTCCGTTCTCGACCTCGACGCCTTCGTCTCACACGCGCGAATCGCGCCGCGTACGACAGGAGCATCCTCATGACCACTCGTCTTTCTCGCCGACGCGCATTGACCGCCGGCATCGCCGTCGTTGTCGTCGCGATCGGCGCGTCCTCCGTCGCTCTGGCGACGCAATCAAGCCCCGTTGCCGAGGGGGACTCCCCTCTTCTCCCCGTCACGGCAACGGACGCTCCGGGCAGTGCGCCTGGAGCCGCGGAGAGCGTGACGCCCTCTCCCACCGCCCTGGCGTCGCCTCCGAACGCGGCGCCAGGGCCCTCCCCCACCCCGGATCCGGACGAGACCGCCGAGCCCAAGGCGCCGCAGGCCACGCCGAGTCCCGGTCCCGCCCCGGACGAGGAGCCCAGCATCTTCGCAGCCCCCTTCGAGCCGATCGAGAAGATCGATCCGAGATCGGCCGAGGTGCTGATCGGTGCGGCGCTCACGGCGCCGAACAGCACGCATGCGGCGGCCACCGTCGATCTCGAACGCGCGTTCGCCGACATCGCGGCCGACGCGTTCCAGGAGGAGATCGAGTCGGAGTGGCTGGAGCTCGCGAGCTCCGGGTGGACGCTCTCCGGCGAGCGCCGGGTGACAGACCTGGAGATCACCGAACACGAGGGGAATGTCGCGACGGTCGTCGCCTGCATCGATTCGAGGGACGTCACGCTCGTCGACGCATCGGGCGACGCCGTCGGTTCCGACTCTGCTCGGGCACCGCGCGCAAGCCACATCTTCACGCTCGTCCGCGAAGACAGCGTGTGGCGCGTGACGGACCGCACCTTCCCCGACGACCCGACCTGTTGACGAGAAGATGACCATGAACCTTCGCCCCCATTTCGGAGTGCTCGCCGCGGTCGGCGTGCTCGCCGCGATGCTTCCTGCGGCCACGACCGAACAGCTCCCGACGCCCGACGGCCTCACCGAGGCCACCGCCGCCGCCTCCTGCTGGGAGATCGCGCAGCTCACTCCCGACGCACCGAGCGACGTGTACTGGATCGCGACTCCCACGCTGGGGTCCGCAGAGCGGTTCTATTGCGACCAGGAGACCGACGGCGGCGGCTGGGCGCTCGTCGGTCGCGGCCGCGAGCGCTGGTCAGAGTCGATGCTGGGGTCAGGCACTCCGGCTCAGGTGAGCGATCACGTCTCGGGACCGGCGGCCTTCACCCCGCGACAGCTCGCCGCCGACGTGATCGACGGGCTCGCGGACGGCGGGCGGATCGACGACCTCGTCGACGGGATCCGGCTCACGCGCGCGACGAACCGCGAGGGCACCGCGTGGCAGGACGTCCGGTTCCACCTCGAGAGCCCCCGCGACGGCTGGACGTGGCAGTTCAACAACGACCAGCGCATCGATACCGCCTCCTTCGACGGGACCGTCATCTCCGGCGGCACCACCAGCAATTTCGGAACCGGGAACGGGATCGAGCGCGTGCGCACGATCACCGGAGCCGCCGAGGGGTGGGCGATGGGCTTCGGGTTCGGCCGCGACGTCACCGGATCGCCAGCGGCGACGAGTCATCTCTGGGCCAGTTCGGAGGGCGGTCGCTACGCGCGCCCGTTCACCCAGGTCTTCATCCGACCACGGATCCTCAGCGAAGACGTCTACGGCGCTCTTCCGGCAGGCGGTACCGAGGAGGCGACAGGCGTCAGCGTCGCGGAGAGCTTCGCGCTCCCGCAGCCGTGGGGCGTCGCCGGGCTCGGCGCGGGCCCGGCGTCGCGCGAAGGCAGCAACGAGGTCTCGGCGTTCACCGAGAGCGGCGACACCGTGTTCGTCGGTGGGAACTTCACGTCGGTCCAACGGTCGGCGGGCGGACAGGACGCCACCGACCAGGCCTACCTCGCGGCGTTCGAGCGCGACAGCGGCGAATGGAACTCGTCGTTCCGCCCCACGTTCGACAACCAGGTCAAGGCGCTCGCGACCCTTCCCGACGGACGAATCGCGGCGGGTGGATTCTTCTCCGAGGTCAATGGCGAGGAGCACCCCGGTCTCGTCGTCCTCGATGCGCAGACGGGCGAGGTCGACACCGCCTTCACGGGACGCCTCATCAACTACCTGTCGGGCGGCGTCCCCTCCGTGCGCACGCTCGATGCGCAGGATGGCTGGCTCTACGTCGCCGGCAGCTTCACGCACGCGACGTCGGACGGCGGCCCTCAGGCGTACACGCGCGGCGCGGCGCGATTCGACGCCGCCTCGGGCGCACCGGACTCCTGGAACCCCGAGTTCAACGGCACGGTCATGAGCATCGACGCGTCGGACCGCGGCGACCGCGTGTACGCCGCCGGGTTCTTCAGCCAGTCCAAGGGTCGCACCGCAGACAAGGCGGCCGCGATCTCGGCGACGGACGAATCACTCACCGAGTGGCCGGTCGTGTTCTCGAACCGCGACCAGGGACGACAGGGGTACCAGCAGGCGGTGCTCGAAGTCGGCGATCGCGTCTGGCTGGGCGGTGCCGAGCATTCGCTGATGAGCTACGACCGCGACACCTTCGAGATGCTCAGCGCGAACATCACCCTCCCCGGCGGAGACTTCCAGGCAATCGCCTCCGACGGTGCGGCCGTCTACGCCGGCTGCCACTGCTTCGGCACGAGCTACTCCGGCGCCACGAAGTGGCCGTCCATCGGTTCGGCGTGGACCGACGCTGAGGCGATCTACGCGAGTGGCGCGTGGAGCGCTGCCACCGGCGAACGATTGCCCTCCTTCAATGGCAACTTCGACACCCGCGCGGGCGCTGGCGCCTGGGCGCTGTTCGTCGACTCCGTCGGCACGCTCTGGCAGGGCGGCGACCTGCGCTACTCCACGCGTCGCGGATACGTGCGCCAATGGTCCGGCGGGTTCGTGCGACACCGCACGTCCGACGTGACGAGCCCCTCGACCCCGCAGGGCTTCCAGGTGCAGGCCACGGACGATGCCGTCGCGCTCAGCTGGAACGCGTCCACCGACGATCGCGGCGTCAGCGCCTATCAGGTGCTGCGCGCGAACCGCGTCGTCGCCACCGTCGAGGACACGCACGCCGAACTTGCCGCGGCGCCCGCCGACACCGTGTACGCGGTGCGCGCGGTCGACGAGGCCGGCAACCGTTCGGCGTCGACACCCCCCGTCACAGCAGCCGTGGATCCCGAGCCGGACCCCGAACCCGAACCCGAACCCGAACCCGATCCCGATCCGGAGCCGGAGCCGGAGCCCGAACCCGCGGCATCGGCGCTCATCGCGCCGGGCGCGACCTGGGCATCCTTCTGGTCGAACGACGCGGTCGCGGATGGATGGAACACGACCGAGTTCGACGACTCCGGGTGGACGCTCGGCGCCGCGCCGATCGGGTGGGGAACGAGCGATATCGAAACGCAACTCGACCGCGCGCTCAGCCCGCGCCCCGTCACGAGCTACCACCGCGCGACGTTCGAGGTGCCCGATGGCACCGCGTCGGTGCAGCTCTCGGTCCGCTCCGACGACGGCGTCGTCGTCTACATCGACGGAGACGAGGTGCTGCGCGACAACATCGACGACGGCCCCGTCACCGGATCCACGCGCGCGAACCGAAGCGTGTCGACGTCGGCCGCACCCGACAACCTCGTCGAGCTCGACGTGCACGGTCTGACCGTCGGCTCACACACGGTCGCCGTCGAGGTGCATTCGAACTACCGATCGGCCGTCAGCCACAGCTTCGAGATGACGGTGATGGCATCATGACCCGCGTCACCCTGACCCGGCGGAACCGCGTGCACGAGCTGCGCGCCGAGCTCCGCGCGGCACAGAAGAGCGGCGCCGGCGTTCCCGCCTACACCCGATGGATCAACCGGCGCCTCGCCCGGAGCGTCGCCCCGTTCGCCGCTGCGTGGGGGGTGACCCCGAACGCCGTCACGTTCCTCAGCGCGGCGCTCACGGTCGCCGGCATCGCCGTGCTCGTGTTCGTCCCACTCAGCCTCGCTGTCGGCGTTGCCGCCGCGATCCTCCTGGCGGCCGGTTACGTCCTCGACTCGGCGGACGGGCAGGTCGCGCGCCTGACGAGATCCGCCGCACCGGCCGGCGAATGGCTCGATCACGTCGTCGATGCGTTCCGCACACCGCTGATCCACACGGGCGTCGCGATCGCGTACTACCTGCACCGCCCGGACGAGGTGTGGGTGATGGCCATCGCCCTCGCCTACGCGTTGCTGTCGTCCGGGCAGTTCATGAGCCAGATCCTCGCCGAGCAGCTCTCCGCGAGGCACGGCCGATCGATGGTCGAGGCGAGTGGGCGCGTCAAGTCGCTCGTCCTCCTCCCCGTCGATCCCGGGACGCTCTGCTGGGCGTTCGCACTCTGGGGAACCGAGGCCTTCGCACCGCTGTACGCGCTGCTGTTTGCCGCGAACCTCGTGCACACCGCGGCGTCACTGCGCCGGAAACATCGGCGACTCGTCTGACGAGAGCCGGAATCACCAAGAGGGGAGACGTCATGTCACACGTCGAATCAACCACCACCATCGGAATCGATCATCACCTTCGCGTCCTCGCGAGGCAGTGGCGCATCATCGTCGCCGTCACACTTCTCGGCATGGTCGTCGCGGGCGGGTTTCTGCTCGTCACGACCGACCGCATCACGGCGATGACGCAGGTGAATCTGTCGGTCATCACGACAGAGCCGTTCAGCCCGCAGCGCGCGGCGTCCGGACTGCTCGACGACGCCACCGAGGCCGCCATCGCGAGCTCGTATGTCGTCGCGCGTCGCACCGCCTCCGAACTCGACGACGGCACAACCGCGGGCGCGCTCCACGAGGCGATCGACGTCACCATCTCCGAGGACGGCACGATCGCCCGCGTCTACGCCACCGCGGCAACGCGGGAGGACGCCATCGCTCACGCGGACGCCGTGACGTCGACCTACCTCGGTTACCGCAGCGATGAGGCCGAACTGCGCCGCGATGCGATCGTCGCGAACCTCACGGAACGCGTCGACGCACTCAACGCCGATCTCGCCGAGGTCAATGAGTCGCTCGCCTCGGCGGGTTCCGCGCATCAGGAGGCGCAAGCCGCCAGCGACCGCGAACAGATCCTCGCGGAGCTCACCCAGATTCTGTCCGAACGCACGTCGCTCAGCAGCCTCGTGACGACGGGCGGTAGCGTCCTCACGAGCGCCGCGCAGAACCCCGTCACAGTGGCACCGTCGCGCAAGATCGCGGTCGCGACCGGGATCGGCGGGGGTCTCGCGCTGGGAATGCTCCTCGCGTTCGTCCGGGACCCGCGCGACCGTCGCCTGCGCACCGCCGCCGAGATCGCGCGCGCGACCGGCACACGGGTGCTCGCGCGCATGCAGAACCCCTCCGCACGTCCCCCGCTCTCCGATGCCGACGCCGAGAACCTCGCCGTAATTCGCGAACGCATCATCGCGAACCTCCCGGCAACTCGGCGGCTCCTCGTAATCGACGATGCGGACGTCGCGTGCGGGACCGCCGCCGAGCTGGTCGCCACACTCGCCGAGACCGGGAAACGCGCGCGCCTCGCCGACCCCGGGATGCCGGACGCTGCGCACCTCGATGGCGACGGAGTCGTGATCGTGACGCCGTACGCCACCTCGGACGGGCAAGCGGAGCTGCTGGCCGCCGTCCGGCAGGCAGACGCCGCGATTCTCGTCGCGCGGGAAGGGACGACGACGAGCACGACGACGCGCGCGGTGCTCGACGAGCTCCACCACGCTGGCGTCCGGTTCCTCGGGACCGTCGTCTATCGCCGCCTGCGCGGAGCACGCCGTCTCGTCACGGCGTCGACCGGGCGGCCCGTCCTTCGTCACCTGCGCCCCGAACTGCGAGTGCTCGCCGATGCTCGCTAGTTCCCCCCTCGCGATCGCGAGTCGGTCGCGATCCCACCCCCGCGACGCGCGCGGCGAACTGCCCCGGTGGCCCGTCACCGCGATGTTCGCGCCGTTTCCGCTGTGGTGGGCGAGCGGGGCCGCAGATATGGTCTGGATTCCGCTCGCGGGCGTCATGGTCGTTCTTCTGGCGCGCCGCGGCGACGTTCGCCTGCCGCGCGGATTCGGCGTCTGGCTGCTCTTTCTCGTGTTCGTCGCGATCTCGGTGATCGGAATCGACACCGGCGGTCGCCTCATCGGGTTCGTGTATCGCGCCGCTCAGTACGCAGCCGTCACCGTCGCGGTCATCTACGTGTTCAACGCCCGGCGGACGATCACGGCCGGGTGGATCCTCGGCCTCCTGACCGTCTTCTGGCTGTATGTCGTCGCCGGCGGATTGCTCGGCATCGTGGCACCGGAGTTCTCGTTCCGCACCCCACTCGCGTACATCCTCCCGGACGCGCTCCTGTCCAACGAGCTGATCGGCGAGATGGTCGTGCGCCGTACCACGCAGTGGAATCCCGATGCCTGGGCCGTGCTCGAACCACGGCCGTCCGCCCCGTTCCTCTACACCAACGGCTGGGGCCTCGCCTACTCGCTGCTGCTGCCGCTCGTGCTCGAGTACATGTCCCGGATGCGGCGCGACCTCCGCTTCGTCGGGCTGCTCGTCGCGCTGCCGATCTCGATCGTCCCCGCGGTGTTCACGCTGAATCGTGGCATGTTCCTCGGGCTCGCGGTGGCCGCGGTCACGGCCGTCGCGCGCGCCGCCATCGCCGGCCGACACCGCGCGCTCGTCGGCCTCGTCCTGGTGTGCGCAGCCGGGATGGCCGCCGCGGTCACCCTCAACGTCGCGGACCGCGTCCTCGGACGCGTCGAAACGAGCTCCTCGACCGAGGACCGTGCGCACCTGTACGAGGAGACCTTCGTCCGCACTCTGGGCTCGCCGCTGTTCGGCTTCGGCGCCCCGCGCCCGTCGTGGACGGAGGGGGCGCCGTCTGCTGGCACCCAGGGGCACGTGTGGATGGTCATGTTCTCCCACGGCTTCCCCGCCCTGGTCGTCTTCCTCGCCGCTCTCGCTTGGTTCGCGTGGAGAACCGCTCGCGCGGCACGCGGACGCATCTCGGCAATCCACATCGTCCAGGTCGTCCTGCTCGTCGAGGTCTTCTACTACGGCGCGCTCCCGACGGGATTCATGCTCGCCTTCCTCCCCGCCGCCGCGGTTCTGCCGCACGACACACAGTTAGAGAGGTCATCATGACCACGCACGTATCCGTCGTCATCCCGACCCGGGATCGGCCGCAGCTGCTGCGCCGCGCGATCTCCTCGGTCCTCGCCCAGTCCTCCGACGTGACCGTCGAGATCATCGTCGTCTTCGACGGATCTGCCGTGGAGTCCCTCGCCGATCTGGACGCCGGACGCCATCGCATCCGCACGCTGCCGAATAACCGCACGCGCGGCCTCGCCGGTGCGCGCAACACCGGGATCGCGGCCGCCTCGAACGACTATGTCGCCTTCTGCGACGACGATGACGAGTGGCTCCCCGGCAAGCTCGCCGCGCAGCTCCCCCTCCTCGACGACCCTCACGTGCCACTCGTCGCCACCGGGATCCGCGTGCTCACGACGCGTGGGGCGCACGACCGCCCGTCGCCGGCGCGCGCCACGCACGAGGATCTGCTGCGCTCCCGCATCACGGAGCTGCACCCCTCGTCGTTCCTGTTCCGCACGGCCGACGCCCGCGGACGACTCGGCGGAATCGACGAGGACCTCCCAGCGTCGTACGGGGAGGACTACGACCTGTTGTTGCGCGCCGCCCAGCTCGGCGACATCGTCGCCGTACCGGAGCCACTCACGCTGGTCCACTGGGATCGGTCGTCGTACTTCACCGACAGATGGCGCGGCGTGGCCGACGGCCTCGGCTACCTGCTCGACAAGCATGCCGGCTTCGCGACCGCCCCGGTCGGACGCGCGCGCATCGAAGGCCAGATCGCGTTCGCGCACGGTGCGCTCGGCGAACACCGCTCCGCCCGCACCTGGGCGGGACGCGCCCTTCGCGACGACTGGCGGCAGCTGCGTGCGTACCTCGCGCTGATCGTGAGCCTGCGGATCCTGTCGGGTCGCCGCGTCATCGCGGCGCTCAATGCGCGTGGACGGGGCGTGTGACATGCCCCGCCTCTCCGTCCTCCTCCCCGCTCGGAACGCCAGCACGAGTATCGGCGACGCCGTGCGGTCGACGCTCGCGGATCTTCCGGACGATGCCGAGCTCATCGTCGGCGACGATGCGTCGACCGACGGTACGCCGGAGGTCCTCGCGGGCATCGACGATCTGCGCCTGCGCGTCATCTCCTGTCCGGGTCGCGGGCTCTCCGCCGCGCTCAACACGCTCCTCGACGCCACCGACAGCGAGTTCGTCGCGCGCATGGACGCGGATGACGTCGTGATCCGCGGCCGCTTCCACCGCCAGATGCGTGCACTGCGGACGGCCGATACGGTGTTCACGACTGTCGCCACGCAGCACGGCTCCGGCGTGCCGCGCCCCGCCTGGCCGGTCGGGATCGGCGCGGGCGAGTTCGGCTTCCACCTGCTGCTGACGAACCCCGTCGCTCACTCGACGATGGCAGCGCGGCGCGCCACCATCGTCGACGCGGGGGGCTACCGCGCCGTGCCGAGCGAAGACTACGACCTGTGGCTGCGCCTGCAGTCGCGCGGCGCCCGCATGCGGCGGCTCGCCACTCCGGGGCTGGTGTATCGCGTGCACGCGGATCAGGTCACAGCCGCGGACGGCTGGCGGATGTCGTCATGGCAGGACGACCGCACGCAGCAGGCCTTCGCCGAGCTCTCGGAGCGGCTGCTCGGAGTGCCCCAGATGCGCATCTCGTCGCTCGCCGTCGCCCCGTTGACCCGCGGAGCGAAGCTCGCGCGGATGGCGGACTTCGATCGTCACTTTCGATCCGCCGTCCGACGCGTTCCTCTTCCCGCCCGCGCCGCGCTCCTGCGTCGACTCGCGGCGCGCGCCGAGTGGCTGTGGCAGCGCACGGACGCGACCCCCGGCCTCATCGGAGCGGCGACGTGAACGAGACGCTCCGCGCCGACCGCGCCGCGAACCGCGGGTACGTCAAGAGCAGATTCGTCCTGCGCTGGTTCCGCTCGTGCCAGCGGTGGCGGGATGACGCCGGGCTCCTCGCCCGATGTGCGTATCTCGTCACGGCGGCGGGCTACAAGCTCGTGACGGAATGGATTCTCGGGATCGAGCTGCCGCCGTCCACGCGCATCGGCGCCGGCCTGCGCCTGCGTCATGGCATCGGCATCGTCGTGAACCCCGCGACCGTCATCGGTCGCGGGGTCATGCTGCGCCACGGCGTCACCCTTGGAAATCGCCGCACGGCCGACGACTGTCCCGTGATCGAAGACGACGTCGAGCTCGGCGTCGGTGCGGTGGTCATCGGCGCCGTCACGATCGGGAAGGGCGCTCGCATCGGACCGCACGCGGTCGTGACGCGCGACGTCCCCCCGGGAGCTGTGGTGTACTCGCCGCGGCCCGAGGTCCGTGAACACGCCGCCGTTCGGGGTGGCCGCTCGTGACCCGCATCGGTTACGCCGCCGGTGCGTTCGACCTCTTCCACGTCGGCCACCTCAATCTCCTGCGGCACGCCAAGGCGCGCTGCGACGTGTTGATCGCGGGCGTCGTGAGCGACGAGATGCTTCTCGAGGTGAAGGGCACCGCCACCGTGATCCCCACCGCGGAACGCGCCGAGATGGTGGGCGCCTGCCGGTACGTCGACGACGTGCACGTCGAGACCGTTCCCGACAAGCTCGACACGTGGCGTGAGGTGGGCTTCACTCACTTCTTCAAGGGGGACGACTGGCGCGGCACTCCGAAGGGTGTCGCGCTCGAGCGGCGCTTCGCCGAGGTCGGCGTGGAGATCGTGTACTTCCCCTACACGGCGCACACGTCGAGCACTCGGCTGCGCTCGGCGCTCGACGCTCTCGCCGCGCCCCGAGAGGCGCTCGTCTAGAACCCGGTTCCGAACGCGGCGAAGGGCGTGACGAGGCCCGTCTCCTCCGTCGCCATGGCGAGCGCCTCAGCGGGTTCCAGTCGCGCGGCGAGGCCCTCGTGGAGAACGCCGAGGAGCTCGCAGGCGATGTCGTCGGCGACGATCACGGGCGAGGCGATCACGCTGCGCGATCCCGCGTGCAGCCACGCGCGCGTCATACCGACCGCCTCCTCCCCCCAGCGGACCGATGAGCGTCCGACCTCGCACGCCGACAGCACAACCGTTTCGGGTGCGCGCGGGATCTGGTCGATGTCGTAGCCGAACAGGGTGCCGTCCGCGAGTGTCAGGCCGGAGAGCATGGGCGCGTACGCGGCGTGCTCTCCGTGCGCGACGACGTGCAGCACATCCACGTCGTCTGCGAGGGCGGCGACGTCGGCGGTCCCCGCCCGGTCGCCGCTGAGCATCCGTACGGACGTGAGCCCGGATCCGGGCTCACGCCGCTCGGCCGCCGCCCGCCAGGCAGCAGCTCCGCGCTCTGCTTCCTCCGCACCGCGTGCCACGTCCGGCCCCACGGCGAAGCCGGGAACAGGATTCGCCGCGCGCTCCTCACGCGTCCGCGCGTGGAACCATCGGGACGCGGAACGCGAGACGGTGACCACTTTGCCGCGCAGCTCCGGGAGCATCATCCACGGCACGCGACGCAGCTCCCCGGGAGACGTAATGACGACCCGCCGCGCGGCGCCCACCGCCGCAAGCGCGGGTTCGACGAGCATTCGCGAGATCTGACCGAGGCGCTCGTCGAGCGACGCACGCACGAGACGCGCGGCCGAGCCGCTCATCACGGCCGCGGCTTCGAGCTCCGTGTGAATGCCCTTCGTCGCGGCGCGGATCCGCTCCCACGGCAAGTCGACAATGACGGGCGCCGCCCGGCCGTTCACGGCGAGACAGGAGAGGCGGTTCGCGACGTAGACGAACGCGAGCATCGCCGTGTCGTCGTCGAGTTCCGAACGCACCTCGTCGAGGCTCGCACGGCGCGGCCCCACGGATCCCGGCGTGTTCGTCCACTGCCTGTCCGCGATCCGGTACCGCAACTCACGTACTCGCCTGTCGGCGAACCAGTCGGTTCCGGACAGCTCGCTGCGCAGGACCCGCAGCTCGGTGAGGTCGGCGGCAAGCTCGGCGTCCGGCGGCGGGCGCACCGGCGTGACCTGCTGGGTGAAGTGTCTAGCGCGCTCGGACCACTCGAAGAGCGTGTCCGGCCGCCGCGAGCGAAGCGCGCCGGCGACCCCCTCCATCAAGACGCCGGACGCGTGCATCGCGACGGAGGAGAGCATGTCAAGCGAGCCGAATGACGACTGCCACGCCGACAGCTCCGCGAGCCCCGCGGCTGCGTGCCGACGGGCGCCCGCGTCGTCTCCGCGCGCCGTCGCCCGCGCGGCATGCGCCTCGTGCGCGAGCAGCCGCACGTCGAGCGGGTCGTCGTGGCGGCGCGCGGGAAGTCGGGCCGGAGGTTGCCGCATCCGTGAACTCGCCGCGGCGGTTGCAAACGCGAGCGCGCGCGACTCGCTCGTGTAGCCGAAGCGTCGGAGAGCCCGACGCGCGCCGGGCGCCCGGTCATGCGCCGCCGCTCGAGTGCGTGCGTCGTCACCCGCCAGCGCGGCACGCAGGGCGACCGCGTCGGCGCGCGCCGCCCATGCCTCGCTGCCCAGCTTGCGGAAGCGCTTCGCGGCGGCGCGCGCCACGCGGCGAGCCTCACGGCGATCGTGGGTGAGGAGGGAGAAGGATAGCTGCAGTTCCGCCTCGGCGCGCGCCTGAGACATCCGCTCGGCGCCGAAAACCCGCGCGGCATCACGGAGCACGCGTTCGGCTTCGATGGTGGCGCCGGCCTCGCGGAGAACCTCCGCCCGGTCCGCGTCGCAGACAGCTTGCGCCACGGCCGATGCCGCGGCGGCGACGGGCCGGGCCTCCGCCATGAGCCGCAACGACGCGACGATGTCGCCCGCGAGATGAAGCACGTAGCCGAGGTTGTGGGTGGCCTGAGCCTGTCCGAGCTCGTCACCGGTCGCCTTGTAACAGGACGCGGCCGCCGCCAGGTCCTTCAGGGCGAGGTCGGTGTCGTGAACGCGCATCGCCACGACGCTCCGATTCAGCAGCACGTTCCCCAGCAGCTCGGGGAGGTCCGCGAGCTTCTCGATGGCCTCGTCGAGCGCGGCGCGCGCCTCGTCGAGGCGTGCGGCATCCAGAAGCACGGCGCCGAACTGTCCGAGGACGATGCCGCGCGTCTCCGCCGTGAGCTCGCGCAGCGCCAATGCCTCGCGACACAGAGCTTCCGCCTCGGCAGCCGCACCGCGGCGCGCGACGACGTAGGCGAGCGACCCGCTGACGCGAGCGCGCGTGTCGTCGCTGCGCGCGCGCGCCAGCGCGAGACGGAAGGTGCGCTCAGCGCGCGCGAAGTGCAGGCGATTGCCCTCCTCGAGTCCGCGCGCGTGCAGCACCTCGGCCGTCAACGACGTGCGCTTCGCTTCGTGGTCGGACCGCGGAGCGCCCGTGGTCGGTGTCGTCACCTCCATCGTCATCGTCGTGACCCGTCGTGAGACGCAAGCGTTTCGAGGGCCGATCTCGCGGCCTTCCGTGCGCGGCTGATCTGCTGCGCGCGTTCCGCACGAGCGGGCACGTCTCCGAGCGCGGCGGCGACGAGTCCGGCAGCATACGGCGCCGCGAAGGAGGTGCCGCTCCACGCCGCGAAGCCGCCGCGGTAGTCGTCGGGGCCCAGCGTCGCGCGATGTCGGCCGTAGCGATCGTCGCACGACGCCGCCTGCCGGCCGCCGTCGAAGTCGGGCGTCGTGCTGACGACCGCCGCGCCCGGAGCGTATGTCGTCACCCACGGCCCGACGTTCGAGAACAGGGCGACCGAGTCGGACGACGGGTTGAGCGCGCCGACGGCGACGTGCAACGCCGCCTTGTCCTGCGCGATGCCGTTGTCCGCCCCCGGCCACGCCCACAGCGACGCGGGAAACGTCGGCCGATCGATCGCGTCGTTGCCCGCCGAGCACACCACCGTGCACCCCATCTCGCGCGCAGCGCGCAGCAAATCCGAGAGCGTCGTGGAATAGAGGCCGTCCTCCGGCGTCTCGTGGTAATAGCCGAGCGACAGCACGAGAACATCGATCGCAACGCCGTCATCGTGACCGTCGCGTTCGCGCTGCAGGAGCGTGACGACGTCGGCGACCGTCTGCAGCAGGTCTCCCTCGTCCACGGTCCCGAGCGCATTCGCGAGGCGGAGTGACAGCAGGTCGGCGTCAGGTGCGAGCTGGCGCACGATCCCGGCGATGAACGTACCGTGCCCGGCTACCGGGTCGATCTCGCCATCGAGCTGCCCGTAGAGGTCCGCGTACACCTCCGGATCCGCGTCGTCCGTGAGCCCGATGGGCCTGCCGTCGAGTTCGGCACGCCGCCGGACGATCTGCTCGGGAAGCCATTCGTGCACGCCGCACCCCGTGTCGAGGATCCCGACCACGGGACGTCGCCGGGCGCGCTTCGGCTCGCTGCCGCGGAGCGGCCCGGCGCCGAGTCGAGCGATCGGCTGTCGAGAGCCGCGGCCGGGCCGCAGATAGTCTTCGGCGCCGAAGGGGTTCGTGCGCGTGAAGGGATTCGTTCGGGTGAACGGGTTCGTCGTCGTGAAGGGGTTCAGGCCCACCGGATCGACCGAGAGCACGTGTTCGAGCCCCAGGAACGGGACCGCCCAGTGCGCGACGCCCGCTTCCTGCGCGAGTCGCCTCGTCCGCTGCAGCACCCGCCAGGCGTCGGGCGCGCCGGGCACGATGGCGGCGTTCGGGTCGAGCGCCGTCGCGATCCGCAGGCGCAGCACGCCCGCGCTTCCGAGCAGACCCGGGGCGTCCGGGAGCAGCGGGGGCGGGGCGTCGCCGGGCGGGAGCGGGTCGCCCAGGAGGCTCTCGACCGACACGTCCCAGCCGAAGGCGCTCGCCGCGTCCGCTGTCAGTTCGAGCACCTCGGCGGCCTCGCCGGGCACATACGTCAGCAACAGGGTGTCGGAGCGATACACCGTCGGGTAGGCCCGGATCCCGTCGATCGGATCGACCTCGGGGTCGAGCACCTTTCCCGCCGGGATCGACCCCGACGCGCGATCTTGCCAGTCCCATCCCTTCGGTTCGGGGGTTTCATCGGACATGCGTGGTGCTCCTCCGCGTCACTGACTTCGTGTCGACGCGGGATCGCAGTCGATGGGGCTTTCCTGCAGCAGCTTCTTCAGCTTCGTCAGGCAGCGGCGCCGTGTGGGCCCGATACTGCCCACGGGCATATCCAGCTCCACGGCGAGGTTCTCGTAATCGGGCCGCACGGAGAACGCGACGACGCGTAGCAGGCGCCGACAACGATCGTCGAGCGTATGCACGGCCCGCCACAGGTGCTGTTCCTCCTCGCGCACGACGATCTCCTCCTCGACGGAAGCAGCGGGCGGCAGCCTTCGTTCGAGGTCGTCCTCTGACACGGAGCGCCTGGCGCGCCCCGCCGCGCGCCACGCTTCGCGGCGCACCGTCGTGATGAGCCATCCCGCCACGGCGGCGGGATCCTCGATCATGTCGTGCTTGCGCACGAGAGCGAGCCACGTCGACTGCACGACGTCTTCGGCGACCGACGCCGAGACGGAGTACGAGCGCGCAATGTGCCACAGCACGGGAGTCATCTCGCGCACGAGTTCGTCCATCGCGCGCGCGTCGCCATCGCGCCATCGCGCAAACCAGTGCGCGGCATCGCCAGAAGTCGGTAATGCAGTCATCGATGTTCCTCGAACACCCTCGGGGAAGTTCAGGCTCTGGCCTCTGCCGCACTCAGGGTAGTTGCACGATCCGCCATGGATACGGGCCCTGACGCCATTTTCAGGGCCCCATCATCGGCTTATCCTAGCGATCGAATGCCTGCCCGTAAAGAGTCGGTCTGACAATTACCTCAGAACTCGAACCACGGGGTGGCGACCTCGCGGATCCGGTCGGCGCCGCGCACCGCCATCCGCAGGTGGGTCCGGCCGCGCGCGACGCCGTCGAACGTGAAGCGCCCCGAGTTCGATACGTCGGCCTCCCACTCACGCTCGGCCTGCGCCAGGCGTGCCGCAACGACGGGCGGATCCGACCACCCGTCCACCCGACACCTGCCCTCACGCGATGTCACGCGCACGAGCACATTCGCGTGGCCGTCGCCGAATTGGAGGACGCTCTCATCCGCCGCCGCACGAACCGGCGCGCGCTCCGGGACCTCGAGCAGATCGAGGAGCGCGAAATCTCGCGAAAGGTCATCCACGGCAACCGCGGCAACCATGCGGTCCGCGAGGGTCACGGGAACGGGGTCCGAGAACTCCCACATCTCGCGGAGCGCATCGAGGAGGACTGCCTCGTCGTGTTCAGCCATGCGTCCGCACTCCCTGCTCGAGGCACCGCCACCTGCCACGCCGGGGGGTGTGCGCAGAGGCGTCAGTGCCGCTTACGGCAGATCGTATCAACTCGCGCCGGTGAACGGTGGCATCCGCACGAATCGCTTCCACGCAAGGCAGGATGGGGCCATGCCCCTGCCGCCGCTGCCCCCTGTCGCCGATGTGATGCAGACGCTGCACGTCGTGGCCCTTCCCCTGACCACACGCTTCCGCGGCGTCGATCACCGCGAGGCCGCCCTGTTCGAGGGCCCGGAGGGCTGGGCGGAATTTTCGCCGTTCGTCGAGTACGGCAATGCCGAGGCCACGACCTGGCTGCGCGCCGCGATCGACTTCGCCTGGAACCCGCAACCGACGCCGCACCGTACCCACATCGGCGTCAACGCCACCGTTCCGGCGGTCACGGCCGCCCGGGTATCCGAGATCCTCGACCGTTACGGTCCGTGCCGCACGGCGAAGGTGAAGGTCGCCGAGTCGGGGCAGACGCTCGATGACGACATCGCGCGTGTCGCGGCCGTGCGCGACGCGCTCGGACCCGAGGGTCGGATCCGCGTCGACGCGAATGCCGGCTGGAACGTCGACGAGGCCGAGCGCGCCCTCCACGCGCTTGCCGAGTTCGACCTCGAGTACGCGGAGCAGCCGTGCGCGAGCGTCGAGGAACTCGCTGAGGTGCGCTGGCGGCTGCGGAAGTGGGACATCCCCATCGCGGCCGATGAATCGGTGCGCAAGGCCGAGGATCCGATTGCCGTTGCCCGGGCGGGCGCCGCCGACATCGTCATCATCAAGGCGCAGCCGCTCGGAGGCGTGCGTGATGCCCTCGACATCGTCGAGCGATCCGGGCTCCCCGCCGTCGTCTCGTCGGCACTCGACACGAGCATCGGCCTCGCGCAGGGCGCGCACCTCGCCGCCGCGCTGCCCGCACTCGAGCACGACTGCGGCCTCGGCACGGGGGCGCTCTTCGCCCGCGACGTCGTCTCCCCCGCGCTCGTCCCTACGGACGGACGGATCCGCGTCGAGCGCCTCGTCCCCTCTCTCGACGCGCTCGCGGAGACCGCGGCGACTCCCGAGCGGCGCGCGTGGTGGGAGTCGCGGATTCGCTCCTGCTACGCGCGGCTCTGAGCCGCGTTCGGGCGCTCGAGGAGCAGTTCGACGACCCCGCTGAGCCTCCGCGTGCGCATCTCGGTCGCCGCGGCAGCGTCCAGCCCCGAGACTGCGGCGCGCGTGGCCGCATCCGTCCACACCGCGAGGATGATGACCGCCGCCGCACGTGAATCCGCGCGCAGCGCGAGACCCTTCATCTCGACGATGTCGTCCATCAGCTGCACGACCTCCGCGAGAATCTCCTCCTCCTGTGCCCGATAGGCCACCGCGAATTCCGCATCACGCATGGCCTTGATGCTGATCTCGTGCATGAGCAGGGTCGAGTGCCGGTCATCGCCGACGACGTCGAGCGCTCGGATGATGACGCTCGCATCCGTCGCCTGCGGATCGAAGCGATCCGCGGCGGTGAGATCCGCGACGCGCACCCGCACTCCGGCGACGCGCTCGCGCGCGACCTCGCCCGCCAGCTCCAGGAACATCTCGTCTTTCGAGGCGAAGTTCGAGTAGAACGCCCCGCGCGTGAAGCCTGCTCGGTCGCAGATGCGCTCGACGGACGCCTCGCCGAGGCCGACCTCGGCGAACACCTCGGACGCCGCGGCGAGCAGGCGCGCGCGCGTGGCGGCGCGGCTACGCGTGGCGGGCTGCGGCGGATCCACAGGGGGGCGTTCAGACACGACCATTACGATACACTTTCGTACTGGATACACTTCTGTATCGAGATCTCCGGAGGCCCCCACCCGTGTCCACCCTGCTCTCGTCCCTCGGACGCTGGTCCTTCCGCAACCCCTGGCGCGTTATCGGATCCTGGATCCTGCTGCTGCTCGTCGCCGGCGGCGCCGCCCTCGGGCTCGGCAAGGGCTTCGACGACTCGATCACGATCCCCGGCACCGAGGCACAGGACGGAATCGAGCAGCTCGAGCGCACCTTCCCGCAGGTGTCGGGCACGGCGGCACAGATCATCGTGGTCGCCGCCGACGGCGACAGCGTCGACGCGGCTTCCTATCGGGATCCCATCGAGACGGCGGTCGACGAGTTCAGCGAGTTCGAGACGATGTCCAATGCCACTTCACCGTACGACGAGGTCGTCGAGGGGCTCGTCTCAACCGACGAGACCGCCGCGATCGTGCAACTCCAGCTCGAGGGTCAGGCCACGACGATCTCGGACGAGGTCAAGGACGCGATCACCGAGCGCGTGCACGAGCTCGGTGACGAGTTGCCGGACGGGTCGACGACGAAGCTCGGCGGCGACCTGTTCAGCACGGAGCTGCCGGCGATCAGCGCGACGGAAGCGGTCGGCGTGCTCATCGCACTTCTCGTGCTCATCGTCACCTTCCGCTCGTTCGTGATGGCCGGACTTCCGCTGGTGACAGCGCTGATCGGCGTCGGCGTCTCGATGCTCGGCGTCGTCGCGGTCACGGCGTTCACGGAGGTTAGCTCGACCACGCCCCTGCTCGCGCTCATGCTCGGTCTGGCCGTCGGTATCGACTATGCGCTGTTCATTGCGGCCCGCCACCAGGACCAGGTGCGCGGGGGCATGGATCCCGAGGACGCGGCGGCGCGCGCGACGGGCACCGCGGGCAGCGCGGTCGTGTTCGCCGGCGTCACGGTGCTCATCGCCCTCGTCGGGCTCGGGTTCGCGGGGATCCCGTTCCTCACCGTCATGGGTATCGCCGCGGCCGTCGCCGTGGCGGTGGCCGTCGCGATCGCGGTGACGATGACACCGGCTCTGCTCCGCTTCGTCGGCCACCGCGCCGCTGGCCGACCGCGCAAGGAGCGCCCGCAGAAGGTGCGTCACGCCAGCTTCTCGCAGCGGTGGGTCAAGACGGTCACCGCACACCCGGTCGTCACCACGATCGCGGTCGTGGTCGGGCTCGGCGTCGTGGCGCTGCCGGCGACGCAGCTCGGCCTCGCCCTGCCGAACGCCGGGTCCCTCCCGCAGGACAGCGAGGCGCGCCAGGCGTACGACCTCACGGATCAGCACTTCGGCGAGGGTTTCAACGGCCCACTCATCCTCACCGGCTCCATCATCACGAGCACCGACCCTCTCGGCCTCATGGAGGATCTCGCGGACGAGGTCGAGCGTCTCGACGGGGTGAAGGAGGTCGCGCTCGCGACACCGAACGAGACGGCGGACACGGGGATCGTGCAGATCATCCCGGAGACCGGGCCGTCGGATCCGGCCACGAGCGAGCTCGTGCACGAACTGCGGGATCACCACGACGAGTGGCTCGACGAGTACGGCGTCGATCTGACCGTCACCGGCTTCACGGCGGTGGCGATCGATGTGTCGGCAAAGCTCGGGCAGGCGCTCCTCCCCTTCGGAATCTTCGTCGTCGGCCTCAGCGTCATCCTGCTGATGGTCGTGTTCCGCTCGATCTGGGTGCCGCTGAAGGCCGCCGTCGGGTACCTGCTGTCGATCGTCACGGCGTTCGGCGTCGTCGCGATGGTGTTCCAGTTCGGCTGGGGCGCCGATCTGCTGCACGTCACGAAGACGGGCCCGGTGATCGCCTTCATGCCGATCGTCGTGATGGGCGTCCTGTTCGGGCTCGCGATGGACTACGAGGTCTTCCTCGTCTCGCGCATGCGCGAGGACTACGTGCACGCGATCCGCCGCCGACCGGCGACGCGCGAGGTCGCCGTCGATGCCATCCGCACGGGCTATGCCGCATCGGCGCGTGTCGTGACGGCGGCCGCCGTGATCATGTTCGCCGTCTTCGCTGCGTTCGTCCCCGAGGGCGACATCAACATCAAACCGATCGCACTTGCGCTCGCCGTGGGCATCGCGGTCGATGCTTTCCTCGTGCGGATGACGCTCGTGCCCGCCGTCATGGCACTGCTCGGGAAACACGCGTGGTGGATGCCGGCCTGGCTCTCGCGCCGCCTCCCGAGCCTCGACATCGAGGGCGAGGCCGTCGAGCGCGAAGACCGGCTGGCCGACTGGCCCGAGCCGGACTCGCGCTCCGTGCTCGCCGCCGAGGATGTCACGATCACCGCGGACGGCGAGGCCCTCGTACAGGACCTGCAGGCGCGCGTCGAGCCGGGCGACGCCCTCGTGATCACGGCGACGGATCCGCGTTCTTCCCGCGCCGCGCTGCTCGCGTTCGCCGGACGCATCACGACTGACGAAGACAGTCGACTGCGGGTGGCCGGTCATCTCCTGCCGGGACGCGCATCGTGGGTACGCGCCCACGTCGGCGTCGCGCTGCTCGACGACTCTCCGGATCCCGAATCGGCTCTCGCCGAGGCGCTCTCCGGATCCGCGACGATCGTCGCCGTGAGCGGCCTCGATCGCGCCTCCGCGGCCTCCCTCTCCGCCCTGAGCGCGGCCCGCGAGCGGTCCACCGGATCCCTCACCGTCGTCGCGACCGCGGCCGATGCCGCCCGCGCCACCGACCTCCTCGACGACGCCGGCTGGTCCGGTGCGTCGGTTCTCGATGCCACGCCGCACGCCGCGGCCCGTCCCTCCGAGGTGATCGCATGACAACCTCCCTCGAACGCCCCACCACGAAGCGCCCCGTCACCTGGCTGACGATCGCGGGCCTGGTCGCGCTGCCCGCCGTTGTCGGCGGCGTGCTCGTCGCCGCGCTCGACGACCCGACCGGTCGCCTCGACAACATGACCGCGGCCATCGTGAACCTCGACGACGGCGTGGAGATCGACGGTCGGCTCACACCGCTCGGCCGCCAGCTCGCGGCGGGGCTCGTCGAGGGCTCCGACGACGTCGACAGCAACATCGAGTGGGTGATCTCGAACGCACAGGACGCGTCTGACGGCGTCGCCGACGGCACCTATCAGGCGATCGTGACGATCCCCGAGTCGTTCAGCACCGCGGCGATGTCGTCCGCAAACGCGATTCAGGGCGAGGAGGATCCCTCGACCGCGACCATCGACGTCGACACCGCGAGCGATGCGCTGATCTTCGACGAGGCGATCATGCAGCAGGTCTCCACGGTCGCCGCGGGCGAGATGAGCGCCATGCTCTCCGAGGCGACGCTCGAGAACGTCTTCGTCAGCTTCACGGACCTCGGCTCACAGCTGGGCGACGCGTCGGACGGGGCGACACAGCTCGCGGACGGCGCGGGCGAGGCCCAGAACGGGGCCGAGGAGCTCTCGGGCGGAGCGGGCGAGCTCGCGGACGGCGCCGGGGAGCTCGCGGGCGGGATCTCGCAGCTCGCAGGCGGGGCCACCGATGCCTCTGTGGGCGCGGGCGAACTCGCGGACGGCACCGCTGCGCTGGCGGACGGCGCGGCCGGGGTGGCGGACGGATCGAGCGCGCTCGCGGGCGGGGCGAGCCAACTGCGCGATGGCCTCGGGCAGCTCGACGCTGGCATCTCCCCGCTCGCGGAGGGCGCGACGCAGGTCGCTGGCGGCGTCGCTGCCGTGGACGTCGGGCTGAACGGGTCCGGCGACGAGCCGGGGCTCGCGCAGGGTGCGGCTTCGATTGTGGCGGCGCTCGGCGACATCTCCGGCGCGATGAACGGATCAGACGACCAGCCCGGCCTCGCGGGCGGATCCGCCGACGTGGCGGACGGCGCGGCCGAGCTCGCGACCGGGGCGCGGCAGCTGTCGGACGGGGCGACGCAGATCGCCGACGGCGTCGACGGACTGGCGACCGGGGCGAACGACCTCGCCGGCGGCGCCGGTCAGGTCGCGGACGGCGTCGACGGAATCACGACCGGCGCGAATGACCTCGCGGGCGGGGCGACGCAGATCGCCGACGGCGTCGACGGACTGTCCTCCGGCGCGAATGACCTCGCGGGCGGGGCGACCCAGGTCGCCGACGGCGTCGACGGACTGGCGACCGGGGCGAACGACCTCGCCGGCGGCGCCGGCCAGCTCGCGGGTGGTCTGGCGGAACTCGCCGACGCCTGCGACCAGGCGGGCGCGACGCTGGAGTTCTGCGAGCAGCTCGGCCAGCTTGTCGGATCCGCGCAGGGCGTCGCCGACGGCACCGCCGGGCTGGCCGCGGGCGCCGAGGACCTCGCTCCGGGTGCGCGCGGCGTCGCGACGGGCGTGACGGAGCTCTCAGCCGGCGCCGCCGACCTCGCCCCGGGTGCGCGTCAACTCGCCGACGGGGCGGCGGAACTCTCTGACGGGGCGGCACAGCTCGCCCCCGGCGCACGCCAGGTTGCCGACGGGGCGGCAGGACTCTCGGATGGGGCCGCGCAGCTCGCCCCGGGCGCACGCCAGGTCGCTGGCGGCACGACCGACCTCGCACACGGTGCCGAACAGCTCGCCCCGGGTGCACGCCAGGTCGCCGACGGGGCCGCGCAGCTCGGGTCCGGCCTGACCGAGGTCACCGACGGCGCGGCGCAGATCGCCGATGGAACGTCTCAGCTCGCGGGCGGCACCGCGCAGCTCACCCCCGGCGCACAGCAGGTCGCCGGCGGGCTCTCGCAGGTCGCCGGGAACACGCCCGCGCTCGTGGACGGCGCGGCGGCTCTCGCGACGGGAGCGGGCGACCTCAGCGGGGGCGCGGCGCAGCTTGCGGCCGGCGCGACCGAGGCCTCGACCGGAACGTACTCGCTCGCGGACGGCATCGCCGCCCTCGGCGATGGCGCGCGCGAAGCCTCCTCCGGGGCCGGGGCGCTCGGCGAGGGCGTATCCGCGCTCTCGGAGGGAGCAGCGGACCTCGGCGACGGCATCGGCCAGCTGGGCACCGGGGTGAGCGAACTCGGCGACGGTCTCGGCACCGCGGTCGATCAGCTGCCCACCTTCACCGACCAGGAGGCGTCCGATGTCGCCGCGAACGTGCGCGAGCCGGTCACGTCCTCCTCGAGCGGCCTGTCGATGTTCGGCGCGAGCGCGGTCCCGCTGCTCGCCGCGATCGTGCTGTGGTTCGGCGGCCTGGCGACGTTCCTCGCCGTGCGGCCGGTGACTGCCGCCACATTGACGTCGCGGCGCTCGTCGGTCGCCCTCGCGGCGCGTGGTTTCCTCCCCGGCGGCCTCATCGGCCTCGTCCAGGGTCTGCTCGTGGGAGCGATCCTCGTGTGGGTGGGCGACCACTCGACCGCGACGTCGTTCGCCCTCATCGGGATCTCCGCTCTCGTGGGCGTCGCCTTCAGTGCGGTGCACCAGGCGCTGGCGGCGGCCCTCGGCGGCATCGGCCGGTGGATCGCAGCGATGGCCGGCGCGCTCGCCGTCGCGGTCGGCATCGTCTCGGCCGTGCCGGGCGTCCTCGTGGGTCTCGCGGGGATCCTGCCGACCGCGCCCGCGCTCGAGGCGCTACTCGCGCCGACCACCGGATCCGCTGTCGGCGGCGCGATCGCCGCGCTCGTGACGTGGGCGGTCCTGGCCTTCGCCGCCACGACCCTCGTCACGGCGACCCGGCGCACCACCACTCCGGTCGCCCTCGCTGCGGCCTGACCGCCCGCGGGGTGCCCTGCTCCGGTCGCGCAAAAGCACCTTCGTTCTTGAACGAAGGTGCTTTTGCGCGACGGGAGTGAGGCGTGGGCGCGTCAGCTGATGCCCGAGTAGGCGTGGAGCCCCTCAAAGAACATGTTCACGATCGTGAAGTTGAACAGCACCGCGGCGAAGCCGACGATCGAGAGCCAGGCCGAGCGCGTGCCGCGCCATCCGCGCGTCGCACGAGCGTGGATGTATCCGGCGTAGAGCACCCAGATGATGAAGGTCCACACTTCCTTGGTGTCGAAACCCCAATAGCGGCCCCACGCATCCTGCGCCCAGATCGAACCGGCGATGAGGGTGAAGGTCCAGAAGATGAAGCCGATGATCGCCACACGGTACGCGAGCGATTCGAGCTCGTCGGCGTTCGGAACCGTCCGCAGCAGCGACCGCTTCTCACCTCGCGACGCATCCTCGCGCACGCGACGCTCGCGACCCGTCTGGAACAGCTGCAGCACGCTCAGCGCGAAGGCGAGGCCCATGAACGCGGTGGCGAGCGACGCGACGAACACGTGGATGACGAGCCAGGCCGACTTGAGCGGGTCCGCGAGCGGCACGATCTCGGTGTAGATCGCGGGCAGCGCGGCCGCGCCGAGCAGCACGGCGACGAGCCCCGTCATGAACGCGCCCACATAACGCAGGTCGCGCCAGAAGAGCACGCCGAGGTAGACGGCCGTGAACAGCAGCGTCGACGTCATCGCGAACTCGTACATGTTCGACCAGGGCACGCGGCCCGCGCCGATTCCGCGCAGGATCGTCGCGGCCAAGTGCAGCAGGAATGCGATCGCCGTCAGGGTGGTGCCGATGCGGCCCATGACGTTGTTTGTGTGCGGCACCGGGGCGCTGTCGCGCTCGAGGACCGCGGTGGCTGCGCCTCCGGCCGACGTCGTTCCACCGGCGGCGACGAGCTCGCGATCCTTCTGCCGGATCGAGGCGTCGGACCGTTTCGCGAGGTCCACGGCGTAGCACACGAAGGCAAGCACGTACACGATGATCGCGGTCCACAGCGAGATGACAGACCACGTGTCGAACATGAGGGCGTTCGCGGAGGGCATGCGCTGATCCTAGTTCTTCGATTCGGGCAGGAGATGTGCGCGGTGCGCATCCGCGAGGTCGTCGACGGCGCGGCGGATCGCGGGATCCTCGCCACGAGCGAGGCCGGCGTACTCGATGAGGACGCCATCGTCGTCGGGCGTGACCTTCACCCACATCCGCCGTCGCGGTACGAGCAGCGCGGTGATGAGTCCGGCGACGATGAGCACGGCGAAGGCCAGCACCCACGTCTTCGACGCGTCGTGGTGCATCTGCAGCGAGACGAAGCGCTTGACCGACTCGGTCATGCCGATCTCCGCGGCGTCCGCACCCTCGGGAGTCTCGTCCTCGAACGTGATCGAGCCGCGGTCGCCCGGCAGATCGACGGTCTCGCCCGGCGTCAGCTCGATCGAGGTCAGCTCGGAGTCCGGGCCGGCGATCTCCTCCATGTCACTCGGGTCGAGCTCATACACCGACCGCGGGGTGCCGCCGTCGATGCCGAGGTCGCCGACGTACGCCCGGAACGTGAGGACCGGGTTCAGCAGGTCGGAGTAGCCGGACGTGTACGCGCCGGTGTCGAGGTCCATCTTCGTCGGGTAGAAGAAGCCCGCGAGGCCGAGCTGCTCCTCGAGCCCGTCCGGCACCTTCACGACGCCGCTGGACGTGAGGTTGTCGTCCTGCGGCAGGAACGGCACGGAGTCGCGGAACACGACGTCGCCCGCGGGGTCGCGCACCGTGACCGTCGGGGCGTATCCGTTGCCGAGCAGGTAGATCGAGTCGCCGTGCACGGTGAGCGGGTGGTTGACGCGCACGACCCCGTCCTCGGCGGATCCGTCCGGCTCGCGAATCGTGACGTTCGCGGCGAAGTCGCCTGCCTGCCCGGCACCGTTCTGGCCGAACGGCACGTACGAGACGTCGAAGCGTTCAAGAGTCATCGAATAGGGCGCGAGGGCGTCGTCCGCGACGAGGCGGCCCTTGTTCATGGAGGAGTAGTTGATGAGCGAGTTGACGAAGGTCGTGCCCTCGATGATGACGCTCTGTCCCGTGTACGCGAACTGGCCGCCGAGGCCGACAGCGACGAGGAGGCCCACGAGCGATGCGTGGAAGACGAGGTTGCCCGTCTCGCGCAGGTAGCCGCGCTCGGCCGACACCGACAGGGATCCGCGGGCGTCGTATCGCTCGACGCGATACCCCTGTCGCTTCAGGTGCTGCTCGGCGCGCTGGACCGCAGTCTCCGGATCCGCTTCGATGCGCTCGCGCCGGTAATCCGCGAGGCGCGCAAGGCGCGCGGGGGTGCGCGGAGGTCGCTGCCGGAGGGCCTTCAGGTGGTGCTTCGTGCGCGGCAGGATGCAGCCCACGAGGGAGACGAACAGCAGGAGGTAGATCGCCGAGAACCAGACCGACGAGTACACGTCGAACATCTGGAGGTTGTCGAGTATAGGAAACGCCTCAGGGTTATCGCGTTCCCACTGCGTGACGCCGTTTGGGTTCGCCATGCGCTGCGGGAAGATCGATCCGGGGATCGCCGCGACCGCGAGGATGAGCAGCAGCACGATCGCCGTGCGCATGCTGGTCAGCTGACGCCAGCCCCAGCGCAGCCACCCGACGAATCCGAGCTTCGGCTGCCTGATCTGCTCGCGCGAGCTGTCGACGTGGTCGGCCGGGCGCAGCGGATCCGTGTCAGAGCGGGAGTTCGACACCCGCGATCACCCCCTGGAGTCGCGACATGATCATGGTCCAGACTCCCGACACCATCAGCACACCGATCAGGATCAGCAGCGCACCGCCGATGACGTTCACGGTGCGCACGTGGCGGCGCAGGACGGCGACCGACTTCGCGGCCCATCCCAGTCCGAGTGCGATGAGCAGGAACGGAAGCCCTAGCCCGAGCGAGTAGGCGAGACCGAGTGCGGCGGCCCGCCACACGTCGCCCGTGTTCCACGACAGTCCCATGATCACGATGAGCGTCGGGCCGATGCACGGCGCCCATCCGATGCCGAGCGCGAGGCCGAGCAGCGGGGCGCCCGCGAGCCCGAGGTTGGAGTTCATCGCGGGGCGGGCCTGTCGCTGCATGAGCCGAAACATGCCGAGGAACACCAGGCCCATCAGGATGATGATGGCGCCGAGCACCCGGGTAATGACGTCGTTGTACTGCAGGAAGAACCGGCCGAGGCCCCCGGAGAAGATGTTCATGGCCATGAACACGACGGTGAACCCCGCGATGAACAGCAGCACCCCGCCGACGAGGCGACCGCGCGGGGCGAGCGACTCCTGCGCGTCGCGCGGCAGCACGGATCCGGAGATGAAGCCGAGGTAGCCCGGCACAAGCGGGAGGACGCAGGGCGACAGGAACGAGAGCAGACCGGCGGCGAGCGCGATCGGCAGCGCCAGCCAGAGGGATCCGGCCCCGACGAGCTGCTCGAGACTCACGCGGACTCTTCGAGGACGTCGCTGACAAGCGTGTCGAGGATCGACGCCCCCTCGAGCTTGCCGATGATGCGGGCAGCGACGCGGCCGTCACGGTCGAGCACGAGCGTGATGGGCGTCGACTGGAGCGGTGACTCGGCGGCGAAGGCGAGCTTCACGGATCCGGTCTCGACGTCCATGATGCTCGGGTAGGTGATGCCGTTGTCCTTCGCGAACGAGATCGCGGATTCGGGCTGGTCGTAGATGTTCACGCCGACGAACTTCACGCCGTCGTCCTTGTGGGTCTGCCAGACCTGCTCGAGGTCGGGCGCCTCGACGATGCAGGGCGGGCACTCGGCGTACCAGAAGTTCACGACGGTGACGTGCCCGGCGGTGTCGTCGCTCGACAGCTCGTCGCCGTGCTCGGTGACGCCGGCCCATTCGACGGAGTCGCCGCGTTCGTCGGCCGGGATCTCCTGCACCTGGAACTGGCCGGCGATGTATCCGGTGTTCTCCCCCGCGAGGTACTGCTCCGAGACGGGGTCGTTCGCGCATGCGGCGACCGACGCGGCCAATGCGACCGCGGCCAGCGCGGCGGCGACGCGACGGATCCGATAAGTCAGGGGCACGCCCGTAATTCTACGCGGCGTAGTAAGAGGAGGCTGAGTGCGGCCCGCCGCCTGGAGATGGGTCGCCAGAGTTTGCCGGGCGCACGCCTCTCATCCCGTCATCTCTGGCGACGCTTACCTCGGGGCGGGGTCGCCGACGAATGGGTCGCCAGAGTTTGCGGCTCACTGGCCGCTCGCGTTGCCATCTCTGGCGACCCTCACGCTGGGTGGGGTCAGGTGCGCGCGCGACGGCGGGCGAGGATCCTGTCGATTCCGGCCACGACGAGGCGCCAGCCGACGATCCCGGCAAACAGCACGAGTGCGGTGACGAGGAAGAACGTCCACGCGAAGCCGCCACCCGTGGCCACCCGGAGGATCATGCCGCAGCCGACGGCGAAGAACCAAACGGTCACCCCCGCGCGGATCGGTGCGGCGGGCGCCCTCCAGGCGATCGAGACGAGCCACCCGAGCGCGGCGCCGACGGCGAATGGCCAGACGACGCGCAGGAGGTCGGCGATGATCTCGCCACTGTGGGTGGAGATGCCCGTGGTGGCGAAACCGACGATGACCACCGCGTCGAGGAGCGCAGCGAGGGTCCACGGGAAGCGGCGCATGATCCCAACGTACCGTCCGCACGTGGACGGCCGCCGCGACCGCTGGCGACGACGGATCCGCGGTTCGCAGTGTTCGCCGGTGCCGTCTGCCGTGGTCCCGTCCGGGTAGCGTGGCCGTATGCCCGCCGCGCGCCTGCACCTCGTCCGCCACGGAGAAGTCCACAACCCCCAGCGACTGCTCTACGAGCGGATCCCCGGATACGGTCTGAGCGAAGCGGGCCGCGAGATGGCACGCGCGGCGGCCGAGCACGTGAACTCCGAGGGGCGCGCCGTCTCGCGCCTCATCTCCTCGCCGTTGCAGCGGGCCCGGGAGTCGGCCGAGCCGTTCGTCGAGCTGTTCGACCTCACGCCGGAACAGGACGAGCGTGTCATCGAACCGTGGAACTCGTTCGCTGGCAAGCGCATGAAGCGGGCCGTTCTGAACCCGATCAACTGGCGCCTGCTCATCGACCCGTCGAAGCCGAGCTGGGGCGAGCCGTTCGCTGCGACGGCAGAGCGCATGGTCGAGGCCATGGAAGATGCGTGGGAGTCGACCGATTCCGGAGACGTCGTGATCGTCTCGCACCAGGCTCCGATCTGGATCGCGCACCTCGCGATCGCGGGCGAGAAGCTCGCGCACTCCCCCACGAAGCGCCGCTGCGCCCTCTCGAGCGTGACGACCTTCGAGCGCACGGGCGGATCCTTCACCGAGGTCGCCTACGCGGAACCTGCGGCCGCAGGCATCGACCTCGGCGCGGTGTGAGCGGAGTTCTTCCCTTCCGGTCGCGCAAAAGCACCTTTATCGCGCGACGAAGCTGCCTTTGCGCGACCGGAACGGACGGTGCGGGCTACTCCGGGAGTTCGCCGACGCGGCGCTTCGTGATCGCGTGCTCGATCGCGACGAGGATGAGCACCACGATCGCTCCCGCGACCGCGAAGACGGTCGGCCAGAGCGGATCCGAGGGAGCGAGAAGCGCTCCGTGCCCGTCCTCGCTGCCCGCGCCTCCCTGCCATGGCCACAACGCGCGCAGGGACCCGAGCATGAGTCCCGCCATGATGATCAGCGTCATGCGACGGTGCTTCTCGAGGAGGACCCGCATCACGCGGACGACCGTGAGCAGTCCGAGAATGGCGCCCACCGCGAAAACGCTGATATAGGTCATGTCGCGCTCGTCGACGGCCTGGAGCGTCGGCGAGTAGAGGCCGACGGCGAGCAGAAAGAAGGATCCGGAGACGCCAGGCACGACGAGGGCGCACACCGCCACCGCGGCCGCGGCGAAAACGAACACGAGGTTCGGATTCTCGACGGTGCCTCCGCCGGCGAAGCCGACGAGGAAGAACGCCACGGCGACCGCAAGGATGAACGCCACGATGTCGACCGCGAGGTTCTTGCGCTTCGGCAGCAGCCGGTACGGCACGACGAGGCTCGCCGCGACGAGCCCGAAGAAGAGTCCGCGCGCGTTGACCGGGTTCGAGGAGACCAGGCTCTCGATGGTTCCGGCGGCAAAGAGGACGGCGCTCGCCATGCCGATGAGCATGGGGAGAACGAGCCACCAGTCGACCTCGGCGATGCGTCGACGGAAGCCGGCCGCGCGGTCGGGCCCGGTGACAAGGGTCTTGAAGGCGCCGCCCAGCGCGCTCGCCGCGTGCAACGCTCGCTCGTAAACGCCTACGACGAGCGCGACGGTCCCCCCGGAGATCCCGGGGACCAGCTCCGCCATCCCGATAAGGAATCCGCGAATCGCGTTCCACGGGGTGTGGATCGGCTTGGCCGTGTCGTTCACGTTGTCTCGCTTCCGTCGTGCGCCACGTCGACACTACCCATCGCGTGCACGTGCGTCCCTGGGGAAAACCCGCGCGCCGCCAGGGGAAGTCCCGACGCGGCGGCGGGGGACGGATCCGCGAAACGCGCCGCGGACAACATGGATCCGCCGCCCGCACCACAGTCGGGTCGCCTCCACAGCCGCTGCGGATAGGATCGTGCCGTCCCTTTCGCCTCACCAGAAGGATCGTAGAAGTGCTGCGCACCCACACCGCTGGCTCGCTCAGAGCCGCGCACATCGGTCAGACCGTCACCCTCACGGGTTGGGTCGATCGTCGCCGCGATCACGGCGGGGTGGCATTCATCGATCTGCGTGATTCGTCGGGCATCGCCCAGGTGGTCATCCGTGACGAAGAGGTGGCCCACCCGCTCCGGAGCGAGTTCGTCCTCAAGGTCACCGGCGAGGTGTCCGAGCGCCCCGAGGGGAACGCGAACGAGAACCTGCCGACGGGCGACATCGAGGTGATCGCGACCGACGTCGAGGTGCTCAACGCCTCGGCCCCGCTGCCGTTCCAGGTGTCGACCGCTCTCGACGGCCAAGAGACCGTCGGCGAGGAAGCGCGCCTCAAGCACCGCTACCTCGACCTGCGCCGCCCCGGTCCCGCCGCAGCCCTGCGCCTGCGCTCCAAGGCCAACCAGGTCGCGCGCCGCGTGCTCGACGAGCACGAGTTCGTCGAGATCGAGACGCCCACCCTCACGCGTTCGACACCCGAGGGTGCCCGAGACTTCCTCGTCCCGGCGCGGTTGAACCCCGGATCCTGGTATGCGCTTCCGCAGTCCCCGCAGCTCTTCAAGCAGCTGCTGATGGTCGGCGGCATGGAGCGTTATTACCAGCTCGCGCGCAGCTATCGCGACGAGGACTTCCGTGCCGACCGTCAGCCGGAGTTCACGCAGCTCGACATCGAGATGAGCTTCGTCGACCAGGAGGACGTCATCGCGCTCGGCGAGCAGGTCGTCGCGGAGCTCTGGAAGCTCATCGACGTCGAGATTCCGACGCCGATCGAGCGGATCACGTTCGCCGACGCGATGCGGCTGTACGGATCCGACAAGCCGGACCTGCGCTTCGGCAACACGATCGTCGAGCTCGCCGAGTACTTCGCCGACACGTCCTTCCGCGTCTTCCAGCAGGAGTATGTCGGATCCGTCGTCATGCCCGGCGGCGCCTCGCTGCCGCGCCGCCAGTTTGACGCCTGGCAGGACTGGGCGAAGTCGCGCGGCGCGAGGGGGCTCGCGTACGTCACGTTCGCCGAGGACGGCACGCTCGGCGGTCCTGTCGCCAAGAACCTCACCGACACCGAGCGCGACGGACTCGCCGCAATCACGGGGGCACAGCCCGGTGACGCCGTGTTCTTCGCCGCGGGCAAGACGAACGAGGCGCGTGCGCTGCTCGGCGCCGCGCGCGTCGAGATCGCCCACCGCACCGACCAGATCTCGGACGACGACTGGGCGTTCGTGTGGGTCGTCGACGCACCGCTGTTCAAGCCGACCGGTGAGGATCCGGAGGACGTCGACCTCGGCAACTCGGCATGGACGGCGGTGCACCACGCATTCACCTCGCCGAAGCCAGAGCACCTCGACACGTTCGACAAGGATCCCGAAAGCGCCTTGTCGTACGCGTACGACATCGTCTGCAACGGCGTCGAGATGGGCGGCGGCTCGATCCGTATCCACCAGCGCGACGTGCAGGAGCGCATCTTCCAGGTGATGGGCATCGGCGAGGAGGAGGCGCAGGAGAAGTTCGGCTTCCTGCTCGACGCCTTCGCCTTCGGTGCGCCCCCGCACGGCGGCATCGCGTTCGGCTGGGATCGCGTGCTGCAGCTGCTGACCAAGACCGACTCGATCCGCGAGGTCATCGCCTTCCCCAAGTCGGGCAACGGTTACGACCCGCTCACCGCGGCTCCTGCTCCGATCACGCCGGAGCAGCGCGCCGAGGCCGGCGTCGACTACGAACCAGAAGAGGACTGACCCTCTGAACTGACGAGGTGCCCCCGCTCGCTCGAGCGGGGGCACCTCGTCGTTTCGGAAGGAGATTTCGCCTTCGGAAGGGGGTGTCGCCTTCGCCGGGCCTTACCGGCGAGAATGCCCCTTCGTACAGGGAAATCTCCTTCCGGGTCGACCCCGTGCCGGGTACGGGGCGGGCCCCGCCTACAGCTCGATGTCGATAGCGGCGCGGCGCGTCTTGAACGTGCCGATGAGGGCGGCGACCTCGAGGTGCGCCGGGTGCGTGGCGTACGTTTCAAGGGCGGCGGCGTCGTCAAGATCCGCCACGAGCGCGAAGTCGTAGTTGCCGTCGAGTTCGACGGCGTTCGCGCCGACCGTCATCGAGCGCAGGCCGGGCACGACGCCGACCAGCTGCTCGAGCCGCACCGCGGCATCGGTGATCTTGGCGTTACGGTCCTCGGCGGTCTCGGCGTCGACGCCGAACATCACGATATGGCGGATCATGCTCCCACCCTAGGGTCCTTCCCGTCGCGAAGGGAACGCTCACGCCGCCGTCACCCCCACGCTGTGCCAGCCCTGCGCTCCGTCCGGCGCGGGCGGCAGCTGCGTCGCCGACTGCGTCTGGCCGCGGCGGCTCAGCGCGCGGCACGTGAGCGTGTGCGCGCCGGACGGGATGTCGATCGGCAGGCTCCACTGCACCCACGTGTCGTCGGAGGTCGCCCGCGCGAGTTCGGCGCGCTGCCAGGTCCCCTCGTCGACGCGCACCTCGACGCCCGCGATGCCCGTGTGCGGCTGCCACGCGATTCCCGCGACGATCGTTTCGCCCGCCGCGATATCGGTGGACCGCGGCACGTCGATCCTCGACTGCAGCTTGATCGGCCCCCGTGCGGACCAGCCGCGGTCGGTCCAGTAGGCGCGGGCCTGGTCGAACCGCGTGACCTCGAGGTCGACCACCCACTTCGTCGCAGATGCGTACCCGTAGAGCCCCGGCACCACCATCCGCACCGGGAAACCGTGCTGGATCGGCAGCGGATCACCGTTCATGCCGACGGCGAGAATCGCGTTGCGGCCATCGGTGAGCGCCTCGAGCGGTGTGCCCGCCGTGAACCCGTCGTGCGAGCGAGACAGCACCATGTCGGCCGAGCCCTGCACCCCGGCGTCGGTGAGCAGGTGATGGATCGGATAGCCGAGCCATCGCGCGGTTCCGACGAGGTCGCCGCCAACCGGGTTCGACACGCACGCAAGCGTCGTGACGGACTCCTCGAGTGGCAGGGCGAGCAGGTCGTCCCACGTGAGGGTCAGCTCGCGGTCGACAAGCCCGTGGATCCGCAGGCTCCAGTCGGCGGGGTCGATCTCGGGCACGATGAGCGCCGTGTCGATGCGGTAGAAATCGCGGTTCGGCGTGAGGTACGGGGCGAGCCCGTCGATGCCGAGATCCGCACCCGCGGGGACGTTCGCGATGCGTGCTGCGGTCGGCAGCCGCAGTCCGTCGCGGATCGCGCGCACCGATGCGCTCGCGGTCCGTCCCGTGGCCGCCCAGGCGACCGCGCCGGCCCCGATGACCGCGGCGCCCACACTTCCGAGCACAAATCCACGGCGAGAAAGCGCCGCCGTCGCCCCCGCGGATGGCGTGACGGCCGCTGCGGGGTCTGCGGTGGTCGGTCGCACGAAGATCCACACGCCGACGGACCCGATCACTCCCGCGAGCACGGAGGGAAGCGCCGCGAGCGCGTCCGCATCGGCACGGGTGATCGCCGCCGCCGCTCCGACGAATCCGAGGATGCCCGCGCCGACGGCGCCCCACGGTGGCCGGGCCCGTTGGACCAGTCCCGCGGCCACGGCGACCGCGAGCAGCATGATCGCGATGAGCACGAGTAGCGCGAGCTTGTCGTTCGTCCCGAACACGGCGATCGCGACGTCCTTCGCCCAGGTGGGCGCCGCGTCGATGAGTGCGGATCCGATCGCGGCGAACGGGCTTGATCGCGGTGCGACGAGAGCGGCGAGGATCTCTCCGGCACCCGCACCCGCGATCGCGGCGGCGATTCCCGCCCACGCCGCCGCACCGCGCCCGATCCGCGCCTCCATGGGCACGAGGCTACGCCCGGATCACACGCGGAGCGCGAATCCTGACGAAACCGTTGCCGTGAGCGGGAGAGGCCCTACGTCAATGCCGCGGCAAGCCGATCGGACGAGACTCGCCAGTGGGCGTGAAGAGCGCCGTCGATCAGCACCACCGGAATCTTCTCCCACCATGCGTCGTAGAGCTCCTCGTCGTCGACGATCGACAGCTCCGTGACCTCGACGCGTTCGGCGACCGCATCGGGAACGGTCGCGAGCGTCTGGTCGATCACCTCGCGCGCCACGTCACAGAGGTGGCAGTCCGGCTTCGTGATGAGGGTGAGCGCGGTCACCGCTCGACCTCGTAGCCGGCCTCGATCCAGGCATCGGTGCCGCCCGCGACGTTCGTCGCGTCGTATCCTCGCGAGTCGAGCGCGATCGCGGCCTGGCTCGACCGTCCACCGACCTTGCAGATCACGTCGAACTCGTCGGGCAGCTCGTCGAGACGTGCCCCGAGCTGCGAAAGCGGGATGTTGATCGCGCCGGGCACGCGGCCGGCCGCGAACTCGTCCTCTTCGCGGACGTCGATGAGCGGGGTGGCCGTGCGCGCCTTCAGTTCGGCGACCGTGATCTCCTGCATGGTTCCATTCTCGCGCACCACGCGCGGGGCGGCGTTCGCGCGCACAACGAAAACGCCGGCCCGATCAGATCGGAGCCGGCGTTCGGTGTTGTCGCTTACTTCTTGTTGCGACGCTGGTGGCGAGTCTTCCGCAGTAGCTTGCGGTGCTTCTTCTTCGCCATGCGCTTGCGGCGCTTCTTGATGACAGAACCCACTTGAAACCTCACTAATTCGGGGGCTGGATGCCTGGCACGAACGTGTGCCGACGTCCATGAACGATCGCGGCAGAAAGAGTGCCTGGGAGTACTTTAACGTATGCGCGGGGGCGCTCCTGTCAGGAAGCGGCCGTCCCACGTCCGTCGCCGGGCAGTTGCACGTACTGCGTGACCGCACTCTCGGGGACGCGATAGCTGCGTCCGAACCGCACGGCGGGCAGTTCGCCCGAGTGCACAAGGCGGTACACCGTCATCTTCGAGACGCGCATGATGTCGGCGACCTCTGCGACAGTGAGGAACCGCACGTCGGGCATTTCGGCCATATTCAACTCTCCCCCGAGACTCTGGTTCCCTCACCATATGGGGAAGAGGGTGCTCGTGTAAACCCGCGTGACGGGTGATGTCCCATGTTCAGAGCCATCCTTTGGCCTCTGCGGTGCGTGCGGCCCCCACTCGGTTCGCCGCCCCGGTCTTCGCGATCGCATCCGAGAGATAGTTCCGCACGGTGCCCTGCGACAGGTGCACGCGGCGCGCGATCTCGGCGACGGGCTCACCCGCGAGCGCCACTCGCAGGATCTCGCGCTCGCGTTCGGAGAGCGGGTTCGAGCCGCCGATGAGCGAGTCGGCGGCGAGAGACGGATCCACGACGCGCTGTCCCGCGTGCACGGCGCGCACGGCGTCGGCCAGCTCGCCCGCCGGGGTGTCCTTGACGACGAATCCGCTCGCGCCCGCTTCCAGCGCACGGCGCACGTAGCCGGGGCGCCCGAACGTCGTCACGATGAGCGACCGCACTGCCGGCAACTCGTCCCGCAGCCGCTCCGCGACCTCGATGCCGTCGGCGCCCGGCATCTCGATGTCAAGCAGGCACACGTCGGCCTCGGCAGCACGCGCGGCCGCCACGACCTCGTCGCCGCGCCCGACCTGGGCGACCACGTCGATGTCGCCCTCGAGTTGGAGCAGCGCGGCGAGCGCGCCCCGCACGAGAGCCTGATCGTCGGCCAACAGGATCCGGATCACCATCGCACCTCCACGCGCGTCCCGCGCCCATCGCCCGCGGAATCGACCAGCAGTCGAGCGCCGGCCGCGTCGACGCGCTCGCGGATCCCCCGTAGCCCCTTCTCGGCAACAGCCGCGGGCGTACCGACGCCGTCGTCCTCGACGACGATCCCGTGCGCGTCGAGCGAGACGATGCAGCGAGAGGCTCGCGAATGTCGAACGATGTTCGTGATCGCCTCGCGCAGCACCCAGGCGACGACGATCCGGTGACGCGGATCCACCGTGTCGGCCGCATCGGGAATCTCGGCGGCGATACCGGCTCCTTCCAGCGCCATGCACGCAGATTCGAGCTCGTCGGCGAGACGCGCGACGCGCAGCCCCGACACGGTCGCCCGTACTTCGGCGAGCGCCTCCCGCGCCAGGCTGCGCACCTGGGCGATCTCTTCCTTCGCGCGTCCCGGATCGAGGTCGACGAGCCGTTCGGCGAGCTCGGCCTTGACGGTCACGACGGTGAGGCTGTGGCCGAGCACGTCGTGCACGTCGCGCGCCACCCGTTCACGCTCGGCGACGAGCGTCACCTGCTTCTCAATCTCATCGTGCCGCTCCTGCGCGCTCGTGATGAGGCGGATGCAGCCGACCGTGACGAACACGATCGCGAAGGGAATGAAGAGCACGCCGAACGACTCGAATCCATTCGGATAGTTCGAGAGCACGATCGCGAGCACGATGCACTGCACGACGAACGCGGCCCCGGCGAGCGCGAACGCGAACGCGACGGGGCCGGAGAACATCGCGATCGAGATCAGGAAGGCTCCCGCACCGAGGGATCCGGGCCCGGTGAGGATCGCCGACGCCGCCATCAGCACGACCATCACGACGAGGCCGAGCGCGCCACGACGCGCAGCGATGTGCCACTCGGGAGAGCGGATCATCCACGTGTACGTCGCGATGTACACAGCCGAGTAGACGACGAGCACCGTCACGGACGCGACGCGCGCGGGCTGTGACGCTGAGCTCCCCCAGGCAGACCCGATCGGGAACATCATGAACACGATCCAGACGGTTCCGAACAACCAGGCGAACCGCTCCCACGGTCCGCGCACGTTCTCCCCCGCGATCTGCCACGTCCGCCCCGTCGTCACGTCTGCGTCACGTGCGGGAGGAGGTTCGGAGGCCGCCGCGGTCATGATCCCCATGGTGTCACTCCGTTCGACGACGCGGAGCGGGCGACGCTTCTCCACGCCGCCCGCACCGTCTGCTCACTGCCTGGCGCGTCCGCGCCGCGAGATGAGGATCGTGGCGACGATGAACACCGCCGCCCACACGCCCATATTGACGATCGGCAGCCACAGTTCGTCGCGCTCGGGTTCGGCACCGGCCGACATCGCAGCGAGATACCCGTCCGTCAGTGGGTAGCGTGCGAGCGCGACGAATCCGTACAGCGGGGTGAACCGCGCGATGTCGAGAAGTGCACCCTCGAGCGGGAAGAAGAGGTTCCCGAGGAAGGCGAGGATCACGAGGGATCCGCTCGCCGCGCCAACCGCGCCCTCGCTGCGGAACAGCACGCCGGCCAGGAGGCCGAAGAAGGAGAACATCGCCGCGCCGAGGAGTACGACGAGCCCGCTGACGATCCACACGTCCGCGTTCGCCTCGGCCCCCGTGAAGGCGCCGAGGATGTAGATCAGCGCGACGGGGATGATCGCGACGACGAAGCCGACCGCGGCTTTCGTGACGATCCGCTGCGTGTCGCTCATCGGCGTCAGGCCGAGCTGCCGACCCCAGCCCTGCATCTGCTCGACCGCTGCCATGCCGCCGACGCCGACCGTCGCCGTGACCGCGCCGTACGCGGCCATGCCGATCATGACGTACGCGGTCACGTTGCCGTTGCCGATGTCGGTGGATCCATAGTCCTGCGCCGCACCGAAGATGACGTACATGAAGGCGGGCAGGATCGCGACGAAGAACATGGTGACGAAGTCGCGCCCCACCCGCGCGAGCTCGATGCGGAAGTAGGTGACGTTCATCGCTCGGCTCCCTCGGTGATCATGCGGAATGCGTCGTCCATGCTGCCCGCGGCGATCTCGAGATCGTGCGCTCCGAGCTCCGTCAGCAAGGTCCGCGCGACGGCGTCGGAGTCCCCTGCGCTGATGGTGAGGCGTCCGACATCGGCCGAGACCGACAGCACGTCGGAGCGCTGTTCCAGGGCACTCACGACCTGCGCCTCGCGCTCGGCCGGGACGTACGCGGTGATGCGACGGCCCGTCGCGCGTTCGCGGATCTCGGCGGTCGTCCCGTCGGCGACGACGCGCCCGCCGGCCATCATCACGATGCGCTGCGCGAAGGCATCGGCCTCCTCGAGGTAGTGCGTGGCGAAGATGACGGTGCGTCCGGCACGCGCGTCCTCGCGCATGGTGCTCCAGAACGCGCGTCGTGCCGTGACGTCCATCCCGGCCGTCGGCTCATCGAGGATGAGCAGGTCCGGATCCGGGAGCAGCGCGAGCGCGAACCGCAGACGCTGCTGCTCTCCGCCGGAGCACTTCGAGACTCGGCGCTTCGCGATCTCCGTGATCCCGGCGCGCTCCATCACCTCGTCGACGGGAAGCGCGTTGGGGAACGTCGAGGCGATCAGCGAGACGGTCTCCTGAACCGACAGGTCCCGCAGCAGACCTCCCGACTGGAGGACGGCGGATACGCGCCCCGCACGCACGGCGCGCCGCGGGGCGTTGCCGAACACGGACACGTCGCCGTCCGTCGGGTTCGTGAGCCCCACGACCATGTCGAGCGTCGTCGTTTTGCCCGCGCCGTTCGGGCCGAGCAGGGCGACGATCTCTCCCCGGTTGATCGTGAGGTCTATGTCGTCGACGGCGCGGAAGGCGGATCCGCCGGAGCGGAACTCCTTGACCGCGCCGCGGATCGATACCGCATGTGTGTCTTTCATACGGCCATTAAAGCGCCCGCCGCATCCACGTGCCGATCCCCGACTGTCATGTTTCGCGGGTGACGAATGTCACGTGGACACGCGGTTGACTACCCGCGCGCCTCGCGAATGGCCTGCTCCTCGAGCCGACGCGCCTGACGAAGCGCCTTCTCTGCCTGACGCACGTCCTTCTCCGCCGCGAGGCGCGCCTTCACGGCCGCGCGGTACTTTTTCTCGTCGGCAACGTCCGATAGGTCGTCGATCGATTCGACAACGCGCGGAGGCGCGACATCCGCGCGGTCGGTGACGAAGGCCTCGACACCGTCGAGCGTCCGGTCGAGACCGAAGCGGAACGGGTCCGCCTCGGCCACGAACCCGCCAGCGTCCACCAACGCACGCAGCAGCGGATAGTCGTCGGCGTCGACCACGCGCTCGTACAGGCGCTGCTCGCGAGTCGCGACCTCGTCGGACGTCAGGCCCAACTCGCGCGCGGTGGCGTCGTAGCCGGCGTACACCATCCCCTGCCACCTCGCCGTCCCGGTCACGGCGAGGACGACGGCGAGCTGGTCGGTGAGATCGAGCGGCAGACCGTTGATGGCTTCGAGGCCCGCTTCGATCCACCGCGAACTGTTGGGCGTGACGGGAGATCCCGTGATCGGCAGCGAGAGGATCCACGGATGCCGCAGGTAGATCGCGACCTGCTCACGAAACAGCACGTCGAGCTTCGCGCGCCAGCCCTCGGCATCGCGATACGCGAGCGTCGGCACCCCCGTCGCCTCATCCTGCATGAGGAGGAGCAGGTCGTCTTTCGCTGTCACATACCGATACAACGACATCGGTGTGAAGCCGAGCCGCTTGGCGACGGCGGCCATCGACACGGCTCCGATCCCTTCGGCATCGGCGAGCTCGACCGCGGCCTCGACGATCCGCTCGACGCTCATCTCGCGTTTCGGCCCGCGTTGCGGATTGGCGGCGATGCCCCACGCGAGGGCGATGCTCCGCGGGAGCTCGATGTCTTCCAGGTCTTCGGGCATGACACCAGCCTATGAAGTATATGAGGTAAACAGTGTGTTATGGTCATAAACAGTTTCACTCATACACAGAAAGGATCCTCATGTCCCTTGCCATCGATGTTCGGAATCTGCGGAAGCGATTCGGGACGCACACCGTGCTCGACGGCGTCGATCTCGACGTCCGGCGCGGCGAGATCTTCGCCCTTCTCGGCCCGAACGGGGCGGGAAAGACCACCATCGTGAACATCCTGACCACGCTCGTCCGCCCGGACGACGGCCACGCCCATGTGGCCGGTATCGACGTCGCCGCGGATCCCGTGTCGGTCACGCAGCGAATCGCGTTCACGGGGCAGGCCGCCGCGGTCGATGAGCGGCTGACCGCGCGCGAGAATCTCGTGATGTTCGCGCGCCTGTCCGGACTCCCCGGTCGCGCCGCCGGCGCGCGCGCCGAGGATCTCCTCGACCGCTTCGCCCTCTCCGAGGCGAGCGGACGGCGCGTGGGCACCTTCTCCGGCGGGATGCGTCGCCGCCTCGATCTCGCACTGAGCCTTGTCGCGCAGCCGGAGGTTCTCTTCCTCGACGAGCCGACGACGGGACTGGACACCCGCAGTCGACGAGAGCTGTGGCAGATCATCGCCTCACTTGCTGGCTCGGGCACGACCGTCTTCCTCACGACGCAGTACCTCGAGGAGGCCGACCAGCTCGCCGATCGCATCGCCGTGCTGAACGACGGCCGCGTGGCGGCGCTCGGTACGGCCGACGAACTCAAGGCACGCATCGGGGGCGGATCCGTCGTGCTGCGGGAGCACGACGGCACCCTGCGGCGGGAGGTTCCGACCGACGGCACCATCGCGTCGATCCGTCGCGCGCTCGACGACCTCGAGCAAGACAACGTGGACGGCGAGATCGCCATCGAGCACCCGACGCTCGATGACGTCTTCCTCGCCCTGACGGAGAAGGAGACCGTATGACGACCATCGCCCCTCGCCCCCGGCTCCGCGGGCTCACCGCAGAAGCCGTATTCATCGGCCGGAGCCTCAGGCACGCGTTGCGCGACGCGGAGTCGATGCTGATGTCGATCGCGTTGCCCGTGCTCATGATGCTCATGTTCACGTACGTGTTCGGCGGAGCGATCGACCCCAGCGGCGGCTACGTGGACTACGTCGTGCCGGGAACGATCCTCACGTGCGCGGGATTCGGAGCCGCGACGACCGCGACCTTCGTCGCGAACGACATGACGGGCGGCATCATCGACCGCATCCGCACCATGCCGCTCCGGCCGGGCGCTGTTCTCACAGGCCACGTCGTGGCATCGCTGGCCCGCAACCTCGTCGCGACGGGCGTGGTGTTCCTCGTCGCGGTCGCGATCGGATTCCGCCCGACGGCGACCCCCCTCGAGTGGCTCGGCACCTTCGCCATCATCGCGCTGTGGATCTTCGCGATCACCTACCTGTTCGCGGCGATCGGGCTCGCATCGGGATCCGCGGAGGCCGCGAGCGGTTACGGCTTCATCCTGCTGTTCCTGCCGTACGTCTCGAGCGGCTTCGTGCCGACCGACACTATGCCGAACTGGCTGCGCGTCTTCGCCGAAGTGCAACCGGTCACGCCCGTCATCGAGACGATGCGCGCGCTGCTGATGGGAACCGATCCGGGTGCGGCACCGCTCGCCGCGGTCGCCTGGTGCGTCGGCATCGTCATCGTGGCAGCCATCTGGGGCGCCTGGCTTTTCCGCCACAAGGCGGGAAGGCGCTAGCGACTGCCAAGCGATCGCAACTGCAACTGCAAAGCGCAGCGGGTGACCTGGCGGCGCCGCTGGCATCGGGCCTGGCGGGAGGATCCGCCCCGCGGATCCGGGGGACTGCGGCGCCGCCAGGTCACCCGCGCAGCGGCAGCGGCGGCGAAATCTAGGTGTTGCGGGATGGGAGGTTGTTGACGCGTCTGCTCGCGGCGATGGCAGGTTGATTCGCGATGGCCCATTTGGCGAGGCCCGACAACGGCTCCAGTAGGGACTTGCCGAGGGGTGTGAGGCTGTACTCAACGCTTGGTGGGATGGTCGCGAAGACCTCCCGGTGGACCAGTCCGTCTTCTTCCAGACCACGCAACGTGCGGGTGAGCATGCGTTGACTGATCGTTTCGATGCCGCGGTGAAGTTCGTTGAACCGATGTGCTCGTTGGCCGAGCAGGACCACGACAAGCACGGTCCATTTGTCGCCGACTCGGCGCAGGACGTCAGTCACCGGACACTGCTCGTGCTCGTCGCCGGGCACCGGGCTCGGCAATGCGGTGTCAAGTGGAGCGGGCACATGCATGTTCGCTGCTGACATCAAACTGCCTTCTTTCGCGTTCGGTGTCGGTTACCGATGATGGAGGTACTTACCAAGAGTAACTAGGGAGAATCGATGGTCAATCAACATCATGGCGGTACGGGCCCGGATGCGGAAGGGCGGGCGGGCCAGACGGTCGTAGTTACCGGCGGCAGTGACGGCATGGGACGGGGCATCGCGCTCGGCCGGGCGGCACGGGGCGACCGAGTCCTCGCAGTCGGGAGCAACCCGATGAAAGGCGAGCGGCTGCTCGCTGACGCCGCGGCGTCGGGGTTGGGTGATCGGGTTGAGTTCCTGACTGCGGATCTAAGCACGATCGCGGGCAACCAGACGGTGATCGACCACGTCGCGGCCAACTACAGGGCCATCGATGGCTTGGTGATGGCGGCGAACCGTCAGTCACCGCAGCGCGTCCAGACGAGCGACGGGCTCGAGTCGACCTTTGCGCTCTACTACCTGAGTCGCCACGTGCTGGGCCACGGCCTGATGCCCGCGTTGTCGGCCGGCTCGAAGCCCGTGATCGTCAACATCGCCGGAGTCGGACTCGCCTCCGGAAAGATCAACTGGGATGACCTCCAATTGCGGCACCGCTACCGCACCATCGCCGCGCAACTCCAGGCAGGACGTGCCAACGATCTCCTGGGAGTGGCGATGGCGGCGCAGTTCGGCGAGCAGGTTCCCTACGTCCTCTACCACCCCGGGTTCACCCGCAGCGGCGACTCGGCGATGGAGCAGATCAACCCGCTGACCCGGGCAATCATCAAGACCGTCGCTATGGTTGCTGCCCGGTCCGTTGAACGGGCCATCGCGCCGGTGCACGGTTTTCTCGACTCGCCACCCACGGTCCCGTTGACGGCGGTCGACCGCGGCAAGCTGCTGCCGTCTGAACTGAAGACGCTCGACCCCGCCGCAGCGCGACGTCTCGCCGACGCGACCGACCAGATCCTGGCCGAAGCCGATCCGACGGCGGTCAAGCGCGAGGACGGCACCCGGTGAGCCAGACTGGGCACGCGAACGCCCCGTTGAGTCGTGAAGGCAGACGGCGGCTGGTGGAGCGCTGCACCACTCGTCCCATCGCGCACGTTGCGGCCGAGATGGGCATCTCCCGTGCCTGCGCGTCGAAGTGGGTCAACCGGTGGCGTCGTCATGGCGACGCCGGATTGCTCGATCGTTCCTCGAGCCCCCACCGCAGTCCGAGCGCGACACCAGCCTGGGTTATCAACAAGATCGAGTCCTCACGACGCGAGCACAAGTGGTCCGCCCAGCGCATCACCGACGAGCTCGCAGACCTCGGATTCACGATCAACCGACGAACCGTCACTCGGCACCTGACCAGACTCGGTCTCGGCAGACGCAAGTTCATCGACCCCGGCGGAGACAACAACCGCAAGCCCGGGAAGATCACCGCCCGCTGGCCCGGTCACATGGTGCACCTGGACGTGAAGAAGGTCGGCAGGATCCCCGACGGCGGAGGGTGGCGTGTCCATGGGCGTGACAGTGACCAGGCCAAGACCGTCGATCGAGCGAAGTCGGCTGGTGCACGGCGTGGGTACACCTACTTGCACTCCGCCATTGACGGGTTCTCCCGGCTCTCCTACACCGAGCCACTACCCGATGAGAAGGGAGCCACCGCGGCAGCGTTCCTAGGCCGAGCCAAGGTCTGGTTCGCCGCCCATGGCATCACCCACATCCACCGTGTCGTGACCGACAACGGCGCGTGCTATCGCTCGGGGGACTTCGCCCGGATCGTTGGCAATCAATCCCGGCACCAGAAGACCAAGCCCTACACCCCTCGCCACAACGGGAAGGTGGAGCGTTATCAGCGGATCCTGGCCGAAGAACTGCTCTACGCCCGACACTTCACCAGCGAGGAAGCTCGCTCAGCTGCGATCGCGGTCTGGAACATCCACTACAACTACCACCGACCACACTCCGGCGCGGAAGGTCAGCCACCGGCATCCCGACTGTCGGAAGGCGTCACCAACGTCCAGCCCTCATACATCTAGGCCCCGAGCCGCTTAAGGGCCGTCTGCACGACGGCGGCCGTGCGACCGAGCGACTCGGCGAAGCGTGTGGCCGGCTCTGGCAACGGCGCGTAGATCGACTGAGCGGCCTGCGTCGCGAGCTCTCCCTCGTCGACGAAGAACGGCATGAGCCAGTCGTCGACCTCCTCGAGAGGAACGGGGTCGATGCTGTAGAACCGGTGCTGGCCCTCTTCTCGCACCGTGACGAGCCCCGCCTCGCGCAGCACCTTGAGGTGCTTCGACACCGTGGGCTGACTGACGGTGAGCTCAGCGACGAGCTGCGAGACGCTCGTACCGCCGTCCGAATCCTGATCGCGACGCTGCAGAACGCGCAGGATCTCGCGCCGGGTCCCGTCGGCTATCACGTCGAAGATGTCGGCCATAACGCTCAGCGTATGCCATGGCAGCGATATGCGGCACGGCGGGCGCGTCGGAGATACGATGTTCGCTGTTCGTCTCGGACGAGGAGAGGCGGTCGGCCGATGTCCGGCAGGCAGCATGCCCGCGGTGATGCCTGGCCGCAGCGCGTCGCGCGGCGGCTCGGGCAGTGGTTTCGCGCGTTCACGACGCACTCGCCGTCGCGCTTCGCGATCGTCGTCTTCGCCAGCCTCGTCCTCGTGACGACGGCGCTGCTCTCCCTGCCCATCGCATCGGCCGACCGCACGGTCACGCCGCTCGCTGACGCCGTCTTCACCGCGGTCTCGGCCGTGTGCGTGACGGGCCTGACGAGCGTCGACATGACGAGCCACTGGTCGCACTTCGGCGAGGCGGTCATCTACGGCGCGGTCAACGTCGGGGGGATGGGTGCGCTCACGCTCGCCTCCATGCTCGGATTGATCATCTCGAAGCGCATGGGGCTACGCGCGAAGCTCATCGCCGCTGGCGACACGAATCCGCTGCGCGCGCACGGCGGCGCGGTGAACGAATCGCAGACGGTCCGCCTCGGCGAGGTCGGATTGCTGCTGCGCACGGTGGCGCTGTCGACCGTGATCATCGAGGTCGTCGTCGGGCTCCTGATCTATCCGTCGATGCTACAGAAGTTCGGCTGGGCCGCGGCCCTGTGGGAAGCACCGATGTACGCCGCGATGGCGTTCACCAATACGGGCTTCACCCTCAACGAGGGGGGCATCGGCATCTTCGCCGACGACTACTTCTTCATGACGGTCATCATGATCACCGCGTTCATCGGCAGCGTCGGTTTCCCCGTGCTGTTCGCCCTGTCCCGCCACCTTGTGACGCCCGGCAGGGCGGCACTCCTGAGGCCGTCGACCTGGTCGCTCCACGTGAAGCTCACGCTGATCACCTCCGGGCTGCTGCTCGTCGGCGGCGCGGTCTCGTTCCTCGCGCTCGAGTACGACAATCCGCACACGTTCGGCCAGCTCGACGTCACCGACACGATTTTCCAATCGTTCTTCCTGTCGACGATGACGCGCTCGGGCGGCATGACGTTCATCGATCCGGGCGAGCTGTACGGATCCGGGATGGTCGTCGGCTCGATGCTGATGTTCGTCGGGGGCGGATCCGCGTCGACTGCAGGCGGGATCAAGGTCACGACGCTCGCGGTCCTCGCGCTCGCGGTGTGGTCAGAGGCGCGCGGACGCCAGTCGGTGCAGGCGTTCGGACGGCGCATCCCCTCGGACGTGCAGCGCGTCGCGGTCGCCGTCCTCGCCTGGGGCGCGACGATCTGCGCGGTCGCGACGATCGTCATCGCGCAGATCACGCACGCGCCGATCGCCGAGGTGCTGTTCGACGTCATCTCGGCGTTCGGAACGGTCGGCCTGTCGACCGGGCTGACCGAGGCGCTTCCGGATCACGCGCTCTACGTGATGGGGATCACCATCTTCATGGGGCGCGTTGGTACAGTCACTCTGGCCGCGGCGGTTGCCGCGACCTCCCGAACGCAGCATTACGCACTGCCTGTCGAAAGGCCGATCGTTGGTTGAACGGATCCACGGCGACTCCCCGGTCCTGGTCATCGGTCTCGGACGATACGGTGCGGCGTGCGCGGGAGAGCTCGATCGTCTCGACCGCGACGTGCTCGCCGTCGACGCCGACCTCGCACTCGTCCAGAAATGGTCCGAACGCGTCACCCACGCGGTGCAGGCTGATGCGCGCAATCTGGAGGCGCTGCAACAGATCGGCGCGCAGGACTTCGACGTCGCAGTCGTCGCGACGGGATCGTCGATCGAAGCGTCCGTACTCATCACCGCGAACCTCGTCGACCTCAAGGTGCCGCAGATCTGGGCCAAGGCGACAAGCCAGTCCCACGGCAAGATCCTCTCCCGCGTCGGCGCGAATCACGTGATCTACCCCGAGCGCGAAGCCGGGGAGCGCGTGGCGCACCTCGTCAGCGGCCAGATGCTCGACTTCATCCGCTTCGACGACGACTTCGTGCTCGCGAAGATGTTCCCCCCGAAGTTCATCCGCGGCGTGAGCCTCGCCGACTCGGGTGTGCGGACGAAGTACAACGTGACCGTCGTCGGCGTGAAGTCACCCGCGCGCGCGTTTCACTACGCCGAGCCGACGACCGTCGTGACCAATCACGATCTCATCATCGTCTCCGGCACGAACGCCGACGTCGAGCGGTTCGCCGCGCTCGACCGCTGAGGTCAGCCCTCTTCGGCCAGTTCCTTGGCGCGTGCGTAGGCGGCATCGGACGCCCGGCGGAACAGGTCGTCGAGCCCCGCGGCTTCGAACACCTCCACCGCGCGTTCCGTCGTTCCCTTCGGGCTCGTCACGCGGCGACGCAGCTCGGCGGGAGGAAGATCGTCCGCCTGGAGGAGCGCCGTCGCTCCGGTGAACGTGCCCGCCGCAATCTCGAGCGCGGTCGCGTCATCGAATCCGCGGTGCTTCGCCGCCTCCACGAGCTTCTCGATCAGCAGGAAGACGTAGGCGGGCCCGGATCCGGAAATCGTCGAGATCGCGTCGATGCCGTCGTCCCCGTCGACCTCGACCACGGTTCCCACCGTCTCGAAGAGCCGTCGCACAAGGGCGATGTCCTCGTGCGTCGCGCGCGTTCCGCCGGCGATCCCGGTCACGCCCCGACCGACGGTGGACGGCGTATTCGGCATGGACCGCACGACGGCGACCTCGCCGAGCCGCTCTTCGAACTGCGCGAGCGTGATCCCCGCGGCGAGGCTGACGACGATCGCGTCGTCTCGCAGATGCGGCGAGATGTCGGCGAGCAGGTCGGCGACCATGGACGGCTTCACGCCGACGACGACGATCCGCGCGTCGGCGACGGCTCTGACGTTGCCGTCCGGCGTGTCCTCGAGCGCGATGCTCGTCACGCCCTCGAGGCGCGCGAGATCCTCGGCCTTCGCCGCGGTGCGGTTCGTGACGGTGAGTCCGCCATCGATCTCGAGGCCGCTCGCGACGATGCCGCGCAGGATCGCACCCCCCATGGATCCGGCTCCGACGAACGCGATTGCGGGAAGACTGTGGGCCATACCTCCCACGGTACCGCCGACCCTTACACTCGGTGGCATGAGTGCACATGGGGGCGGCAAGGCCATACTCGCGGCGTTCATCGCCAACATGGGGATCGCCATCGCCAAGTTCGTCGGCTGGCTGCTGTCGGGGTCGACCTCCCTCCTCGCGGAGGCGGTTCACTCGCTGGCCGATTCGGGCAACCAGGTCCTGCTGTACGTGGGCGGCCGGGTCTCGCGACGAGAAGCCGACCGCGAGCATCCGTTCGGCTACGGACGCGAGCGTTACGTCTATGCCTTCGTGGTGGGCATCATCCTCTTCTCGGTCGGCGGCCTCTTCTCGATCTATGAGGGCGTCAACAAGCTCGTCCACCCTCACGAGTTGAACGAGCGATGGTGGTGGCTGCCCATCGTGATCCTCGTGTTCGGCATCCTGCTCGAGATCTATTCGCTGCGCACGGCCATCAAGGAGGCGAATGAGATCCGCGAGCGCGGCCAGTCGTGGTGGGAGTTCATCCGCCGTTCGCGTTCGCCCGAGCTGCCGGTGCTCCTGCTCGAAGACACCGGCGCGCTGCTCGGACTCGTCTTCGCCCTCACGGGCGTCTCGCTCACGGTCGCCACCGGGGATCCGATGTACGACGCCGCGGGCACCCTCGCGATCGGCGTCCTGCTCATCGTCATCGCGATCGTCATCGGCATCGAGATGAAGAGCCTCCTCGTCGGTGAGGGCGCCACGAAGAAACAGCTGCACGCGATCATCGCTGCGATCGAGACGGGCGCCGAGCCCCCGAAGGTCATCCACATCAAGACGCTCTACGTCGGCCCGGAAGAACTGATGGTGGCCGCGAAGATCGGCCTCGCGGCGGACAAGCCGCTGGGGGCAGCCGCGCGCGACATCGACGAGATCGAACAGCGCGTACGCACCGCCGTGCCGCACGCCCGGATCATCTATCTCGAGCCCGACGTCTACCGCGAGGTGAGCGGAAAGAAGCCGAGCACGGAAGCATTCGTCTTCCCATCGAGCGATTAGTGCCACGATGGACGCATGACCACTCTGGAGTTCTGCGTCTTCACCGAGCCCCAGCAGGGCGCCTCGTACGACACCCAGCTCGCATTCGCCCAGCAGGCGGAGGAGAGCGGATTCGACGGGTTCTTCCGCTCGGACCACTACCTCGCGATGGGCGACTTCTTCAGCGGTGAGCCCGGGCCGACGGATGCGTGGACGACGCTCGCCGGTCTCGCACGCGAGACAACGTCACTGCGCCTCGGCACGCTCGTATCGAGCGTGACCTACCGCTCCCCCGGCGTGCTCGCGATCCAGGTCGCGCAGGTCGACCAGATGTCGGGCGGGCGCGTGGAGCTCGGCCTGGGCACGGGCTGGTTCGAGGCGGAGCATGCGGCCTATGGAATCCCGTTCCCGCGCCGCCGGTTCGATCTGCTCGAAGAGCAGCTCGAGGTCGTCACCGGCCTGTGGGGCACGCCGGCGGGTGAGACGTTCTCCTACGACGGATCGCACTATCAGCTCACCGACTCGCCCGCGCTGCCCAAACCGGTCCAGAGTCCGCTGCCGGTGATCGTGGGCGGCGCGGGCCTCAAGCGCACCCCGAGTCTCGCGGCGCGCTTCGCCGCCGAGCACAACATCGCGTTCCAGCCCGAGGACGTCGTCGTGGACCGCTGGGCGCGCGGCCGCGCCGCGTGCGAGGAGATTGGGCGCGACCCGGCGACGCTGCGGCAGACCGTGGCGCTGACGACACTCGCGGGCGCGAACGAGGCCGAGGTCGCCCGCCGGGCGTCCGCCACGGGCGTCGCGCTCGACGACTTCCGCACCGGGCACACGTTCTGCGGATCCGCGCAGGAGATCGTCGACCGCGCGGGCCGGCTCATCGAACTGGGCGCGAGGCGGATCTACTTCCAGATGATCGATATGACCGACCTCGATCACGTCGCATTCCTGGGCGAAGAGGTGCTGCCTCAGCTGCGCTAGGGCGCGTTGCTGACTTCAGCGCCTCGGCGGGGCCAGGTCGAGCAGCGCGCCCTATTCGCCACGCCGCGAGCGGAAGAACGTCTCGAGCCTCGATCGCGCGTCGGCCTCGAGTACGCCGCCGACCACCTCGGCGCGGACCGGAAGGCGGCGGTCGCGCACGACGTCGTAGAGGGATCCGGCAGCGCCGGCCTTGTCGTCCCACGCGCCGAACACCAGGCGCGCGATGTGCGCCTGCAGAAGCGCGCCGGAGCACATGAGGCACGGCTCGAGCGTGACGACGAGCGTGCACTCGCCGAGGTTCCAGCTCCCGAGGGTCCGGGCCGCCTCACGCATCGCGACGACTTCCGCGTGGGCGCTCGGGTCGGTCGTCTCCTCGCGGCGGTTGCGACCGGATCCGATGATCGCGCCGTCGGGGCCGAGAACCACCGCGCCGACCGGCACTTCCCCGGCCGCGGCAGCCTCATCGGCAAGCACGAGTGCTCGGCGCATGTGGGCGACGAGCTCCGGTGGGGCGTTCACGTGCCTCAGCGTACGCGCGATCCGAAGGAACTTCCCGCCCGCGGCACGTACGCTGATCACATGCGCGTGCACATTGCCGACCATCCGCTCATCACTCACAAGCTGACCGTCCTTCGCGACGCGACCACTCCTTCGCCGATGTTCCGTCAGCTCACGGAGGAGCTGATGACGCTGCTCGCCTACGAGGCCACGCGCAGCGTGCGCGTCGAGGAGTGCGAGGTCACCACGCCCGTCACGACGACGACTGGCGTGAAGATCGCCGACCCGAAGCCGCTGGTGGTGCCGATCCTGCGCGCCGGGCTCGGCATGCTCGAGGGCATGACGAAGCTCATCCCGACGGCGGAGGTCGGGTTCCTCGGCCTGGTCCGTGATGAGGAGACGCTCAAGCCGACGACGTACGCGGAGCGGCTACCTGACAACCTGGCGGGGCGGCAGTGCTTCGCGCTCGACCCGATGCTCGCGACCGGTGGATCCCTCGCGGCTGCGATCACCTACCTCTTCGACCGCGGCGCGACAGAGGTCACCGCGGTGTGCCTGCTCGGTACGCCGGAGGGCGTGCACGCCATCGAGAGCCTCGTGGGGGACCGCGACGTGACGCTCGTGCTCGGCGCACTCGACGAGCGCCTCGACCAGAAGGGCTTCATCGTTCCCGGGCTCGGCGACGCCGGAGACCGCCTCTACGGCACGACGGTATAGCCGCCGCGCGCACGCGTCAGCCGCACGAACGCGCTGAGCCGTGCGACCGCGTCGCCACGGTGGGGCAGATCGTCGATGAGCCCCGGACTGAACACGAGATACGCCGCCACCTTTGCGCGGCTGATGCCGACGTTGAGGCGGTTCTCGAGCAGGAGGAACTCCGGCCCGCGCGGCGCGTCTCGACCGGAGGACGCTGCGAGCGTGAGGATCGCGACGGCGGCCTCCTGCCCCTGGAATCGGTCGACGGTGCCGACGCGCACGTCGGCGAAGCCGGCCTCGATGAGCGCCTGTTCAACGAGTCTCTGCTGAGCGTTGTAGGGGGCGACGACGATCACGTCGGCTGGCGTCAGCGGCCGCGCCGGGCGCGCCGTCACCCCCTGTGCGCCGTCGATCGAGATGTCGACGTAGTCGCGGCCGACGACATCGCGCACGATCCGGACGACCTGCTCCGCCTCTTCGGCGGACTCGGTCGCGTTCCCCCGGTGCACCACGGGGACCGGGTGCACGCCCGGCTCGATGCCGGCCACTGAGCGGTGTTCGGTTCCGGGGCGAGCCTGCAGCTTGCCGCCGTATGCCAGCGCCGACACCGCCTGCGCGACGCTCGGGTGCAATCGCCACGTCTGCGCGAGGAACGCGCCGTGGCCGCTCGGCAGCACGGCGGCGTCGCCCATCAGCCATCCCAGCGCCGAGGTGTCGACGGGTGCCGGGTGCGTGCCCTGGCTGACCTGTGGCAGCTGCTGCGGGTCGCCGAGCAGCAGAAGTCGTCTCGTCGACTGCGCGACGGCGATCGTCGAGGCGAGCGAGAACTGTCCGGCCTCGTCGACGACGAGCAGGTCGAGGCTGTGTCGCGCGACGCGCCCCGGGTGCGCGAGATCCCAGGCCGTGCCGCCGATCACGACGCCAGCGGAAGCCGACCGTTGGAAGGCGGCAAGCTGGGTCTTGGGCACCGCGGTGAAACGCACCTCACGGGCGTCGTCCTTCACCGCCTTGCCAACCTGTTCGGGCGGGACGCCGGCGGCCACGACGCGGTCGAGCAGGTTCTCCACCACCGCGTGCGACTGTGCCACGACCCCGATTCGCCACCCGTGCTCGTTCACGAGGCGCGCGATGACGTGCGACCCGACGTATGTCTTGCCGGTGCCGGGCGGCCCCTGCACGGCGAGGTAGGTCGGCACGCTGAGGAGCGATCGCACGATCGCGTCGACCTCGCCTCCGGGCGCCGGGTCGGCGATGTCCCCCGCATGGTGATCAGCCCGCACGCGACGCAAGATGTCGGTCGCGGCGTCGACGGGGAAGGACTCCCCCGCGTCGAGGAGCCGGTCTGCCCACTCGTCGATCGCCTGCTGCTGTGCGCCGGCCACGGGCGGTGACGGCGGCGTCAGCGCGATCGGGAGGTCGTTCCACGTCTCGCCGTCGATCGCGAACTCCTCGACGATCGCGCCGTCCTCGAGTTCCTCGACGACGGTCACCTGGCGCGGCACGTGGATCCACCGATTCGACGGGGTCGCGGGGAACGGCGCGGGCACCGGATACAGCGCGAACGGGCGCGATCCGACCGCCAGTCGGGTCCCCGGCCCCGGCGCGCCGCGCAGCTCGACGCGACGGCGGTCAGAGCGGGCGCCGTCGGGTCGGTGCCAGTCGTCGCGAACGGCGCTGCGCGGGCTGTCCGTGACGATCACATCGCGCGTCTCCGCCCAGAGGGAGACGGGCTCGCGCAAGCGCGAGAAGTGCGACTGCCAGAACGCCTTCGCCTCGCGCGGGTAATAGTCGATCGCGGCAGCGGCCAGGCGCAGTGCGGCTTCGTCGTCGGTCACCGGATCCGCGGGATCGGCGGCCGCGCGCAACGTATCGGCCCGCGCGACGAGGGCGGTCGCCCGGGCCGAGGGCGCGTAGGTGTCCTGGCTCTCCTCGTCGGGCCGCGCGGGCGTCGCCCCCGCCTCGCGCGCCCGATCGACCAGCCAATCGCGCAGGCGCCGGGTCGACACGCAGTCGTAACGGTTGTAGTCGGCGAGGTCGTCGAGGATTCGCTGACCGGCATCAGCCTGCCCCGCGGCGATCAGACCACGCGCCTCGACGTACTGGACGATGGAGTCGTCGCCCTTCTGAACGTCCTGCGTGCGCACGTCGGCGCCCATATAGAGCGGTTCGAGTTTCTTGATCGAGTACGAGCGCGATCCGACGCGAAGCGCGTTCTTCACGATCGGGTACAGATCGACGAACAGCTCGTCGCGCAGCATGCGGTCGACGTCGGCCTCTCGCACGCCGTGACGCGCCGCCATCGCCGCCAGGTGCGTCGGCTCGTAGGGCGCGTAGTGGTAGATGTGCATGCCCGGATGCGCGCGTCGCTGCGCAGCCACCAGGTCGCAGAAACGCTCGAGCGCGCGGCGCTCGGCGTCGAGGTCGTGCGCCCACAGCGCGGTGTACTGCTCGCGCACGTCGACCCACCCGAACAGGTAGTCGAGACCCCACACGACGGCGCCGCCGGGGGTCGCTTCGCTGTGGAGCGGATCGCCCTCGAAGTCGAAGAAGATGTCGCCCTCATCGGGGCGCGGCATCGCCCCGAACCCCGTCGGATCCACGATCTCGTACAGCGGCGCGGCGCTCCCGTCGCGCTCCGTGGCGAGCTGCAGTCGGGCCTGCGTGCGCAGCCGCGCGAACGTCTCGGCGTTCATGCGATCCGGGCCCTGCTCTGCCGCGGCGAGCGCGTCGATCGTCATGATGCCGGCCGAGCGCAGCCGCTCCCGCTGCGTGGGGCGCATGCTCGCGACGAGCAGGACGTCGCGGTGCGCGTGCACCTGCTCGTCGCACGTCGCGCAGCGGCCGCAGGCGCGCACCTGCAGGGGCCCGCGTTCATCTCCCCAGGTGACGGGCTCGGCGTCGGCGCGCGCGCCGAGGCGGCGGTCGGCGACGAGCGCGCGGAGGCGGTCGCGGCGCACCTCGAACAGCGGCAGCAGGTCGTCGGCAGCGTGCGTCGAGATCGACCCGTCGCCGAGGAGAAGGTCGACCTCGTCTGCGCGCGGCACGCCTTGTGTATCGAGCTGATCGACGTATGCCGCCAGCTGCATGAGCGCGGTCGACCGCGCTCTGCGCGCGAGCTTCGTGTCTTGCACGCGCCACCGGCCGTCGGCGTCGCGCACGAGGAAGTCAGCGAAGCCGACGAAGTCATCGGCCGCGAACGCCGCCTGGAAGACGACGCGTGCGCCCGGATCCGCAAATGCGCGCCGCGTGCGCTCTGTCGCCTCGGCGAGCGCGCCGGCGTCGGCCGACGATACGCGCTCGATCTCGATGACCGCGTCGCCGTACGCCTCACGGTAGGCGGCGAGCGTGCGCGCCTCATGCGCATCGCCCAGTGCGGCGGCCCGAGTCAGCATGGCATCGGCGGGATCGTCGACGGGGGCGCAGCGACCCAGCCTCGCGTCAATCGCCCGCAGCCACGCGAACTCGCATTCGGCTGCAGCTTTGAGATCGCTGGCGCTCCAGATCAGCCGGGCGTCGTCACGGAGGATTCGCATGCGTCAACGGTAGTTCCCACCTCCGACATCGCGAGCGGAGTTCTCGCCGAGGCGCGACGCCGCGAAGGCAGGCGTGGAAGACTGGCGGCGTGACGGACTTCGATTTCATGAGCGCCTACGGCCACGGCTTCGCGCGCGTCGCGGCGTGCCACGTGCCGATCGCGATCGCGGACCCCACTGCGAACGCCGACGCCGTGCTCGACACCGCCCGCCGGCTGCACGACGACGCGGTCGCCGTCGCCGTCTTCCCCGAGCTGACTCTGACCGGCTACTCCGCAGACGACCTCGTCCTGCAGGACGTCGTGCTCGACGACGCGCGCGTCGGCATCGAGCGAATCCGTGCGGCGTCCGCCGACCTGATGCCGCTCCTTCTCGTGGGCGCGCCCCTCGCGCGCGGCGGGCGCGTGTTCAACTGCGCGGTCGCGATCCACCGCGGGCGGTTCCTCGGCGTGGTCCCGAAGTCGTATCTGCCCACGTACCGGGAGTTCTATGAGCGTCGCTGGTTCGCGCCGGGCGACGACCAGCGCGGCACGATCCGCCTCGGCGACGACGACGTTCCGTTCGGCCCCGACCTCCTCTTCGACGCCGCCGACGTGCCCGGCCTCGTCGTGCACGCGGAGATCTGCGAAGACCTGTGGGTGCCGGTCCCCCCGTCCGCCCAGGCCGCGCTCGCCGGCGCCACCGTGCTCGCGAACCTGTCGAGCAGCCCCATCACGATCGCGCGCGCAGAGGACCGCCACGCGCTCGTGCAGTCCTCTTCCGCCCGATACCTCGCGGCCTCGGCGTACGCGGCGGCCGGCCTCGGCGAATCGACGAACGACGTCTCCTGGGACGGCCAGACGATGATCTGTGAAGCGGGCGAGCTGCTCGCCGACACCGAGCGGTTCCCTCATGGCGCGACGCACGCGGTCGCCGACGTCGACCTCGATCGGATCCGGCAGGACCGCCTCCGCCAGGGCACCTTCGACGACAACCGGCGCACGCACGCTCCGGAGTTCCGTCGCGCGACGTTCGAGCTGAATCCGCCATCAACCGATGTCGGCCTGCGCCGACACGTCGAGCGGTTCCCGTTCGTGCCGAACGATCCCGCCCGCCTCGCGCAGGACTGCTACGAGGCCTTCCACATCCAGGTCTCTGGCCTCATCCAGCGGATGCGCGCCATCGGGGATCCGAAGCCCGTGATCGGCGTCTCGGGCGGGCTCGATTCGACGCACGCGCTGCTCGTGATTGCACGGGCGATGGATCGCATGGGTCGCCCGCGCAGCGACATCCTCGCGTACACGATGCCCGGCTTTGCGACGAGCGAGCACACGAAGTCGAATGCCCTCGCACTCGCAGCGGCGGTGGGGGCTTCGATCGAGACGATCGACATCCGGCCCGCTGCGAACGAGATGCTCGCGCAGCTCGGCCACCCGGCCGCGGCGGGCGAGCCCGCCTACGATGTGACGTTCGAGAATGTGCAGGCGGGTCTGCGCACGGATTACCTCTTCCGCCTCGCGAACCACCACGGGGGCATCGTCGTCGGCACGGGCGACTTGTCGGAGGCGGCACTCGGCTGGTCGACGTACGGCGTCGGCGACCACATGAGCCACTACGTGGTCAACAGCGGGGTACCGAAGACGCTGATGCAGCACCTGATCCGCTGGGTCATCTCCGAGGGTGACGCTCAGGGCATCTCCGACGACGCACAGCGCGTGCTGCGCTCGGTGCTCGATACCGAGGTCTCCCCCGAGCTCGTTCCCGCCGACGCGGACGGCCGCACGCAGTCGACGGAGGACACGATCGGGCCGTACGCGCTGCACGACTTCACCCTCGCGCACGTGCTGCGCCGGGGATCGCGCCCCTCGAAGATCGCTTTCCTCGCCACGCACGCCTGGAGCGACGCCTCGCGCGGAGCGTGGCCAGCAGGGTTCCCTGCCGACGAGCGCCCCGAGTACGACCGCGACACGATCGTCCGGTGGCTGCGCGTGTTCCTGAAGCGCTTCTTCGGCTTCGCACAGTTCAAGCGGTCCGCCGTTCCGAACGGCCCGAAGGTGTCACACATCGGGTCCCTCTCACCTCGGGGTGACTGGCGCGCTCCCTCGGACGGGAACGCGCGCGCCTGGCTCGCCGAGCTCGACCGCGCCCTCGGTGATGCGTCGTCTCCCACGCCCTGACCCCACACGAACGCGAACAGCGCCCCCACACAGAGCGAGGGCGCTGTTCGCGTATCGTCGGTCAGTCGGATCCGGCTGAGGCGACCGAGCCGGCGCTCGGAGCCGACTGCGCACTCGGGGGCGAGGCCGGGCTCGGAGGCGTGACGGGGCTGGGGACGGACTGCACACTCGGCGCCGACTGCACGCTCGGTGCAGATGCCTGCGCCGGCGCACTCGCCGCGCTCGGCGCGCTGTCGGTGTTGGCGGCACCCCGCTGATCGGCGGGAGATGCCGTGCTCTTCGGCGTGACGACGGACATGCCCTCGCCCTTCTCGGACGGACGCAGCTGCACGGACTTCGCGAGGTCGAGCGACCACTGCGGTCCCGTGAGCGCGGGGATCGATTCGCTCGACGTGCCCGTACGCAGGTCCATGCTCGCCGCGGCGGCAGCCGCGCCACCCGCCACCACGCCGACGCCGACGAGTCCGGTGACGCCGTAGGCGATCCACTTCTTGGTCATGATGTCTCCTCCTGGGTCCGGCGGGTGAGTGCTGTGTGAAGAGCCCGATCCCCGATGCTGTCTCCAGTCTGGCAACGACTCCTAAACTTGCTCGCAAGATCCGATGAGACGGTTCTTATCTTCGCTCGGTGCGCGCGCTCAGACATCGAGCGGTCCTCCCGTGGCCGCCTGCTCCGCGCACGCGAGAAGACGCGCGGCCCGTTCCTGATCGCCCGTGAGTTGTGCGCCAAGAGCGTGTCCGAGCAGATGCGTCCCGGTGAGTGCGCCCGTTCGCGGGCCCGCCCAGCGTGCCACGGCATCGGCGACGAGAGCGCGCATTCGTGCCCTCCCGTCCGATGCGGGCGTAATCAGGGCGCTTGCCACGGCGTGGGAGAGAAACGCCGCGGCATCTTCTGCCGGGTCTCCGATGCCGGCGGTGTCGACGTCGATCACGTCGCTCACCCGGGGCGCCCGGTCGCTGCCCGTGAGAAAGAGCTGCCCGATGTGCAGGTCCCCGTGGATCGTACGGGCAGGCCCGGGATCCGTCGCGAAGCCGCGTTCACAGGCGTGGCCGATCCGTGCCACTCGGTCGGCGTGGCCGCGGAGGACGACGCGTGCCTGTCGCTCGTACCAGGCCAGACGTTCGGGGATCCCCGTCTTCGCCGCGCGCGTGAGCGGCACCGCCGCGAGGTGCTCGCGCAGCCGGTCGACCTCGTCGAGCAGCCCGCGGGGGTCCCAAGCGACATCCGTCGCGGCAATTCCGTGCGCGTCGTCGAGCACGATGATGCCGTCGGGGGCCCAGCCGCGTACGCGCGGCGTCGGGATGCCCTGCTCGAGCAGCGCGCGATGGGTGTCGACGATGCGCTCGATACGGCTCGGGAGGACGACCTTGAGCCAGACGCGTCCGGATTCCGTGGGAACGCGCACGACGGCTCGGCGGCCGGGGCGGTACGCGATGATTTCGGGGGCGCCCACCGCGCGAATCCCGATACGTTCGAGCAGCACGCTGACGGCGCCGCCGAAGGCGACGGGCGCGAGCGCGGGCAGGTGCGGATCCGCCGGGTGCGTCCAGATGCGGGCGACGCCGTCGAGCACCAGCCCTGTCTCGGCGGGCACGGCGATGCCCGAGGTGTCGACGTATGCGATCGTCGTCTCGGCCGCGGCGCCGGCTCCGTGGGCGACGTCGAAGCCCGCGACGGTGCCGTCGCCGAGCGGCTCCTTGCTGATCAGGCGGAGCGCACCTGCTGACACGGCGAGCGCGTCGGAGAGGAGCTCAGAGTCGCGATCGGGCATGCCCTCAGTCCAACACAGCGGCCGTCGCGGCCCGGGAAGGGACCCATGAGACAGTTCTTATCTTCGGCTGGGCCGCCAACCCTCATCAGGACGATTCGGGATACTGAGAGGTGTGATGACGCCGGAACAGAAGCGACGCCGCCGACCGCGGTGGCGGCTGCCCGTGCTTTCGGTGCGCACGCGGCTGCTGACGGTCATCGCCCTGGTCGCCGCGATCGGTCTGCTCGGCGTCGGGCTGACGGTCTACGTGACCGAGCGCCAGCGGATCCTGGCGAGCACCGACGACCTGCTCCGCAGCAACCTCGAATCGGCGCAGATGCTCATCGAGCAGCACACCGAAGAGGAACCCGACACCACGGCCGAGGAGGCGCTGCGCATCATCGTGCAGCGGGTCAGCCCTGACGACAACATGGGCGTGCTGGGCGTCGTCGATGGCACGGCGAGCCTCGTTCCCGGGGTGGCGCTGGACCTCAGCCTCGAATCGCGCCCGGATTTCGTCTCGCACGTCGTCTCGGCGGCCGACCGGCGGGGAGGACACCTCGGCCGATATGCCACCGACGACGTCGCCTGGGCGTACTTCGCGACGCCCGTACTCCTGTCTGGTCTGCAGGAGGAAGACGTGCTGTTCGTCATGGCGTACGACCTGCAGGCAGAGCTCGGGGAGATCAATACGGCCGGCCGCGCCTACCTCGTCGCGTCCGCGGCGATGCTCGTATTCATCATCGCGATCGGTGGGGCGGTGGCCGGTCGCCTGCTGCGCCCGCTGCGGCAGATGCGCGAAACCGCCGAACGCGTCTCCGGTCAGGCCCTCGATGAGCGTCTGCCGATCGTGGGACGTGACGACGTCTCGGAGCTCGCGCGCACGATGAACGACATGCTCGACCGCATCGACGCGTCGCTCGGGGCGCAGCGCAAACTCGTGAGCGACGTACGGCACGAGCTGCGCACCCCGATCACCATCGTGCGCGGTCACCTCGAGCTGATGGATCCCGCGCACCCGGACGACGTCGCGGACACCCGTGAGCTGACGATGGACGAGCTCGACCGGATGAGCTCCCTGGTACAGGACCTCTCGGAGATGGCGGCCCTCGAAGGCCGTCCGGAGCTGCGGCCCGAGCCGACCGACGTGGGCGATCTCATCGATCAGATCGTCCGCAAAGCGAGGGCGATCGATGGGGCGGCCGTCTCGCGGCGCAGTTCCGTGACGCTCGTCGCTGATGTGGATCCCGGTCGCATCACACAGGCGATGCTCCAGCTCGTGCAGAACGCCGTGACGCACGGTGGCGGCCAGATCGAGATCGGCAGCCGGGTCACGTCCGACGCTCTCGAACTGTGGGTGCGCGATCACGGACCCGGCGTTCCGGAAGACGCGAAGCAGAAGGTCTTCGATCGCTTCTTCCGCGGATCCGAATCGACGTCCGGAAGCGGCCTCGGTCTGCATATCGTGGGCGCGATCGCCCGGGCCCACGGCGGCACGGCGCGGGTGCACGACGCGAGCGGCGGCGGCGCCGTGTTCGTGCTGTCGGTTCCACTCTCGCCCGCTGCGGCGAGTGCTGCGGTGAGCGCGCCGGATGTGCCGGATCCCGGCACAATTCCCCCGCGGCCCCCGCTTCCGGGCCCGGGCGGACTGCGACGCGCGCCTGACGCGCACGGAGACAAGGAGATGACCGATGGCATCGATTCTGATCGCTGACGATGAAGCGCGGATCGCGGGGTTCATCGAGAAGGGCCTGCGCGCAGCAGGCTACGCGACCCGCATCGCGTCGAATGGCACGGACGCGCTCGCGCTCGCCCAGACCGACGAGTTCGACCTGCTCGTGCTCGATGTGAACATGCCGGGCATGACCGGGTTCGAAGTGCTCGAAGCGCTGCGCGGCCAGGGGTCGCGGATGCCGATCATCATGCTCACGGCGCGCACCGACCTCGGCGACACGATCGCGGGCCTCGAGGGCGGGGCCGACGACTACCTCGGCAAGCCGTTCCGATTCGACGAGCTGCTCGCGCGGATCCGCGTGCGCATGCGCCCCGCCAGCGAACAGGTCACCTCGACTGAGCTGCGGCACCGCGACCTCACGCTCGACGTGCATGCCCGTCGCGTCACCATCGATGACGGTACGTCCGTCGAGTTGTCGGCGCGCGAGTTCGCGCTGGCGGAGGAGCTCATCCGGCACGCGGGGATGGTGCTGAGTCGCGAGCAGCTACTGAGCCGGGTGTGGGGGTACGACTTCGATCCGGGGTCAAACGTCGCCGACGTCTACATCGGGTATCTGCGCCAGAAGCTCGGCTCGAACCGCATCGAGACGGTGCGCGGGGCCGGCTACCGCCTGGTGTGAGTCAGGACTCGCGGCGGCGGAAGACGGAGCGCAGCACGAAGAAGACCACGAGCGCAACGACCGCGACGACCGCGACTTTGAAGAGGAACCACATCACGGAGAACAGCGCCTGCACGAGAATGATGGCGATGATGATCGACGCGATAACGCCGAGCACCGTCCAGATGGTTCCCTTAGCCATGGCTCCAGTCTACGGCGCGAATCGGACGCCGTCCCCGTGCGCCGTCAGCGTTGGTCGATCACGCTCCATCCGCCGTGGGCACGCCGCACCTGCAGCTGCGTGAGGATCTGCTCCTTCATGGATTCCACGTGGCTGATGAGACCGATCGTGCGTCCGCCCTGCCGGAGGTCCTCGAGCGTGCGCATCGCGACGTCAAGCGTCTCGGCGTCGAGGGAGCCGAAGCCTTCGTCGATGAAGAGGGTGTCGAGGCGCAGGCCACCGGCGCGGTTCGTGACGACTTCAGCGAGGCCGAGCGCGAGCGCGAGCGAGGCGAGGAACGTCTCGCCGCCGGAGAGCGAGTGGGGCGGCCGTGCACGGCCCGTGAACGCGTCGAACACCTCGATGCCGAGCCCGGAGGCGGCGTTGCGGTGAGCGCGCGCGTCGGAGTGCCGCAGCTCATAGCGGTTACCACTCATCTCGGCGAGGCGCAGGTTCGCCGCCTGCACAATCTCTTCCAGCTCGGCCGCGAGCACGAAGGTCTCGAGATTCATCCGCAGCTCGTTCGGCGCCCGGCCGGCGACAGAATGGGCGAGCCGCGTGATGACGTTCGCACGTGCGAGCACGTCGTGCACGCGTTCGAGCGCCGCGTGCGCACGCTGCGCTGCAGAGGCCAGCGAGGACGCCGCCTGCCGCGTCGCCTGCACGCGCTCGAGGGCGTTATCGTGGGCAGTCCGCGCCGCGGCGAGCGCCGCGGCCGTCGCGTCGACGTCGACGCGCTCGTCGGGGAGCTCGAACTCCGTCAGCTCGGCGAGGTCGCGTTCGGCGGAGGCCCGTGATGCATCGGCGTCGGTGATCCGCTTCTCGAGGCGCACGATCTCGTCGGCCGACCGCCGGGCGAGCTGGGCTGCGTCCACCGACGCGAACTCGGCCTCGGCGAGCGCTGCGTCGCGCGCGGAGGCCGCTTCTTCTTCCGCGGTGCCGGCCCGTTCCCGCTCACGCGTGGCCGCAGCGCACGCCCGCGCGGTTGCGGCACGACGCTTTACCGTCTCGATACGCGCGGTGACCGAGTCGAACGGGCCGCGCGCCGCGTCGATCGCCTCCCGCTCGGCGGCGAGGAGCTTCTCGGCCGTGATGATCTCGCTGTCGGCGCCCGACCGCGCTTCGAGTGCGGCCGTGCGGTCCTCATCGAGACGGGCACGCTCCGCGTCGAGCTCGCGGATCCTCTTTTCGCGCTCGTCGGTCTCGCCGCGCGCGCGTTCGGCGTCGTCGCGTTGTTCGCGGGCCGCTCCCAGAGCCGCCTCGACGTCTTCGACGGTGCGACCATCGGCGCGCTCCTGCACGGCACGAAGCTCCGTGTAGGAGCGTTGCCTCGCTTCGACGGCCTGGTCGTGGGCGCCCGCGGCAGCCGCACGCGCCTCTCCTGCGCGGTCGATCTCGCCGTCGGTGACGCGATCGTCCGCGGGATCGGCGGGCGAGGGGTGTGCGGTGGATCCGCACACGGTGCACGGCTCGCCAGGCGTGAGGCTCGCAGCGAGCTCGCCGGAGTATCCCGCTAGCCGTCGGCGCTGCAGGTCGTTGAGGACGTGATCGGCTGCATCACGTTCGCGGGCGGTTTGCTGCGCGGCCTTCTCCGCCTCGGCGTAGGCATCCGTGCGCGGGGCGATCTCTCGCGCGGCGCGGAGGCGCAGACCGAGCTCGTCGATGCGGTTCCGGGCGCTGTCGGCCGTCGCGGCGCGCGCGATCGCCGCGTCACGGTGAGCGCGCTCTTCGTCAAGCTCGACGGGGATCTGTTCCCCGCGCTGCTGCAGCCTCGCGATCCGCTCGTCGTGCTCCGTACGCTGAGCACGCAGGCGCACGATCTGCTCGGCCCGCTCGTCGAGCTGCGCCTCGCGATCGCGCAACGGCTCCCACCGGCCGATGCGCTGATGGCACGCGTCGTCGAAGTCGTCGAGGACGTCGGGGAGAGCGTCCGCAGCCGGCAGCGCGGGGTCGTCGGCGCCGTGCAGGTCAGCGGCGGCCTGGCGTTCTTCCGCCCACGCCTGGCGGGCGTTCTCGGCCGCATCGGTCCGACGTTCGCGTTCGGCGTGCGCCCGGGCGAGGGCGTCGATCGCGGAGGTAACGGTCGTCGCCCGACGTGCGGCGGCGAGCTCCCGCCGCGCGGCGTCGAGCGCGTCCCGCTCGGCGTCGAGGGTGCCGATCCGCGCCCGCGCGGCGTCGCGCCGCTCTTGTCGTTCGGCGGTGCGGCGGCGTTTCTCGTGCGCGGCCTCCGCCGCGTCGCGGGCCACTGTCGCATCGTCCTGGGCGCGGCGCGCCGCGGCGGCGTGCTCGTCCGCGCGCTCCATCGCAGCGTCGACGGAACCGATCCGCGCGTCGACGTCGCCGGGATCCGCGCCGCCCGCGTCGTTCGGTTCCTCGTTCGTGCTCGCGCCGTTCGCGTCGGTGTCGGCATCCGGCTCCTCGGATGCCTCCGGTGTCTCGTCCTCCCCCGCGCCGGTCCGGCCCTCCGTGTCTGTGAGGTCGGCGGAGTCCTCCTCGGCGTTCTCATCCGTGCGTTCCGCGGCGTCGCGTTCGCGGACCTCCGCGAGGAGATCCTCCACCTGGTCAAGAATCGCCTGCAGGTCGCCGGACCGGCGTGCGACATCAGCCTCGGCCGTCTTGCGCCGCTCATCGAGCGTGCGTTCGTAATCCTCGAAGCGGCGAGTTCCGAACAGCGACCGGAGCAGGCGCTGACGTTCGTCGTTCTTCGCCAGGAGGAAGCGCGCGAACCGGCCCTGCGCGAGCAGGATCACCTGCTGGAACTGTTCGCCGTTCATGCCGACGATCTCCGCGATGCGGCTCGCGACCTCCCGCTCGCGCGCGGCGACGCCGATCCACTCGCCGCCGTCCTTCCGAAACAGCGTGACAGCGGACGGCTCGGTCGTCGTGCCCTCGCCACGCAGCTTCGGTCGCTCGTACTGCGGCCGACGTTCGATGCGCCATCGGTCACCGGCGACGCCGAACTCGAGCGCGACCTCGGTCGGGTCGCCGACCTCGGCGTAGTCGCTGCGCAGGCGCTTCTCGGAGTCGTCGTAGCGCGGCGCCGATCCGTAGAGCGCGAAGCAGACGGCGTCAAGGATGCTGGACTTTCCGGCGCCGGTACGTCCGGCGATGAGGAAGATCCCCTCGCCCGTGTAGCGCTCGAAGTCGATCGTCTGCAGGTCGCGAAACGGCCCGAAGCCGCGGATCTCGAGGCGGTCAATCCTCATCGCGCGACCTCCGCTCCGTGCGCGGCGACGACGTCTGCGATGATGCGTGCCTCATCATCCGTCGCCGCTTCCCCGCGACGGACGTGCCGCAGGAAGCCGTCGACGATCTGCGGATCGGGCGTTCCGCGCCCCACACGGTCGCGATAGCTGGCCGCGCGCTCGTCTGCGTCACCGTCCGGGCGTCGCTCAATCGTTGCGCAGAACGGGAAGCGCTGACGTAGCCGCCGCATGGGTTCGAGCGGAGCCGTGCGATCGGTCAGGACCGCGCACACCCAGGAATCCGCGTGGGCGTCGTACTCCGGCGCGCTCAGCAGTTCCTCGATCGTGCCGTCGAGCGTGACGAGCGGACGCGGAACCGCGAAGTCGATCCAGTCGGTGGCGGCGAGGCCCTCCGCGTCGAGCTCGACGAGCCAGGCGCCGCGCGGTTTGTCAGCCTCCCCGAAGCTGTAGTGCAGCGGGGCCCCCGCGTAGCGGACGCGGTCGGAGAGCTGCGCACGCCCGTGGATGTGGCCGAGCGCGATGTAGTCGGGCCCCTCGAGATCGGCGACCGGGACGACGTCGAGCGTGCCCTGTGTGAGGCTCTGTCGCACCTCGCGTTCGAGCTGCGGGGTCGCCTCGACGCCCGCGGCAAAGATGTGGGCGATCGCGACGGATCGACCGCCCCGCGCCGCACGGTCGTCGTTGATGAGGCGCATCGCGTGACGCACGACCTGTTCGTGCGTGCGCAGCGTCTCCTCGGGCCAGAGGTGCCGCACGAGAGCGGGCTCGAGGTAGGGGATCGGGTAGATGTGCACGGGACCGTGCTCGTCGTCCAGCGTGATCGGCGTGCCGACGGCGCTCGGATCCGTCGCGACGTGGATCCCCTCTCGGAGGAGCGGAGCCTGGAAGCCGAGCCGCGCGGGCGAGTCGTGGTTGCCGCTCGTCACAACGACGCGGGCGCCTGCCTCACGGATGCCCGTGAGCATGTCCGTCAGGAGGCGGTAGCAGTCAGCGGCCGGCATCGCGGAGTCGAACACATCGCCCGCGACGATGACGAGGTCGACCGCGCGCTGGCGCACCTCGCTCACGAGACCGTCGAGCACCCTCCGGAGCGCGTCGAGCGTGGAATGGCCGTGAAACGATCTCCCAATGTGCCAGTCGGAGGTGTGGAGGATCCGCATGCCTCCACGTTATTGGTCTGCCCCGACAAACGGGGACGGCGGGGGCGCGCCGAAGTGAACCGCGGCGCGCCCCGCCGTCCACGATCAGCGGCGCGCCAGGCGCAGCATCGACCACGACACGGGCGGGAGCACCGCGGTCAGCCGCTCCCCCGTGATCGTGGCGCTGTCGTTCGCGCGCGGGAGAACCGTGTCGGGGTCGTCGGCCGTGGCCTGCCACATCGGGTCACTGTGCGCGAACGTCACGGCCTCGACGAGCTGCAGGTCGCTGGCACCGCGCACGTCAACCGCGAGCTCGAGGTCCTCGCCCGTCGCCCGGTTCACGGCGAACACCACGATGTCGCCCGAGGCCGGGTCGTGGGTGGCGACGGCGTCGATCACCGGCACCGCTCCGAACTTCGCCGTCTCCTGCGTCGGCGCATCGATCGCGAGGCGCAGCACCTCCCCTGCGGCATGCCGCGCGGTCAGCGCGAACGGGTGGAAGATCGTCTGGCGCCAGCTCCGGCCGCCGGGCTCGGTCATGATCGGCGCGATGACATTCACCAGCTGCGCAAGCGACGCGGAGTGCACGCGGTCGGTGTGTCGCAGCAGCGAGATGAGCAGGTTGCCGACCACGACGGCGTCGGCCACGTTGTACTTGTCCTCGAGGAGGACGGGAGCAACCGGCCAGTCGTCGCCTTCCGGCACCTTCGACTCGGCTCGCTTCTGGTACCAGACGTTCCACTCGTCGAAGGAGATCGCGATCCGCTTGCTGTGCTTGCCCGACGCCCGAACAGCGTCGGCAGTCGCCGCGACCGAGTCGATGAAGTGGTCCATATCGATCGAGGAGGCGAGGAACGATGCGAGGTCACCGTCCTCCTCGTAGTAGTAGGCGTGGGCCGACACCATGTCGACGTGCTCGTACGACTCGGTCAGCACGACCCGTTCCCAGTCGCCGAACGTCGGCATGGCGGATTTGGACGAACCGCACGCGACCAGCACGAGGTCCGGATCCATCATCCGCATCGCGCGCGCGGTCTCGGCCGCGATCCTGCCGTATTCCTCGGCCGTCTTGTGACCGATCTGCCACGGGCCGTCCATCTCGTTTCCGAGGCACCACATCTTGATGTCGTACGGCTCGTCGGATCCGTTCGCCCGCCGGAGGTTCGCGAAGTGCGTGTCCCCGGCGCCGTTGCAGTACTCGAGCAGATCGAGCGCCTCCTGCACTCCGCGGGTGCCGAGGTTGACGGCCATCATCGGCTCGACATCGGCCGATCGGCACCAGCGGATGAACTCGTCGACGCCGACGAGGTTCGGCTCCGTGGAGTGCCACGCCAATTCGGGGCGCCGCGGACGCTCGTCAACCGGACCGATCGCGTCCTCCCAGCGGTACCCGGAGACGAAGTTGCCGCCCGGGTAGCGCACCGTCGTCACGCCGAGCTCACGCAAGAGGTCAATGACGTCGTGCCGAAAGCCATCCGCGTCCGCGGAAGGGTGCTCCGGTTCGAAGATGCCGGTGTAGACGCAGCGCCCGAGGTGCTCAACGAACGAGCCGAACGTTCGCGGGCGCACGGGCCCGACGACGAAGGCGGGGTCGACCGTGACGGAAGCAGTCAGCATGAAGGGATCCTTTCAGCAGTTTCCGTCGACGCGCGTCGACGGCGGAGGGAGAAGATGCGCCCGCTGGCAGCGCGTGACGAGCGCTGCCAGCGGGCGTGTGGGGCGTGCTAGCCGAGTTCGTTCTCGAGATCGGCCTGGGCTTGTTCGAGAGCGTCCTCGGCGGGCACGCCGTTCTCGAACACCTCATTGAGGGTCACCGTGCGGAAGAGGTTGTCCACCGACGGCCAGTTCGGCCACGAGAACGACTCCCAGTGCCCGATGTCTCCCTTGACCTCGTTCAGAACATCGAACAGGTTCGTCTGGAAGTACTCGTTGAACTTGTTGTCGGGGTTGTGTGTGACCTCTTCGTCCTCCCACACCGCCATGTTCACCGGGTCGAAGCCGAGTTCCTCCCACACCGCGACGTTCGCCTCGGGCGAGAGCTTGGCGAACGCCAGCCACTCCGATGCAAACTCCGCGACCGGCGACGAGCCGACGACGGCAGTACCCGTGCCGCCACCGCCGATGGTCTTGACCGTCGCGTCTTCGGTCACCGGAGCGGGCGCGATCGCGACCTTGCCTGCGAGGTCCGGCATGTAGTCGACGAAACGCGAGGTGTACCAGGCGGGGTACACGACGGCGGCGAAGTCGCCGGCGTTGATCGCGCCGAACGCTTCCTCGTCATCGGGGCTGCCGCCGGGGATGGTGGAGATCGCTCCGGCCTCCTGCATGTCCTGGAGCATCGAGATCGTCTCGATGGCTTCCGGGCTGTTGACGAGCGGATTGCCCTCGTCATCCATCCACTCGCCGCCGAGCTGCGCCGTGATCAGCGGCTCGACGAACGTGACGCCCGTCTCGGCGATGCCGAAGTTCTTGTCGGTGGCTTCGTTGTAGGCCTGGCCCGCCTCGCTGAAGTCGGTCCACGTCTCGATCGTCGTGTAGTCGATCCCCGCGCCCTCGAGCAGCTCGGTGTTGTAGAAGGCGACGAACGCTCCCACGTGCGTGGGGTAGGCGTAGACCGCTCCGTCCTTGGAGTACAGGTCGAGGCGCGCCTGAACCACATCGTCGACGTACGGCTCCGCTGCCGCGGTGAGGTCGGCGAGCGGCGGGTTCTCGCCGCGCATGAAGTTCGCGAACTTGTTGACCTCGATGTCGACGACATCGGGGAGGCCCTCGCCCGCGTTCAGACCGAGCTGCAGCTTGTTGTGCATGTCTTCATACGGGTAGATCGTCATCTGGAGGTCGATCGCCTTGTCCGGGTTCTCGTCGTTCCAGGCCTCGGCCATGGCCTCGTAGAACGCCGCGTGGACCTCAGCGAAGACCCACATGTCGACGACGGTCGAGCCGTCGTCATTGACCGCGGCCTCCTCGGGCTCTCCCCCGCCCCCGCACCCGGCAAGAGTGATGGCTCCGAGCGCGACGACCGCCGCGACCGGCGTGATCCTGCGTCTGTTCATGATGTTCTCCTTGAGCGTGCTGTGTGTGAGGGATAGACGGATATTGCTCACCCTTTGACCGCGCCCGCGGTCATGCCTTCAATGAAGTAGCGCTGGAAGGCGAGGAAGAGCACGAGAATCGGAATCAGCGAGAAGAACGCGCCGACGATCAGCAGGTCGTAGTTGTTGCCGTGCGGCGTCAGCAGCGCGTTCAGACCGATCGGCAGGATGAACTTCTCGGAGCTGCGCAGCACGAGCAGCGGCCACAGAAAGTTGTTCCAGCACAGCATGCCGTTCAGGATCGCCATCGCCGCAATGGCCGGCTTGGCGATGGGCAGCACGAGTCGGAAGAAGATGCCGAACTCTGTCACGCCGTCCACACGGCCCGCTTCGACGAGTTCGTACGGCACCCCGAGGAAGTACTGGCGGAAGAAGAAGATCGTCATCGCGTGGGCGAGGAACGGGAGGAAGATCACGATGAAGGTGTCGGCGAGGTCGAAGTCGTTGATCTGCACGTACAGCGGGAGCATGATCATTTCGAACGGCACCGTCATCACGATGAGCACAGCGATGAAGACCGCTTGCTTGCCGCGGAAGTTGTACATGGCGAGGCCGTACGAGACGAACGAACTGACCAGCAGCGTGAGCACGACCTGAACGGCTGTCAGCCAGAGGCTGTTCCAGAACCAGATGAAGTAGTCACCCGAGTCGGTGAAGAGCACCTCGTAGCTGTCGAGATCGAACGACCCGAAGTCAATGGAGAAGGTGACGCCACTGCGCAGGAGCGTCCCGCCGTCCTGGAAGGAACCGAGGAAGATCGCAATGATCGGGACCAGCGCGACGAGCGCCATAAGGATCAGCAGCCCCGACTGGATCCGGCCCGCCCAGCGCACCGACCAGGGAAGCTGCGGGCGCTCGCCCTCGACGATCGTGATGCTTGCGCGTGTATCCGTCATCGCGCATCCGCCTTCCGGAAGGTGCCCGTCAAGGCAAGCTGCGTGATGTTGATGGTCAGGACCACGACGAGCAGCACGACGCCCACCGCCGAGGCGAAGCCCATGTCGTTCTTCTCAATGCCCTGTCGGTAGAGGTATCCGACGATCGTCAGGCCCTGGTTGTTCGGGGAGTTGTTGCCCGCGTAGAGCATGAAGCTCTCGGTGAACATCGCCAGCCCGCCGTAGATGCTGATCGTGACGACGTACACGATCGTCGGCTTCAGGTTCGGAATCGTGATCTGGAGGAACTGCTGGACGCGCCCCGCCCCGTCGATCGAGGCGGCCTCGTAGTACTCACGCGGAATCGACTGCATCCCCGCGAGGAAGTACATCGTGTTCACACCGGCCCAGCGCCAGAGCGCAAGGGCGAGCAGCACGAGCAGGCCCGGGATGTCCTCGCGCAGCCACCGCACGGGGTCGAGGCCGATCGACGTCAGGATCTGGTTCATCATGGCCGTCTCGCTCTCGGAGAACATCAGCCGGAAGACGAGACCGGCGACGACGAGAGACGTGAGCGCGGGGACGAACAGCGACGCTTTGAAGAACGTCTTGACGCGGTCGCTGCCGATCTTCGAGTTGAGAATCGCAGCCAGCACCATGGGGATCGGCACCAGCAGGATCAGAGTGAACACCATGTAGCGGAAGCTGTTGCCCATGGCCTGCCAGAAGACGCGGTCGCCCAGCATCCGCTCGTAGTTCTTGGCGCCGATGAAGGTCTCTTGGCCGTAGAGCACCTCGTGGAAGCTCAAGACGAACGAACGTCCGATCGGGAGTGCCCAGAAGAGCAGCAGCGTGATCACGAACGGCAGCACGAACAAATACGGTGCGGCCTTCGTCGAATAAAGCAGTCGCTTCATTGCGCCTTCCAGGGTATGCGGCGGCGTCGCCAGCAGGTCGTTACAACGCTGTAGATTTTACAACGCTGTAAACTCGTGCGCAAGAGCGGTCGCGAGTCGAGGGATCCCGCCCCGATTAGAATGGCCGGAAGTTGCGGGATGGGCGATCGACGGGATTTTGGGGGGCGAAATGGCATCCACGTTGCGTGACGTCGCGCGCCTCGCCGACGTCTCGATCAAGACAGTCTCCAATGTCATCCACGACTATCCGCATGTACGGCCGGCGATGCGCGAGCGCGTGCAGGCTGCGATCGACGAGCTCGGCTACCGCCCCAACATGTCGGCACGAGGCCTGCGCTCCGGACGCACCGGGGTGATCGGACTCGCCGTACCCTCGCTTCGAGAGAATTACTTCGCCGAGCTCGCGGACTCGGTTATTCGTGCGGCAGATAGCCGCGGGCTCAGCGTCGTCGTTGAACAGACGGGCGGGGAACGCGAACGCGAGCTCGAGGTGCTCGGCGACAAGCGCGCACGACTCACGGATGGATTGCTGTTCAGCCCGGCCGCACTGGGACAGGGTGACCTCCCGAAGCTTCACACCACGTTCCCGCTCGTCCTCCTGGGCGAGCGCATCTTCGGTGGGCCGACCGACCACGTCACGATGCACAACACCTCGTCGGCACGCGCGGCAGTCGAGCACCTGATCGACATCGGACGGCGCCGCATCGCCGTGATCGGCGCAGACCACCAGGACGGTGAGGGGGCGAGTTCCGCCACGCTTCGCGTATCCGGGTATCTTCAGGCGCTCGAGGGCGCCGGCTACCCTGTCGATCCGGAACTCATCCGCACCGGTGCGCACTGGAGCCGCGCGACCGGTGCCGAATCGATCCGCGAGCTCCTCCGCACCGGCGTCGAGTTCGACGCGGTGTTCGCGCTCAACGATTCGCTCGGACTCGGGGCGCTGCGCGCGCTCGGCGAGGCGGGTCTACGCTCCCCGGAGGACGTTGCGGTCATCGGATTCGACAACATCGACGAAGCACAGTTCACCATTCCGTCGATGTCGAGCGTCGACGTCGGTCGCGATCAGATCGCGACCGACGCCGTCGAGATGCTCATCGAACGCATCGAGGACAAGGAACCCGGACGACGCCCACGCGTCGCGAAACCCGATTACCGGATCGTCCGGCGCGAGTCGACCGGGTTCCCCGCCCACGAGCGGTAACGCCTCTACTCGCCCGCAGTGAATAGGTCCGGCAGGAAGTCGATGAGCGACTTCTGCCACACGTCCCAGCTGTGCGGACCGGGAATCAGCGGGTGGAAGACGTGGTCGACACCGTTCTCCTCCAGAGACTCCACGAGCGCCAGCGTGGGCTGAAGGGTGAAGTCCTGCACGTCACCGGAATAGATGCTGAGCAGTTCCGTCCCCTCGTTGAGGGCGTCGACGTCGGCGTCGTCCGGCACCGAGCCGAACGTGGAGAACAGCCCGACGTACGCGAACTCACCGGGGTGCGCCAGGAGCGTGCTGAACGCGTGACCCGATCCCATCGACAACCCCGCCAACGCACGGTCAGCGCTGTCTCCGCTCACGTGGTAGTTCTGCTCGGCCGTCGGCACGATCACCTCGGTGATCTCCGTCGGGAAATCGACGCCGTTGCCGTTCGCCATGACGACGACCATCGGATCGATGCTTCCACGCAGATAGTGGTTGTCGAGGATCTGCGCGGCCCGCCCGACCTGGATCCAGTCACTCCAGGTCTGTCCCCCGCCGTGCTGCAGATACAGCACAGGGTAGGCTTCGGCGCGCGCGGGGTCATAGTCGGACGGTGTCCACACATACGCGGAGCGACTCTCGTCAGCCGTGCTGTCGTAGGACATCGTCGTGACTTCGCCGCGATTCTCGGGTGCCACGTCTGCCGTGTACTTGGCGCGCGGACCCTCGCCCGCGACGTAGAAGGTGCTCCACGTGGGTTCGGAATTCACGAAGGTCGGGTTCGACTCGTCCTTCATGTCGACGCCGTCGCCCGTGAACTTGTAGTAGTACGAACCGCCGTCCAGCGGTCCGACCGTCAACCGCCACCGGTCGCCGTCGCGGACCATCGGGATGCGCAACCAGTTCCCGGCGGGGCCCCAGTTCGCCCACACCACAACCTCCGACGCCTCCGGGAATTCGTCGGTCTCGAACGTCACGATCCCGTTCTCGTCGATCCATGGCGTCGGCGTCGTCCCCGCGTCGGGCAGTGAGTGCTCACCGTCGAGCGCGAGGTGCCCCTCGCTCATCTCGCCGTCGCTGCCCTGGAACAAGCGTGGCGCGAAGTCAGCCAACGCCTCCTGCCACGTGTTCCAGATGTCGCCGTACGCGGGGTTCGAGCCGTCCGTCTCATACTCGACACCAGCGGCGTCGAGCGTCTCCGACAGCGCGACATTGTCATTGTAGGAAGCGTCGGTGGTGTTTCCGACGTACAGCCTGACGAGGTCTGCGTTCCGGTTGATCTGCTTCGCGTGGCCGTTGCTGATGAAGCCGTCGAAATGCCCGGAGAAGGAACCGAAGCTTGAGAACTCCTTCGACTTCTTCACCATCAGTTCCAAGGTCTGAGCGGCCCCGCGCCCAATACCCGCGAGTGCACGCTGATCCGAATCGGACGAGACGTGGAAGCTCTCTTCCACGGCCGGAATCAGATTGCGCAGCACCTCCCCGTCCACCCTGGACGTGTCCCCATCGCCCATCACGACAACCATCGGTTCGATCTCGCCGTTGCTCACGAGATTGTCGAAGATCTGCGCGGCGCGCCCGAGCTCGGTCCACTCGCTGTAAGCCTGGCCCTCGTCCTGCAGGAGGTACAGCACCGGGTACGGTTCCGTGCGGTTCGCGTCGTAGTTCGGCGGCGTCCACACCTGAGCCGCCCGGTCGGCGTGTGCGACGCGGCTGTCATAGTCGAGGGTCGTCAGCTCGCCGCCGTTCGGAACGTCTTGCAACCATTCGGCCGATTCCCCCTCAACGAACAAGGTCGACAGGCTCGGCTGTGCGGTGACGGCCTGCGGCGTCTCCGGATTCCGGAACTCGACAACTCCCCCGCCGTCGACCTTCGCCTCGTAGTGGAATGAGTATTGTCCAGGGTCAAGCGGGCCGATCTTGGCCGACCAGATATCGCCGTCTCGACCGAGACTCAAGCGTGACGATTGGTGACCGGGGCCGAAGCTGCCCTCGACCGCGAAGCTGTCCGGAACAGCACCGACTTCGTCCACCACCACCGAGTGAGGGACCGAGAACTGGTAGATACCGTCCGAGATCTCGGAGATCCAGGGGTCGTCAGCGATCAGGTCGGCCGCGGCGGGTTGAACCGCCAGCAATGCGCCCGCGCTGATCGCTCCCGTCGCGATCAGCGCTGTCCATCTGCGGCTCACGCCGCGACGGCGGCGGACGCGTGTCCGAGTTGTCATCACCATTGATTCCTCTCTGTACGCGAGTGCTGCGGCACTCTCCGCCGTGGTCCTTTCCACGGCGAAGACGATGAAACCGGCCGTCCATTTACAACGTCGTACATCGTCCTGTGTGCAAGGATGGAACCAACGAGCGGATAAGTCAACAGAAATTACTACGTTGTATATGCGCTGGGCGTGACACAGGTCTCACCCAACGCGCTGCGCCGCCTAGCCGACAATTACCGCTCATCCCCGCAGGCCGCGTACCGTGGCCGCATGTCCGGCACCCCGAAGAACGTCGTCCAGAACGCACGCGTGCAGGAGGCCCTCGACGTGTGGGCCGACACCAAGGATCCCCAGACGCACAGTGACGTCCTCCGGCGCGCAGCCTCCGGGTGGCTGCTGCTCGACATCTCGCACTCCGAGTTCGCGGATCCCGACAACCCGATGCAGGAAGGCGACAAGCTCGCGCTCACGAGCGTGAGTGACGGCGACGGCAACGATCTGTTGCTCGCCTTCACGGACAATCCGCGCCTCGAGGAATTCGCGGGCGAGGGCACGGTGCGGTCGCTCGCGCAGCGCGCGTCGAGCGTGCTCGCCCAGGCCGTGAGCCAGCACGACGGCCTCGCGATCGACGCGGGAACCGACGGCGCCTTCATCGCGTACAGCGACGAGATCCGGCGCGCCTTCGGCGACGATCAGGACAGCGCCACGCGACTCGCATCGGCGATCGTCGACGGCGAGCACGACCTCGGCCAGTTCGTTGCGTTGCTCCGCGAGTCCGTCGTCTACATCGGCGGGATCCCCGTCACCGGCGACGATGGCGACACGGTCGGCTACAACATCGCGAGCGCATCGCGCGACGACGGATCCGTGTTGCATGCGGTCTTCACGAGCCCCGCGGAGCTGTGGGCGTGGCAGCCAAATGCGGTCGCCCAGCCGACCACGCTCGACGCGATTGTCCTCTCGGCTCGGCAGGACGAGATGGTGGGCCTCGTCGTGAACCCCGTCGGCCCGGCCGCGGAGATCCCACTCGAGGCGTTCGACGCCGAGTAGGCGCTGACCGTGCCAGCGGGTCAGGCGTCGGCGAGCAGCTTCGCGCGCTCCGGGTGCGCGTCGAACCATTCGGCGACGTACCAGCACACGGGCGACACTCGGTGCTCCCCCGCGCTCTCGATCGCGTCGACCGCGCGCTCGGTCACGATCGCGGCGTAGCCGCTGCCACGCTTGGCGGGGTTCGTGAAGGCGCGCGTGAGCGCGATCGTGTCGCCGTTGATCCGATAGTCGAGCACGCTGACGAGCTCGCCCGCGTCTCGCAACTCGAAGCGCGACTGCTCGACGGCGTCGGTGAAAGTCAATGAATCGGTCACACCTGGTGCAACGTGCGGTCTCCGATGTTCATTCCACGACGCGCGACGACATGTTTCGTCATGAAGACCGTCATTCGTTGACATGTGACGAGATGCGCCGCCACAATTGCACTCATGACTGACGACACGCTGCTTCTGTCCGCCCGGGAGGCGAACGGAGTGACCGGTGCGATGATGCCGCACCGGGTCGTCATGTGTTGTCGAATGTGTCGCTGAGCGAACCCCGCCTGCTGCACCACAGATCCCCCGCGCGCTGATCATTCGCGCGCCCGGCCGGTGATCTGATCCGCACGCCGCCCCTCCGGGCCGCGCGAACACCGACACGCATTCCGTGGATCCGACGGATCCGCGCCCTTCGAAGGACACATTCGTCATGACCGTTCTGGCCACTCGCCGCCCCACGACCACCACCCGAACGACGCGCTCGCCCCACCTGCACGCGGTACCCTCTCTGCGTGAGCAACAGGCAGCGCGTGCGGCGCACCCCGCAAAGGTCAGGGTCGTGACCAGCGACGCCGCGCCGACACCGCCCACCTCTCTGCCGGCCGGAACCTCCGAGCCGCGCGGATTCGCGCTGTACGTCGGCCTCGACGAGGCGCAGGCCGCCTCCGACGGCATCAGCCTCAACGTGCTGGTCGACGCCCTTCGACGCACGATTGGCGAGCTCGCACCGCACGCCGAGACCTACGCCACCGTCGCGCTCGCCCCGCAGTCTGCCGGCGGCCGGGACATCGACGTCGTGCGCCTGGCTCTGAAGGAGCCGGGTGCCGTGGCGCGCGTTCGCGCCGAGGCGCCCGCCCGCAACACAGACACCGGAGTCACCGTCGACATCTCGCGCAAGCGGGTCACGATCGACGGCGAGAACGCGTCGCTCACGTACAAGGAGTTCGAACTGCTGCAGTACCTCGTGCTGCGTGAGGGCCGCACGATCGAGCGCTCCGAGCTCGTCGACTCGCTGTGGCAGGCGGGCGACGACTCCGCCCCCGGCGAGCGCACGATCGACGTACACGTGCGTCGGCTGCGTTCGAAGCTGAGCCGTTACGAGGACATCGTGCGGACCGTGCGCGGCGTCGGGTATCGATTCGACCGTCACGCCGACGTCGTCATCCGATACGGCACCGGCGCCCCCTCGCCCGACAGGTTCTGAGGCCCGCCGCTCACGGCTCGTTTGTCGGACGTCGCGCGTAGCGTGACGGCATGACCCTCCCCCTGCAGACCACCTACCGGCCGCGCACCGCGGTCGACCTGGGCACGACGGTCGGCAGTCTGCAGCGCGGGCCCGGCGATCCGACGCAGCACCGGTCCGGCGGCGTGATCTGGCGCGCGTCCCGCACCCCCGCGGGGCTCGCGACGGTTGCGCTCGCGCAGCGACCAGACGGATCCATCAGGGCGGCCGCGTGGGGCGCCGGACGAGAATGGGCACTCGCGCAGGTGCCCGCCCTCTGCGGCGCACACGACGACGCCCGCGGCTTCGACGCCGCGCTCCACCCGGTCGTGGCGCGCGCGGCGAGCCGACGGCCGGGCATGCATCTCGCGCGCACCGACCTCGTCTTCGACGCATTCGCGCAGGCCATCCTCGAACAGAAGGTCACCGTGCGGCAGGCCTTCGGCGCGTGGCGTCGGCTCGTCACCTGGCAGGGTGACCGCGCCCCAGGGCCGACTCCCCGCCCGCTGTTCGCCCCGCCAGCGCCCGACGCCTGGGGGCAGATCCCGTCCTGGACGTGGCATCGCGCGGGGGTCGAGCCGCCACAGTCGAAGACCATCGTCGGCGCGGCCCGGCGCCCCGACGCGGTCGAGCGCGCGACCCGCGGTGCAACGGGCCGGCCCACCGATCCCCTGACGTCGTTCGCCGGTGTCGGTGCGTGGACGGCCGCCGAGACACGGATTCGCGCCCTCGGGGATCCGGACGCGGTGAGTGTCGGCGACATTCACCTCTCGCACGAGGTGGGTTATGCGCTCACGGGCCAGCGCACCGATGACGCCGGCATGCTCGCCCTGCTCGAACCGTGGCGCGGCCACCGACAGCGCGTGATCCGCCTGCTGTTGGCCTGCGGCCCGCGAGAGCCGCGCCGCGCGCCGAGGCTCCACATCGAAGATCATCGCGCCCGCTGAGCCGGGCGGCGCGGATCGCGAGACAATGGAGGCATGTCCCCTCGCGTCCGCCGGATCCTCATCACCGTCGGCCTGTTCGCCCTCGCAGTCCTCGTCGGCACCGTCCTCGGCAACCCGTGGCTCGGCGTCGCGCTCGGGATCCTTATCGGCATCGGCGCGCTGATCGGCATGTCTTCAAAGGCGGCCGGCAACCAGGGCATCTACGACCGCGACGACGACGGAACCGAACTCTGACCAGCCGCGCGAGAACCGTTCTCACCACTCTCGAAGCGGATTCCGAGGCGCCCACCGTTATCGGTTCGTTATAGAGTAACCGGCAGCGCTGCGATCGGCATCGTGACGCGGATCCGGCACCTCTCGGCCGCGTTCTCAGGTTCGACGACTCCCGGCCGAGCCACGAGCGCGATTTCGGCTCGCACCGGGTGATTTCTACGGCCCCGTTCAGGATCAGATCGCATTCTCGTCAGGTCCCCCGACCGAGCCAGCGTCGTCATCGGTCCCGCCGCGCGCGGCAACCCACCGCGCCGCACAGACCGTGAGAGCACCCGCATGACGCACGACGACGCCCCGTTGCCCCTGACCCCTTACCCGCGACCGAGCCACATCATCCGCCTCCGACAGGAGCGCGAGCGCCGCCGTCGCCGGATCAGCATCGGCGTCGCCGTCGCGACCGCCGCGCTCGCTGTCGTGAGCGGAACGGCCGCGGCATCCCTGGGATCCGCGACGCCGCGCGAATCGGCCGGACCCGTTCAGCTCGCGAGCGGCGACATCGCCAAGCAGGCGGCAAAGACGCTCGATTCCGCCACCGACCTCCTCACCCGCGCCGAGAAGACACGCGTCGATGCCTCGTCCCTCACTGGATACGTGGAATACCTCGAGGACTACGAAGGGCTGCCCGCGTCCGTCGCGAGCAACGTGACCGCCGACGCCAACGCCGAGATCGACCGACTCGAGCCGAACGTCACGAAGGCCGAGAAGAAGCAGGAGCGCCGCGAACGCAAAGAACGCGAGGAGCGCGAAGCGCGCGAGGCCGAGGAAGCCGCCGCTCTCGCCGAGGCCAACACCGTCGAGGGCGCGAAGGCCACCGCGAGCGAGCTGATGTCATCGACCTACGGCTGGGGAGCCGACCAGTTCGGCTGCCTCGACGCGCTGTGGACGAAGGAATCCGGCTGGAATTACCAGGCGACCAACCCCTCCAGCGGCGCCTACGGGATCCCGCAGTCCCTGCCCGGCAGCAAGATGGGGACCGTCGCCGGCGACTGGGCGACCAACGCCACAACGCAGATCACCTGGGGCCTCGACTACATCTCGCGCGCCTACGGCACCCCCTGCGCCGCCTGGGGGCACTCCCAAGCCGTCAACTGGTACTAATGCTGAGGCGCCGGGGCGTGCCGCCTGCGGCGTTGTCGTCGATCGACGTACATTCGTACGCCTTCACTCCTCCGCCTTGCACGCGAC